>NZ_JBHLWV010000027.1:0-244158 GCF_042432625.1 Gordonia phosphorivorans | reverse complement strand
AACTGGGAAGACGGCAACGGCATCCAACACGGATGGGGAGGCCGAAGCCGATAGAACACCCCCACGCCACGCCCGGGCCATACACACATTTTGGCCTTTAACCCGGAAAGCAGATGAGTCGCGACATCGTGTGTGAGCGATGTCGCGACTCATGACAAGGGCGGAAGCGGAGGGATTTGAACCCCCGGTCCTTTTACAGACGCTCGCTTTCAAGGCGAGTGCATTCGGCCGCTCTGCCACGCTTCCCTGGTGCTCGACCATCCTATCGAGACCGGCACTGCGCCTCACTCGAGGCCCCGCTCGGACCCGCGACTCGCGCGAGAGGTCGACGCGGTCGGGCCGCACTGGAAGACTCGACGGCATGTACGCCATCACCGGTAGTGAGCAGCTGCAGTTGACCCAGGTCCCCGATCCGGTCCCCGCGCCGGACGAGGTGGTGATCAAGGTGGTCGCCGCCGGCGTGAACCGCGCCGACGTGTTGCAGCGCACCGGCTTCTATCCGCCGCCGCCCGGCGCCTCGGACATCATCGGCCTGGAGGTGTCCGGGCACATCGCCGCGCTCGGTTCACAGGTGGCCGGCTGGGCCGTCGGCGATCCGGTGTGCGCGCTGCTGTCCGGCGGCGGCTACGCCGAACAGGTGGCCGTTCCCGCGGCGCAGCTGCTGCCCATCCCGGACGGAGTCAGCGTGCGCGACGCGGCGGCCCTGCCCGAGGTGGCCTGCACCGTGATGTCGAACGTCTTCGTCGGCGCGCGCCTGCAACCCGGCGAGATGCTGCTCATCCACGGCGGATCCAGCGGCATCGGCACCCATGCGATCCAGGTGGCCAAGGCGTTCGGCGCCACGGTCGCCGTCACCGCCCGCAACCCCGAGAAACTGGCGCGGTGCGCCGAACTCGGCGCGGACATCCTGATCGACTACAGCTACGAGGACTTCGTCGCCGCCCTCAAGCCGCTCGGCGGCGCCGACGTGGTGCTCGACGTGGTGGGCGCCAAGTACCTCGGCCGGAACGTCGACGTCCTGACCAAGGACGGACGCCTGGTGGTGATCGGCATGCTCGGCGGCCGCAAGGCGGAACTGGATCTGGGCAAGGTCCTGGCCAAGCGCGCCACCATCATGGGCACCACGCTCCGCGCGCGGCCGACGACCGGACCGGGTTCGAAGGCCGAGGTGGTGGCCGCCACCCTGGAAGGCACGTGGCCGCTGATCGCCGCCGGAGCGGTGCGCCCGGTGATCGACACGGTCTACCCGCTGGCAGAAGCCGGCGCCGCGCTGGATCGCCTGGTCGACGGTTCCACCATCGGCAAGATCCTGCTCGAAGTGGGCTAGCCGCCGGTATCCGTGGCGCGAGAAGGACTCAGTCGTCGGCGCCGTCGGCGGCGACCTTCTCGCCCACGCGCCGGAACATGTCGACGAAATCCCCGAACTCGGATTCGGACAGCACACTGAAGACCAGTTCTTGCACGGCCTGGTCACGGGCCTCGTTGATCGGCGCCTGGGCGGCACGCCCCTCTGGGGTGATACACACCCACTTCTGCCGCGCGTCCCCGCGAGTACCGTCGGCCACCGCGATGTAGCCGGCCCCGATCATCCGAGCCACCTGACGCGACACCGTGCTCATGCCGATGTGCGTGCGCTCGGAGAGGTCGGAGATCCGCAGCCGCGGCGCGGACGCCAGCGTTTCGAGTAGCCGCGACTCCGAGTGCGTCAGATTGGTTACCTCATCGGTGCGTCGCCGAATACCGTGATGCAGTTCCCACGCCGCATTCACAAAATCCTGCCACTGTTTGACCTGTGCCGGTGACAGTGCACCCCGCTCTGTCACGTCGCTGAACTTCCCCTGGTCTGCCAACTCGCCATTCCTCCCCCCCAGCGCGGTCCGTAGCTGCACAACGCGCTGGTCATACAGTACCGAAATGACCGATTAACGACAGGCGAAGGGCCCTATTCCGACGGGTCTTCGCAAAAGTTCACCCGAACGACCCAAGAACGCGGGCCAGCTGGTCGATCTCGTACGGCAGCGCGTACGGAGCCAGACCGACGGTCACGGCGCCACCGACGTCGGTGACTCCGATCCTCGACAGCGCTCGACTCGGCACCTGAGAGAGGGCGCTGATCCCGTTGTCGGCGAGCCGCTGAGCCACCTTGGCCGCCGACACGCCGTCGACGACGAAGCTGACCGCCGGAATGCGGTGCGCGTCGGCCCCGATCACGTGCACCCGGCCGAGCTGCGTCAGCGAATTGACCAAATAATGTGTCAGGCGCTGCACGTAGTCGTAGGTGCTGTCGAGCGAGGTGGTCAGCCGGCGACGACGCTTGCCCGTGGCTTCCTGATCCAGGCCCGCCAGATGTTCCACCGACGCGACCACCCCGGTGAGCATCGGACCGGGCAGCGACTCGGCCTCCAGCCGGCTCGGCCCGGTGGCGCGCGGATCCATCGACACGCACGACCACGACTCCAGCCGCGCCGGATCGGCGACGACCATCGCGGCCATCCGCGGACCGCCCCACCGCGCGGGACTGAGCAGCACCACGTCGGCCCCGAGCTCGGCGATGGACATCCGCACGTACGGCGCCGCGGACGACGCATCGACCACCAGGAGCGCACCCGAGTCCCGGGCGTAATTCGCGATCTGGGCGACGTCGACGATCGCTCCGGTCACCGATGAGGCCAAGGTCACGGCGATGACTTTGGTGCGCCGCTGCACCAGATCCGCGTACTGCCACTCCGGGAGCGTTCCGTCGGAGACGTCGAGCTCGGCCCAGCGGACCTGCGCCCCGTGCGCGCGAGCCCCGCGCAGCCACGGCACGATGTTCTCCTCGTCGTCCAGCCGGGAACAGATCACCTCGCCGTCCCACTCCTCGGCCGACATCGCATCGGCCAACGCCGCCACCAGAATGCTGCGCGACGGACCGAGCACCACCCCCGCCGGATCGGCGTCGAGCAGGTCAGCGAGGGCGCGCCGCGCACTCTGCTCCACCTCGGCGGCGGCCAGCGCCTGCGGATAGGCCCCGCGCGGGCCCACCGGAAGCGCCCGTACCCCGGTGCTCATCGCACTGGCGACGGCGTCGGGAACCTGCTGTCCGGCCTGAACGTCGAAATGAATCCAGCCGTCGCCGAGGGTGGGGAACAATCCCCGCACCGAGGCGACGTCGAAGGGCATGCACCACACGATAGACAGTGCACCGAGGAGATTGGACGTCGTACGCCTTCTGTGCCCGCGCGTCTCGCCGGAACCGGCCGTCGGTCGCCTCGCCTGTATCCTCAACCGTTGTGTCAGTGGCAAACCTCGACGGCGATATTCCTCCCGCCCCACCAACCTCCGACTCCCGGACCTTCGCTCGGGGCGTCAAGGACCTCGTCGACGGCTTTCGCGACTCGGAACTGTGGCTGCACCTGGGCTGGACCGACATCAAGCAGCGCTACAAGCGATCGGTGCTGGGACCGCTGTGGATCACCATCGCCACCGGTGTCACCGCCTTCGCGATGGGCCTGCTGTACGGCGAGCTCTTCGGCCAGGACCTCACCTGGTTCCTGCCGTACGTCGCCCTCGGATTCATCTTCTGGAACTTCATCTCCAACTCGATCCTCGACGGCTCGGTGGTGTTCTCCACCAACGAGGGCCTGATCAAACAGCTGCCCGCGCCGATCAGCGTGCACGTCTACCGGATCGTGTGGCGACAGCTGATCATCTTCGCGCACAACATCGTGATCTACGTGGTGATCCTGATCATCTTCCCGCAGCCGCTGACCTGGACGGCGCTGCTGGTGATTCCGGCGATCGGGCTGTTCGTGCTCAACGCCGTGTGGGTGACCATCGTCTTCGGTGTGCTCTCCACCCGGTTCCGCGACATCGGCGAGCTGCTCAAGACCGCGGTGAACCTGGTCTTCTTCCTGACACCGATCATCTGGTCCACCAACACCTTCACTGGCGACCAGGGCGAACGCGTCTCCGGCCGCATGCGGTTGGTGGAACTCAATCCGATGTACCACTACCTGGAGATCGCTCGCGGGCCGCTGATGGGCGAGTCCGTGGCCGCCTACCACTGGTGGGTCGTCATCGGCTGCACCACCGTCGGCCTGTCCGCCGCGATGCTGGTGATGCGCAACTACCGCGCCCGCGTGGCGTACTGGGTTTAGGAGTCCCCCGTGACCAATTCCGACATCCGGGTCGATACCTGGGATGCCTGCGTCGACTTCCCGATCTTCGACGCCAAGACCCGTTCCCTGAAGAAGGCCGTCATCGGCGCCGCGGGCGGCGTCATCGGCGCCAACAACTCGCGCACCGTGGTGGTCGAGGCGCTGCGCGACATCAACCTGCACCTCAAGCACGGCGACCGCGTGGGCCTGGTGGGCCACAACGGCGCGGGCAAGTCGACGCTGCTGCGGCTGCTGAGCGGCATCTACGAGCCCACCCGCGGCAGCTGCCAGGTCCGGGGCCGCGTCGCGCCGGTCTTCGATCTGGGCGTCGGCATGGATCCGGAGATCTCCGGCTACGAGAACATCCTGATCCGCGGCATGTTCCTGGGCATGTCCCGCAAGCAGATGCTGGCCAAGACCGACGAGATCGCCGAATTCTCCGAGCTGGGCGACTACCTGGAGATGCCGCTGCGCACCTACTCGACCGGTATGCGGGTGCGACTCGCGCTCGGCGTGGTGACCAGCATCGATCCCGAGATCCTGATCCTCGACGAGGGCATCGGCGCCGTCGACGCCGAGTTCATGAAGAAGGCCCGCGTCCGCCTGCAGGCGCTGGTGGAGCGTTCGGGCATCCTCGTCTTCGCCAGCCACTCCAACGAGTTCCTGGCCCAGCTGTGCGACCGCGCCCTGTGGATCGACCACGGCCAGATCCGCATGGACGGCGGCATCGAGGAGGTGGTGGGCGCCTATCAGGGGCCCGACGCCGCCGCGCAGGTCCGCAAGGTGCTGGCCGAGCAGGGCAAGACCGCGGGGCCCGACGCATGAGCGCACCCGCGGCCGAACGCATCATCGGCGTCGTCGTGACGCATCGTCGGCGGGAACTGCTGACCGAATCCCTCAAGGTGCTGACCACCCAGGACCGGCCGCTGGACCACCTGATCGTGGTCGACAACGCCGCAGAACCCGAGGTGGGCGCCCTGGTGGCCGCCCAGCCCATCCCCACCACCTACCTGCCGTCCCAGCACAATCTCGGCGGAGCCGGCGGTTTCGCCCTCGGCATGCTGCACGCGTTGGCCCTCGGTGCCGACTGGGTGTGGTGCGCCGACGACGACGGCCGCCCGGAGGGCCCGCAGGTGCTCTCGACCCTGCTCGCCTGCGCGCACCGTCACGACCTGGGGCAGGTCTCGCCCGTCGTGGTCAACATCGACGACCCCGACGCGCTGGCCTTCCCACTGCGCCGCGGCCTGGTGTGGCGCCGCCGACGCAGCGAACTGTTCGCCGACGGCGAGGCCCAGACCGACGACCTGCTGCCGGCCATCGCGTCGCTGATGAACGGCGCGCTGTTCTCAGCCGCCACCCTGGACCGCATCGGCGTGCCGGACCTGCGGCTGTTCGTCCGCGGCGACGAGGTGGAGATGCATCGTCGGCTGGCCCGCTCGGGCGTCGCCTTCGGCACCTGCCTGACCACCGCCTACCTGCACCCCGACGGTAGCGACGAGTTCCGGCCCATCCTGGGCGGGCGCATGCACACCCAGTACCCGGACAACGAGACCAAGCGCTTCTTCACCTACCGCAACCGCGGCTACCTGATGAACCAGCCGGGCATGCGCAAGCTCCTGCCGCAGGAGTACGCCCGCTTCGGGTGGTATTTCCTGGTGCAGCAGCGCGACGTCGCGGGCTTCCGCGACTGGATGCGCCTGCGGCGACTGGGCCGCAACGAGCACTTCGGCGGCCCGGACCGCGGGTGAGGACGACCGGCGACCGAACGGAGCACCATGTCTGAGACGATCGCCGGCTACCGCGTGCTGTCCCGGATCGGCGACGGCGGCATGGGCTCGGTCTATCTGGTGCAGCACCCACGGTTGCCGCGCCAGGAGGCGCTCAAATTGGTGGCCGCCGAGCTGAGCAGCGACCCGGTCTACCGCGCCCGCTTCGCCCGCGAGGCCGATGTGCTGGCCGCCCTGGATCATCCGAACATCGTCCGGCTGCACGACCGCGGCGAAGTGGACGGCCAGCTCTGGCTGACCATGGAGTACATCGACGGCTCCGACGCCGCCACTCTCATGCATCGGCAGGGGCGGCTGCCGATGCCGGTGGTGGTGGACATCGTGCGCGCCGTGGCCGCCGCGCTGGATTACGCGTGGCACACCAGCCGCTTGGCCCACCGGGACGTGAAACCCGCGAATGTCCTGATGGGTCGGCGCACCGCGCAGGACGGCGCGGCGTCCATCAAGCTGGCCGACTTCGGGGTGGCCACCGGCCCGGAACGGACCCAACTGACCGCGACCGGCATGGCGGTGGGCACGCTGGGCTATCTGGCGCCGGAGAGCCTGGGCGACGCGCAGGTGGACGACCGCTCCGACCAGTACTCGCTCGCCTGCACCGCCTACCACCTGCTCACCGGCCGCCCGCCCTACGGCGACGGTTCTCCGGCGACCCTGCTGCGCGCGCACCTGTACGAATCGCTGCCGGCGCCGTCGACGCAGGTGTCCGGTCTGCCGCCGCACGTCGACGCGGTCATCGCCCGCGCCACCGCCAAGGATCCCCGCGAGCGCTTTCCGTCGAGCACCGCGTTCGCGCAGGCGTTGGCGGCGGCGCCCCACCCGGCGGCCCCGCCCGCGCCGCGTCCCGCACCCGGGCAGCCGGCACCCCCGCAGCCCCTCCTCCAGCAACCGGCGGCCCAGCTACCGGGCGCCCAGTCGCCCAAGCCGCGCACCCGGGCCATGCCCGCCGCCCAGTGGCCGGACCCGCCCCACCCGTATCCGCCCGTCCCGCCGCCGGCCGACGCCGACGACTCCGGGAAGGGGCGCTCGCGCCGCAGCCTGCTGATCGCCGGCGGCATCGGCGGCGTGCTTCTATTGCTGCTGGCCGGACTCGGCGCGTGGCTGGTACTGCGGGGTTCGGACGACCCCGCCCCGGTGCCGCTGGCCGCGCCGTCGTCCACCAGCACGTCGGCTTCCGCCTCTTCCTCCCCGTCCTCGCCGGCACCGTCGTCGTCCGACGATGCCCCGCTGTCGGCGATCTTCGGCACCTGGACGGGCACCTACCTGTGCCGGCAGGGCGAGAGCGCGGTGACGATCACCATCAAGCGCGGCCTGATCGACGACCAGGTGAACGCGACCTTCGCCTTCGGCCCTACCCCGCAGAATCCGGACACCGAACCAGGTTCCTTCCAGATGGCCGGTGTCCGCCTCGGCGACGACGTGATGTTCAGCCCGCTGCGCTGGATCGATCGGCCCGGGGACTACGAGATGGTGCCCATGCAGTTGGACGGCCCGTTCACCGCGGACACGACGCGGCTGACCGGTCGGATCCTCTCGCCGGGCTGCGGAGCGATCTCCGTCCGGCGCTGATCGACCCACCCCCGCCCCAGCGGCTAGAACGTGTTCTAGTGTGTTGGGCATGCGTTTCACCTTCGCCGAGGCGATGACCGACACCAGCTACTACGCTCCGCTCGCGCAGGCCGCCGAGGCCGCGGGCTTCTCCGGCATGACGATCCCGGACTCGTTGGCCTACCCGGAGGAATCCGACGCGACCTACCCGTACACCCCGGACGGCAACCGCGAGTTCCTGGAGGGCAAGGACTTCGTCGAGACCTTCATTCAGATCGCCGCCCTCGGCGCGGTGACCAGCACCCTGCGCTTCCTGCCGTTCGTCCTCAAGCTGCCGGTGCGCCCGCCCGCGCTGGTCGCCAAGCAGGCCGCCTCCATCGCCCACCTCACCGGCAACCGGCTGGGCCTGGGCGTGGGCACCAGCCCCTGGCCGGAGGACTACGACATCATGGGCGTCGACTTCGCCCGCCGCGGCAAGCGCATGGACGAGTGCATGGACATCATCCGCGGCCTCACCTCCGGCGACTACTTCGAGTTCCACGGGCAGTTCTACGACATCCCGAAGATCAAGATGGCCCCGGCGCCCACCGAGCCCATTCCGCTGCTCGTCGGCGGCCACGCCGACCTCGCCCTGCGTCGCGCCGTGATCCGCGGCGACGGCTGGATGCACGGCGGCGGTCCCGCCGAGGAGCTCGACGAGCTGCTCGACAAGCTCGCCGCCATCCGCAAGGCCGAGGGCAAGGAGAACGACCCCTTCGAGATCCACGTGATCTCCATGGACGCCTACACCGTCGACGGCATCAAGCGACTGGAGGACAAGGGAATCACCGACGTGATCGTCGGCTTCCGCCTGCCGTACATCATCGGCAACGACACCGAACCGCTACAGAAGAAGATCGACCACCTCAACTGGTACGGCGAGAACATCATCGCCAAGGTCGACGGCTGACGCCGCGCGGACACCGGCACGGCACCGCACCGCAGCTCGGTGATCGGCTGCGGGCCGGTGCCCAGCTAGCGGATCTTGAAGATCACCACTCGCTGCACCACGAAGTTGATCACCGTCGCCACACCCTGCGCGACGACGAAGGCCGCGGCCGAGTACAGCCACGTCTCCGGCCACAGCACCGACAGCCACGCGTACAGCCCGACGTTGACGGCGAAGGTGGTCGCGTACAGCAGGAGCACGGCCACGAAGCGGGCGGCGCTGGGTTCGGCGCGGAAGGTCCAGCGCCGGTTGATCAGGTAGGCCACCGTGGTGCCCAGGATGAAGCCGCCCGCCTTGGCCACCGCGAACGGCGCCCCCACCACGTACTGCAGCACCATGGTGAGCCCGTAGTCGAGCACCGCCGACCCGGCACCGGTCATCACGAACCGGATCAGCTGGGTCTTCAGGTCGACGTCGGTCGACGCCTCCTCGTCGTCGAGGGGCAGTTCGATCGGCATCGGCGCGTGCCGCGTCGCGAAGTCCTCATGATGCGGCGGATGCGACGGGTCGTGGCGGGGATCGGGGTCGGGCACCCTAACAGCCTAATGTCCCCTAGTCTGAACAGTCATGAAGCCACTGGTGCGCCGGGTCGCCACGACCGTCCTCTCCCTCGCCTGCGCGGTGAGTCTCACGGCGGTCGCCGCCCCCGCCCAGGCCGACCCGACGCCCAAGGCCGTGTGGTCCGGGCTCGACGCTCGCGACTACTCGGGCCCCATCGGCACACCCGGCACCCTGCTGGCGCAGACCCCGCTGGACCCGGCGGTCTCCCTGCCGACCGCGGGGAAGGCCTACCGGATTCTCTACGCCACCACCGACGTGCACGACAAGCCCGCGACCAGCACCGCCGCCATCTTCCTGCCGCGCACGCCGGCCCCGAAGGCCGGCTACCCGGTGATCGCCTGGGCACACGGCACCACCGGTCTCGGCGACGACTGCACGCCGTCGGCCCTGCCCCGCTCCGAACGCGACGACGCCTACCTCGGGCACTGGCTGCGGCAGGGCTACGCGATCGTCGCCACCGACTACGCGGGTCTGGGCACCCCGGGCCTGATGAGCTACCTCAACGGCGAGGTCGCCGCGCACTCGGTCGTCGACTCGGTCAAGGCCGCCCAGCAAACCGGTCTGCCACTGTCCAAGAAGTGGGCCATCGTCGGCCAGTCGCAGGGCGGCGGCGCCGCCCTCAACGCCGCCCGGCGGGCCACCGCCTACTCGCGCGGCAGCGGCCTGGACTACCGCGGCGTCGTCGCCACAGGCACCCCCGCCAACATCGAGCACGTCATCTGGCAGGCCGGCCCGGCGTTCCCGCCGGTCGCTCTCCCGGCGGGCTTGAACGTCTACGCTGCCTACATCCTGGCCGGGTTCACCGACGCCCGGCCCGACCTGCACGTGGAATCGGTGCTGACCCCGCGCGGACGTCGGGTGCTCTCGATGGCCGAGAAGCTCTGCTATTCCGAGCTCGCCGACGCCCTCACCGGCGAACGCGTCAACACCTGGTTCACCCGGCCGCTGGCGAGCGTGCCCGGCGTGCAGGGCGCACTGGTCGAGTACATGAGCACCCCGTACTCCGGCTACGACCGTCCGGTCTTCCTCGGGCAGGGCCTGCTGGACACCGACGTCCCCGTCGTGTCGGCGGGTTCGCTGTACGCGCAGATGCTCGCTGCCGGTCAGCCCATCGAGTTCCACCTGTACCCGGGCGAAGACCACTCCGGCGCGGTCCTGGCGTCGATGCCCGACTCCACCCCGTTCCTCGCCCGGATCATGCGCTGACGGCAGGCTCCGCCGCGCTCAGGGCTCCACTTCGGCGCCGCTGAGCTGCGGCGGATCGGTCCGGTCGTCGATGTCGGCGACCGGGGCGCTGCGATGCTCGGCGGACGGCTTCACCACCAGGATGGGCTTGCCGCACGAGACCAGCAGGTACTGCGAGGTGCTGCCCAGCAGCAGCTTGCCCACCTGGGTGCGCCGCCGCATGCCTATGACCAGCATCTCGGCGTCCGGGTGATCCATCGCGGCGAGCAATTCCTCCGCAGGGGTCGCGCCGATCGGCTGCTGCAGTCGGTAGCGGAGGCCGGACGCCTTGAGCCGCTGCTCCACCTGGGCGATCTCGTCCGCGTCGGCGATCCGTCGGCCCCGCACCTCCGAGACCGCGCTGATCACCAGCAATTCGGTGTCCCTTAGTCGGGCCTCGACGATCCCCTGCTCCAGACACACCCGACCGAAGGCCCCCGGCGCGTAACCCACGACGATCATCGCCGCCGACTCCCTCCCGTCGTGCTGACACCGTCTCCAGTTGTGAGCCTATCGGACGCGAGAACCCCCGAAACGGGCGCAAAATGTCCGTTTTATTCGCGTCACGCGCGCCACATCTAGGCAATCCACAGATTCCGACGAGTACTCTCCTAGGCGATGAAGAACCACGATGTACTCCCGATCCAGACGCGGACGCTGATGGGCTGGGGTCGCACCATGCCCATCGAGGGGCACGTCCTGTCGACCCCGTACCCCGACGTCATCGCCCAAGCCGTCGCGCAGGTCGCCGACCGCAAGGCCGACAAGCCGTCGTACCTGAGCCGCGGCATCATCGCCCGCGGCCTGGGCCGTTCGTACGGCGAGAACGCTCAGAACGCAGGCGGCCTCACCATCGACATGACGGGGCTCACCCGGATCTACTCGATCGACAGCGACACCGCGCTCGTCGACGTCGACGCCGGCGTGGACCTCGACACGCTGATGCGCGTCGCGCTGCCGCACGGCCTGTGGGTTCCGGTGCTTCCGGGCACCCGCCAGGTGACCGTCGGCGGCGCCATCGCCTGCGACATCCACGGCAAGAACCACCACAGCGCCGGCAGCTTCGGCAACCACGTCGCGGAGCTGAACCTGCTCGTGGCCTCCGGGGACGTCCTGACCCTGGCACCCGAGGGCACGCCCGACGACCCGGACGCCTCCATCTTCTGGGCCACGGTCGGCGGTATCGGCCTGACCGGCATCATCTTGCGCGCCAAGATCAAGATGACCCGCACCGAGACGGCGTACTTCATCGCCGACGGCGCCGTGACCCGTTCGCTCGACGAGACCATCGCGCTGCACACCGACGGCTCCGAAGAGAACTACACCTACAGCTCGGGCTGGTTCGACGCGATCAGTAAGCCGCCGAAGCTGGGCCGCGGCACCTTCTCGCGCGGCTCGCTGGCCACCCTGGACCAGCTGCCCGACAAGCTCGCCAAGGACCCGCTCAAGTTCGACGCGCCGACCCTGGTGAACTTCCCGGACGTCTTCCCCAACGGTCTGGCCAACAAGTTCAACTTCGGCCTGATCGGCGAGGCCTACTACCGGATGGGCGGCAACTACACCGGCAAGGTGCAGAACCTGACGCAGTTCTATCACCCGCTGGATCTGTTCGGGAACTGGAATCGCGCCTACGGCTCCAAGGGCTTTCTGCAGTACCAGTTCATCGTGCCGCCGGAGGCCGTCGAAGAGTTCAAGGGCATCATCTACGACATCCAGGGCTCCGGGCACGTCAGCTTCCTGAACGTCTTCAAGCTGTTCGGCGAGGGCAATCAGGCACCGCTGAGCTTCCCGATGCCGGGCTGGAACATCTGCGTGGACTTCCCCATCAAGAAGGGCCTGCACGAGTTCGTCTCCGAGCTCGATCATCGCGTGATGTCCATCGGCGGACGCCTGTACACGGCGAAGGACTCGCGCACCACGGCCGAGGCCTTCCACGCCATGTACCCGCGCGTCGACGAGTGGCTCAAGGTGCGCCGTCGTGTCGACCCGGACCAGGTCTTCATGTCGGACATGGGTCGACGACTCGAACTGGTCTAGTCCCCGCACCCTTCACTCACCGAAAGAGATCCCCATGTTCAACGCCGTCGGCGTCCCCCAGTCCATCCTCGTTCTCGGCGGCAGTTCCGAGATCGGCCTCGCCATCACCGCCGAGTACCTCTCGCGGGGTCCGATGCGCGTGGTCCTGGCGACCGTGCCGAACGATCCGGCCGCCGAGGCCGCCGTCGCCGCGATGAAGACCGCGGGCGCCAGCAGCGTCGAGCAGCTCGACTTCGACGCCCTCGACACCGCCTCGCACCCGGCGGTGATCGACGCGGCCTTCGCCGGCGGCGACATCGACGTGGCCATCGTGGCCTTCGGCATCCAGGGCGACGACGAACAGGCCTGGCAGGACCAGAAGCTCGCAGTCCTCGAGGCCGACATCAACTACACCGCCGCGGTGTCCGTCGGCGTGCTCCTCGGCGAGAAGATGCGCGCCCAGCGCCACGGCCAGATCATCGCGATGAGCTCGGTCGCCGGCGAGCGGGTGCGCCGCTCCAACTTCGTCTACGGCTCCACCAAGGCCGGTCTGGACGGCTTCTACCTGGGCTTGGGCGAGGCCGTGCGCCCCGACGGCGTGCGCGTGCTCGTGGTCCGCCCGGGTCAGGTCCGCACCCGCCTGTCGGCCCACGTGGCCGAGGCGCCGCTCACGGTGAATAAGGAAGACGTCGCCCAGCGCGTGGTCGCCGCCGTGGAGAAGGGCAAGGACGTGATCTGGGTGCCCGGTCCGTTCCGTTTCATCATGATGGTCCTGCGGCACATCCCGCGCCCGATCTTCCGCAAGCTTCCCGTCTAACCGATGGTGAGCGCACCTCGCCGGGGACGCGACCTGCTGGAACTGCTCGGGGCGCTGATCCTCGGCGGAGTGGTCGGCATGGTCGGCCTGCGCGTGATCGACGCGGCGGCCTGGCCGGCGTACAACACCTCCAACGTCACCCGGGCCCTGACCACCCTCGGCCAGGTGCTCTTCGTGCTGGTCGCGGTGGTCGCCGTGGTGACGGCGCGGTACCGGCCGTCGTGGCGGCTGGCGTCGTCGTGGCTCGGATCGGTCGCCTCGGCCGGTCTGGTGACGGTGAGCCTCGGCATGCCGCTGGGCGCCACCAAGCTCTACCTGCACGGCCTGACCGCCGATCAGCAGTTCCGCACCGAATACCTCACGCGCCTGACCAGCAGCCCCCACCTGGCCGACATGACCTACGTGGACCTGCCGCCGTACTACCCGGCCACCTGGTTCTGGTTCGGCGGACGCTACGCCGACCTGCTCGGACTGCCCGGGTGGGAGGCCTACAAGCCGTGGGCCATCGTCTCGATGGCCGCCGCCGCCGCGCTCGGCGTGGCGCTGTGGAATCGGATGGTCGGCGTGGGCGTCGGCACCGGGGTCGGCCTCGCGGTCACCGCGGCCACGCTCTACTTCGCCTCACCCGAGCCGTACGCCGCGGTGCTCATCCTGGTCGGCGTGCCCATGCTCGTGGTGATCGCCTCGGCGCTGCGCGGCGGCGGCCGACTGGCCGACGGCCCGTCGGCCTCGACCGGCACCAACTGGCTCGCGGTGATCGCGGCCGGGGTGTTCCTCGGTGTCTCGGCGACGGTCTACACCCTCTACACCGCCCTCTTCGCCGGTGCGGCGATCCTGATCGCGCTGGTGTACCTGGTGCAGGCGTGGCTGGCCGCCCGCAACAGCGCGATACCCGCCGACATGCTGGCCGCGCAGCGACGCGCGCCCATGCTCGCGGTGCTGGTCCGCCTGCTGGTGATGGGCGTGCTGGCGATCGCCATCGCGCTGATCTTCTGGGCCCCGTACTTCCTCAAGCGGTTCGGTTCCACCGTCACGGTGTCCGGTGCCGCCGAGCACTACCTGCCCGAGGGCGGGGCCCTGATCGGTCTGCCCATGTTCCAGGTCACCCTGCTCGGCCTGCTGACCCTGATCGGGCTGGTGTGGGCGGTGCTGCGCATGCGTCGTCGCACGATCGCCTTCTCCTTCGCCGCTGCCCTGGTCGGGATCGTCGTACTCACGCTCGCGTCGCTGGCGCGCACCGCCATCGGCAGCACCCTGCTCTCGTTCCGCCTGGAAGCGGTTACCGCCGCGATCCTCGCGGCCGCCGGAGTCTTCGGCGTGGTGGAGCTGTCCCGGGCCGCGGTGGGCCGCTTCGGCGACATCCGCACGGTGGTCGGCGTGCTGGCCGCCGTGGGCGCGGTCGGCGTGGCCCAGCAGGTCCCGGCGACCCTGTCGAGCGAGATCACCATCGCCTACACCGATACCGACGGCTACGGCCAGCGCGGCGATCACCGGCCCGCCGGGTCGGAGTCGTACTACGCCGAGCTGCATCGCCTCATCCGGGAGCAGACCGGCCGACCGGCCACCGAGAACGTGGTGTTGACCGCCGACTTCAGCTTCCTGTCGATCTACCCGTACTGGGGATTCCAGGGCCTCACCTCGCATTACGCCAACCCGCTGGCGGAGTTCGAGGCCCGCGCGGCCACCATCGCGCAGTGGGCGGAAGCCTCCGATCCGGCCGAGCTGGCCGCCCGCATGAAGGCGAGTCCGTGGCGGACGCCGGACGCTTTCGTCTTCCGCTACAGCGCCGACGGCTACACGTTGCGTCTGGCCAAGGACGTCTACCCGAACGATCCGAACATCAAGCGGTACACGGTGACCTTCGATCCGGCCGTCTTCGACGATCCGGCCTATACGGTGACCGAAGTGGGCCCGTTCGTTCTGGTGGTCCGCAACTAGCCTTCGCGAGGGAGCGGCCATGGACCTGCGGATCGACAGTTCGACGGGTGCGTCGGGCGACGTGCATTTCGTGTCCACGGACACGGTGAACTGGGTGATCCTGCGGTCCGACGACGGCGTGACGCTGATCGACGGCGGTTACCCCGGCCACGCCGAGGCGGTGCTCGAGTCGCTGCGCCGCGTCGGCGGTGCGCCCGAGGAGATCCGGGCCGCGCTGCTGACGCACGCACACGTCGATCACCTGGGCGGCCTGGTGCGGCTGCGGCAGCGGTATCGGTTCGAGGTTTACGCCGGCGCCGACGAGGTGGCGCATGCGCGACGGGAGTACCTGGAGCAGGCGACCGCGGCGAGTTTGGCGCCGATCGCCTGGCGGCCTCGGGTGCTGCGCTGGCTCGGCCAGATCATTCCGCTGGGCGCCCTCGACAAGACCGGGCTCGACGACGCCACCGAGTTTCCCGATCTGGCGGCGCTGCCGGGTGCCCCGGTCGCCGTGCCCGCGCCCGGGCACACCCGCGGGCACACCGCGTTTCTGGTGGCCGACGGGCAGGCACTGGTCTCCGGCGACGCGCTGATCAGCGCCCATCCGACCACGACCCCGCCCGGGCCGCAGTGTCTAAGCCCGGTCTTCACCCACGACCCCGACCGCAATGCCGAGTCGCTCGAGGCACTGGCCACCACCGACGCGCGTCTGCTGTTGCCCGGCCACGGTCCGCGCTGGGCGGGCACCATGCGCAACGCCGTCAACCAAGCCCTCTCCCGCCGCTGAGCGGTCACAGTCCGCCCAGGCCCTTGCCGATCAGGACCACGCCCAGGACGACGAACAGCACCGCCATCACCGCCTGGTTATTGGCGTCGAGCCACTCCTTGATCGCGTTCAGCGGGCGACGCAGCGCGTCCGCGGCCACCAGGTAGGCGAGCACCGGAGCCAAGACACTCGCGGAGGCCAGCACCACGAAGACGCCGGCCGCGCCGACCAGCGGGCCCGTCGCGAGCCCGGCCGATCCGATCGCGACACCGGCGGCAGCGCACAGCATCAGATTCTTGGGATTCACGGCTGCGAGCACGACGCCGAGCGCCGTCGCTTTGAGCCAGGTCATCTCCTCGATGGCCGTCAGCCACGCCGGGGTGCCCTTGCTGTCCGCGCGGAACTGCTTGATGCCGGCCAGCAAAAGCCCGATGCCCAGCACGATCTTGATCCAGCCGGCAGCCGTTCCGGGCTCATCGGTCTGGTCCACGGCGTCGCCGAGGGCGATGAAGACGGCCGTCGCTCCGATGAGCCCGCCGAGCCAGCCCACCGCGAAGCCGAGGCCTTTGGTGCGCGCACTTCCGCCGAGCAGCATCAGGATCACGGCGATGATCGGCATCGGCGAGATCGCCACGCCCACCGCCATCGGCAGGATCTCTCCGACCACCGGATTCATCGTGGGGCACCTCTCGCTCGGGTCGGCGCCGACGGCGCCACCCCGCCGACCTTAGTGCCTGGAATCCACCTGCGGACCGGCGGGCGATGCGCGCGCCACGTCGCGGTGGTCGCCACTGGGGCGACCACCGCGACGTGTATCAGCGAATGGAGTGTCAGCGAGCGGTGGGTGCACCGGCCGGGCGTCGCGCGCTGCGACGACGACGCTGCGCCGGAGCACCGGCGCTGTCGGTACGCGGCTGCGACGACGAGGACGTGTACATGCGCTGGCCGGACTCGCCGGCACCATCGGCCCGACGACCGCTGTTGCCGCGACTACGACCGCCGCCGGTGGCGCTGGAAGCACCCGCGCCCCGGCCCGATCCGCGACCCTGACCGCCGCCGCGACCCGAGCGGGCCTGGCCGCCGCCACCGCCGCCGGAGCGGCGACGCGGCTGCTGCTGCTGAGGTGCCGCCTCCGGAGCGGGCTCCCGGTACGGAGCGCGCTCGCCGACCAGCTCGTCGACAGCGGCCGACGAGGCGGTGACCTGCTGCGGCGTCACCTTGATGGCCGCCTTCTGCAGCATCTTGCGGAGGTCGGCGCGCTGCTCGGGCAGGCACACGGTCACCACGTCACCGTTGCTGCCGGCGCGCGCGGTGCGGCCGGAGCGGTGCAGGAACGCCTTGTGCTCGGCGGGCGGATCCACGTGCACGACCAGTTCGACGTCGTCGACGTGCACGCCGCGGGCGGCCACGTCGGTGGCCACGAGCACGCGGGCGCCGTCGGCGGCCGCGAACGAGGCCAGGTTGCGGTCACGCTGGTTCTGCGACAGATTGCCGTGCAGATCCACGGACGGGATACCGGCCGCGGTCAGCTTCTTGGCCAACTTCTTGGCCTGGTGCTTGGTGCGCATGAACAGGATGCGGCGCCCGGTGCCGGAGGCCAGCTCCTGGACCAGATCGTTCTTGTCGCCGGTAGAGCGCACCTCGAACACGTGGTGGGTCATCTTCTCGACGGGGCTGGTGGCCTCCTCCAGCGAGTGCGTGACGGGCCGATCGAGGAAGCGCTTGACCAGCTTGTCCACGCCGTTGTCCAGGGTGGCCGAGAACAGCATGCGCTGGCCGCCCTTGGGGGTGGCGTTCAGGATGCGGGTCACACCGGGGAGGAAGCCCAGGTCGGCCATGTGGTCGGCCTCGTCGAGCACGGTCACGGCCACGTCGTCGAGGGAGACGATGCGCTGGCCCATCAGATCCTCGAGGCGACCGGGGCAGGCGACGACGATGTCGACGCCGCCGCGCATCGCGCGTTCCTGACCGGCCTGCTTGACGCCGCCGAAGATGGTGGTGACCTTGAGGCCCATCGCCTCGGCCATCGGGGTCAGCGCGGTCGCGATCTGGGTGGCCAGCTCGCGGGTGGGCGCCAGGATCAGCCCGGTCGGACGACCCGGTGTGCGCTTGCGGCCGGCCTGGGCCAGGCGCGCGACCAGCGGAATCGAGAAGGCCAGGGTCTTGCCCGAGCCCGTCTTGCCGCGGCCGAGCACGTCCCGACCGGCGAGGCTGTCGGGGAGGGTGTGCTCCTGAATCGGGAAGGCCGCGGTCTTGCCGTCGGCGGCGAGTGCTCCGACGATCGGAGCGGGGACGCCGAGTTCGGCGAAAGTGGTGGTCATGGTGATGTCAGCCCTTTACGGCTAAGGACCTCCCGGCGCGCATGGGCGGGCCGGGGCACAGTGAGTGCACGGCCGAGCCACCGCAAGGAAAGTCACGTGGCGAACACGCAGGTGTGCGTATCCGTTCGCCGCAGGAAAGTCAGTGATCGGCCGGCAACTATGACATCGGCTGCGATCTCCGGAGCGTTCTACGACGCGCGGTGCCGAAGCACCGATGAATCCACCGTACGCGTCCGACGACCCCGAACCCGCATCAAGAGATGAGCGTCACCAGACGACGGACGGCGTATTCGTAGCCCTGCACACCGAAACCGGCGATCACGCCCGCCGCGATCGGCGACACGTAGGAGTGCCTGCGGAACGACTCGCGCGCATGCACGTTGGAGATGTGGACCTCCACGATCGGCACCTCCGGGATCACCAGGGCGTCGTGCAGCGCTACCGAGGTGTGCGTCCACGCACCCGGGTTGATAACGATGCCGCTGATCGCGCCGCGCGCGGCGTGGATCGCGTCGAGCATCACGCCCTCGTGGTTGGTCTGGAGCGCCTGCACGCCGAATCCGGCCTCGGCGGCGGTCCGCTCCACCAGCGCCACCACGTCGTCGAGGGTAAGGCTCCCGTAGACCTCCGGTTGGCGGGTCCCGAGCATGTTCAGATTCGGCCCGTTGAGCAGCAGAATGGGCAGCGGAGCAGCGGCAGCGGACCGATCGGTGGACATGCTGCGAAGTCTACGAGAGATCGCAGTCCGATCACCGGATCAGCACGATCTGCGCCATCGTCGGGTTTCTGCGCGGAAATCTGCTGACCTACCCGATCTCAGTCCGAGCGACGTGATAAGTACAGGTCATGACTGCGAACAACAACCCCACCGTCAATCGCGAACCCGGCAACCCGTGGGCCGCCGGCACCACCTGGGCCGCCGCCGCACTGCTGCTGGTCGCCTCGGTCCTGGCCTTCTTCCAGGGCATCGCCGCCGTGGCCAACGACGAGACCCTCGTCGCGGTGACCTCCGACTACATCTATGCCTTCAACCTGACCACCTGGGGCTGGATTCACATCGTCCTGGGCGTGATCGGCGTCTGCATCGCCGTCGGCATGTTCCTCGGCGCCACCTGGGCCCGGGTCTGCGCGATCATCATCGCCTCGCTGTCGATCGTGGCGAACTTCCTGTGGCTGCCGTACACCCCGTGGTGGTCGATCCTGGTCATCGCGATCGACATCCTGGTGATCTGGGCCGTCGCCAACTGGAGCGGCGACAACTGATCCCGCGCGCCCGGCACCACGCCGTCGCGCACCACGACTGACCCGATGGCACAGGGGCATCGCTACGATGCCCCTGTGCCATCGTTCTCGGTCCGGCGGGCCCAAGTCACCGCCATCATCACGGGCCTCCTCGGGTTCTTTCTGGCACTCCTGGCTCCCCTGCTTCCCGTCGAGCAGACGACCGCCGAGATCAGCTGGCCGCAGGAAGGCACCGTCAACTCGGTCTCGGCGCCGCTGATCTCGTACGCGCCGGTCACGCTGGAGGCCGCCATTCCCTGCGCGGCGGTGGCCGAACTCCCGCGCGGCCAGCAGGTCCTGCTGTCCACCACCTCCCCGTCCGCCCCCAAGGCCGCCGAACGCGGCCTCTTCGTGCGGGTGACGGGATCGAGCGACGCCCTCGCCGCCGACCGGTCCGTCGAGGTGGTCAACCGCAACATCCCGTTGCTGTCGGCCCCGCTGGACCAGGTGCTCTCCGGGGACTGCCGGACCATCACGGTCTCGGCCGACGCCACCGAGGTGACCGCGGCCTTCGTCGGCCTCCGCACCGACGACGGCCAGCCGCGCACCGCCTCGACCAGCGACGACGACCTCGGCGACCAGCGCCCGCAGGTCACCGGCCTGTTCACCCAGCTGTCCGGCTCGGCCGACGCGCTGCCCGGCCTGACCGCCCACGTGGTGATCGATTCCCGCTACAGCACCAGCCCCACCCTGCTCAAGTGGCTGGCCATCATCGTCGGCGTCGCCGCCACGCTGATCTCGCTGCTGGCCCTCGCCCGGCTGGACGCCACCGACGGCCGCGGCCACGGGCGCGTGTTCCCCGCCCGGTGGTGGCGGCTGAACGCGCGCGACGGCGTGGTGATCGCGCTGCTGCTCGTCTGGCACTTCATCGGCCCCAACACCTCCGACGACGGCTACCTGATGACCATGTCGCGGGTGGCCCAGGACAGCGACTACACCGCCAACTACTTCCGCTGGTTCGGCGCACCCGAATCTCCCTTCGGGTGGTACTACCAGGTGTTCGGCCTGCTCAGCCAGGTCAGCGTGGCCAGTCCCTGGATGCGGCTGCCCGCGCTGGCCTGCGGCATCGCCAGCTGGCTGATCATCAGCCACGAGGTGCTGCCCCGGCTCGGTCGGGCCACCGCGGGGATGCGGGGTCGGCTGCACTCGGCCGGCTCGGCGCCCGCCTGGACCGCCGCCGCGGTGTTCCTGGCCTGCTGGTTCCCGTTCAACAACGGGTTGCGGCCGGAACCCATCATCTGCCTCGGCGCCCTGCTGGCGTGGTGCTCGGTGGAACGGTCGATCGCCACCGGCCGCCTGCTGCCTGCCGCCCTCGCCTGCCTGATCGCGGCCTTCTCCATCGCCGCCGGCCCCACCGGGGTGTTAGCCGTCGCCGCACTCGTGGCCGGTGCCCGCCCGATGCTGCTGGCCCTGGTCCGGCGCGCCCGGGAGGTCGCCGCCCAGACCGGCCGCACCGCGAAGTGGGCCTACGCCTCGCTCATCGCGCCGATCCTGGCGGCGGGCACCTTCGTCCTGTTCGTCGTCTTCACCAACCTGACGTTGGCCTCGTTCCTGCAGAGCTCGACCATGAAGACCGCCGTCGGACCGTCGCTGAACTGGTACAACGAGATCGACCGATACTCGTCGCTGTTCGCCTTCTCCGCCGACGGCTCCATCATGCGGCGGTTCGCCGTGCTCGCGATGGTGCTGTCGCTGATCGTGGCGGGCGCCGTGCTGATCCGGAAGGGTCGGATCCCCGGCACCGCCGCCGGTCCCGCGCAGCGCATCGTCGGGATCACCTTCGCCTCGCTGCTGTTCCTCATGTTCACCCCCACCAAGTGGACCCACCACTTCGGTGTCTTCGCCGGTCTGGCCGCGGCCCTCGCGGCGCTGGCGGCGGTGGCGGCCAGCTCGGGCGCGACGCACTCGCGGCGCAACCGCACCCTGTTCGGCGCGTTGGTGGTCTTCATCGCGGGTCTGGCGCTGACCGCGCCCAACTCGTACTACTACTCCTCCGCGTGGGGCATGCCGTGGGGCGTCTGGCAGGTGACCATCGGCGGCGCCATGGTGGGCCAGATCCTGCTGTACCTGACACTCGTGCTGCTGGCGGTGGCCCTCTGGTTCCACTTCCGCGAGCCGTTCACCGGCACCGATCCGGTGCTCGATCACCCCGAGCAGGTGCGCTGGGCGCGACTGCGGCGCAGCTTCGCCTGGCCGGGACGCGCACCGATGGGCGTGGCCGCCGGACTGCTCGTCGTGTTCGCCCTGGTCACCGCGATCTTCGCCGGGATCAACCAGTCCGCGTCGTACTCGGTGCCGCGCAGCAACCTGGAAGCCCTCGCCGGCCGCCCGTGCAGCATGGCCGACAAGGTGTGGGTGGAATCGGCGCCGAGCGACTACCTGCTGACGCCGGTGGACTCGAGCCTGCGCGATCCGCTCGCCGGGCCCACC
The DNA here is from genome assembly GCF_042432625.1 of Gordonia phosphorivorans. Taxonomy (NCBI): domain Bacteria; kingdom Bacillati; phylum Actinomycetota; class Actinomycetes; order Mycobacteriales; family Gordoniaceae; genus Gordonia; species Gordonia phosphorivorans. The sequence goes on along the minus strand of NZ_JBHLWV010000027.1, from coordinate 222,366 downwards.
AGCCAACCGTCCGGCTCCGATCGCAGCGCCACCACCGGTTTCTCCGCCAACGGGGTGCCGCTGGACCTGAATGCGCGGGCCTCCTCCGGCAGCCTCGGGGTGCTGGCCGGCGCCGCGTCCGCCGACCCCGACCTACTGATCGCCAACAGCGGCGGCACCGGCGGCGGCGTGCTCGACACGCCGGGGATCAACGGCAGCCTGGCCGCCCTGCCCTTCGGGCTCGACCCGGAACGCACCGCGGTGCTGGGCAGCTACTCCGCCGACACCCAGACCCCGGCCGGCCTCACCTCCGGCTGGTACCGCCTGCCCGCCGACTATCGGGATTTCCCGCTGATCACCTTCTCCGTGGCCGGCAGCTTCTACCAGGGTGAACTGCGGCTGGAGTACACCGACGATCCGATCGGGCCGGAGACCCGCGACAGTTCGCTGGCGCCCACCGGCGGCGTCGCGATGATCGACCCGGGCCCCAATCCGTCGTGGCGCAACGTGCGCATCGACACCGACGGCCTGCCGTCGAACCTCACGGCGATCCGGATCGTCGCCGACGACCACAACCTGGCCGGCGACCACTACCTGGTGGTCACCCCGCCCCGGCTGCCGGAGATGACGACGCTGCAGGAGACCGTCGGCAGCACCGACCCGGTGCATGCGGACTGGACCTCTGGCCTGGTGGTCCCGTGCCAGCGTCCCTTCAACTTCCACGCCGGCGTCGCCGAGACTCCGCTGTGGCGGATCAAGCCGGGCGCCGACCTGGCCGCCGCCGTCGGGGCCTGGCAGAGCGCGCAGGGCGGCGGACCGCTCGGCTGGCTCGACGTGTCCCAGCGCGCGGAGACCGTCGCCACCTATCTGCAGGGCGACATCGGCCGCGACTGGGGTGCGCTCGAGCGCTACCAGCCGTACGACGATGCCCGCCCGGCCGTGATCGACTACGACACCCGCGTCCGCAGCGGCCTGTGGAGCCCGGCGCCGATCCGTTACTGACGGTTCGGCGACGGCGAGGGTCTCGCTCCAGCGATTCCGCCCGCCTCCCGCGCGGCGCGCGTTTGGGACGCACTCAGCATGTTCGACTAACCTCAGAAGTCGTGCCTGAGCCGACGACAGACATCGAAGAGACCGAGCGCCCACCGCGATCGGCGCCGCTGTCGGCTCCGCACGCACGACTGCTCGCCACCGTCGCGGGTGTCGTAGCGATTCTGGCGGCCCTGGCCGTGCCGTTCCTGCCGGTGTCGACGACGCAGGCCACCATCACCTGGCCGCAGGGTCAGGACTTGGCCGCCGACGACCCGTCGATCGTCGCGCCGCTCATCGCGCAGACCTCGCAGGCCCTGGACATCCGCATCCCGTGCGCGCCGCTGGCCGAGGCCGCCCGCACCCCGGGCACCGTCCTGACCACGATGCCGCCGGGCGCCCAGCGCCAGACCAACAACTCGCTCATCGTCAACAGCAACGGCGAACGGGTCACCGTGCTGTTCCGCGCCAACAACGCCGGCAGCGCCACCCTCGAACAGCTCGCCTCCGGCGACTGCAAGAACCTGCACATCTTCTCCTCCCCGGCGGGCCCGGGCGCCCAGTTCGTCGGCCTCGGGCCGGCCAAGGTGCTCGCGCCCGACACCCGCCCGCAGATCGACGGCCTGTTCACCGACCTGTCCACCGACCAGGTGCAGACCCTGGCGGCCGCGGGCATGCGCTCGACGATCACCGTGGACAACCGCTACGAGTCGTCGGCGTCGCTGCTCAAGACCCTCGTGATGGCCCTCGCCGTGGTGGCCACCGTGTTGGCGCTGTTCGCGCTGTACTGCCTGGACCGCCTCCGCGGCTACCGCGCGCCGCCCAACCGCCGCGGCGGCGCACTCGCCTGGCTCCGGTCGCTCAAGCCCCGGCTCACCGACGCCGCGGTCACCGCCGTGCTGGTGATCTGGTTGTTCCTGGGCGCGGGCGCACCCGACGACGGCTACATCCTCAACATGGGCCGCACCGCCGACGCCGCCGGATATCTCTCGAACTACTACCGCTACTTCGGCATCGCCGAGGCCCCCTTCGACTGGTACTACGGCTTCCTCGCCCAGTGGTCCAAGGTGTCCCCGTCGCTGCTGTGGATGCATCTGCCCGCCCTGGTGGCCGGGCTGGTGTCCTGGTACCTGCTGAGCCGCGTGATCCTGCCCAACCTGGGCACCGCCGTGAAGGCCACCGGGTGGACCGGCTGGGCCGCGGCCTCGGTCTTCGTCGCGTTCTGGCTGCCGTTCTGCGCCGGCCTGCGCACCGAAGGCATCATCGTGCTCGGTTCGCTGCTCACCTGGTGGGCGGCGGAGAAGGCCATCTCCACCAAGCAGCTGCTGCCCGCCGCGCTGGCCGCCGTCGGCGCCGCGTTCACCCTCGCCCTGGCGCCGCAGGGCGTCATCGGCGTCGCGATCCTGCTGGTCTCGGCCCGTTCGCTGCTGAGGATCCTCGCCGCCCGCCGCCGGGAGGACCCGTTGTCGGCGCTCCTCGCGCCGATCGGGGCCACCGCGCTGGTGGTGCTGGTGGTGGTCTTCCGCGATCAGACGCTGATGACCGTCATCGAAGCGATGAAGATCCGCTACCAGACCGGTCCGATCATCCCGTGGAGCCAGGAGTTCCTGCGCTACTACTTCCTCACCGTGACCACACCCGACGGCTCCATCGCACGCCGCATCCCGGTGCTGCTGCTGTTCGCCGGGGCCATCGTCACCGCCGCGCTGCTGCTGCGCCGCGGCACCATCGACGGCGTGCAGCCACGGCCGGCCTGGCGCCTGGTCGGCGCCTTCGCCGTGACCCTGCTGCTGTTCTTCTTCGTCCCGGTCAAGTGGTCCATCCAGTTCGGCGTCTTCGCCGGGCTCGCGGCGGCCCTCGCCGCCACCGGCACCCTCGCGGTGGCCCAGGCCGCGGCGCGCTCGAGCCGCAATCTCACGGTGTTCATCGCCGGGCTGCTGTTCGGGCTGGCCGCCGTCGCCGCGGGCTACAACGCCTGGCCGTACGTGGCGCGCTACAACATCGCGTGGTTCGACCAGGCACCGTCGATCGCCGGCCGCCCGCTGTCCTCCCTGATCCTGATCCTCGCGGTGGCCGCGGTGGCCGTCGCCCTGTGGCAGACCCTGCGCCTGGACTACGTGAAGAACCGCGGCATGGCCCACCACACGGAAGGGCAGCCCGACAGCGCGGCCGACGTCCGCCGCATGGCGGTGGCCTCCTCGCCCATCACGATCATCGCCGCCGTCACCGTGCTCGTCACCCTCGCCATGTTCGGCAAGGCCGTCGTGACCCGCGGCGAGGCGATGACCGGACTCAGCCACAACCTCGCCTCCCTCGGCGGCGATTCGTGCGGCATGGCCGATCAGGTCCTGGCCGAGCCCGATCCGAACGCCAACTTCCTGACCCCGGCCGACGGCCGCTCGGCCTCGGCCACGCTGGCCGGCACCGAGAACGTCGGGTTCACGCCCGACGGCGTGGCCACCGACCTCTCGCCCGAGGCCATCGTGTCGCGGCCCGGCCAGATGCACGTCTCCGGATCCACGTCCCGCCCGTTCTCCACGATCGGCACCCTGGGCGCCGGCACCACCGGCGGCACCGGCCCGCGCACGGTCAACGGCTCGACCGTGGCCCTGCCGTTCGGCCTGGATCCGGCGATCACGCCGGTCCTGGGCAGCTTCGGCTACCAGGGCAACGCCCACCTGCAGACCGGCTGGTACCAGCTGCCGGCCCGCGACGCCTCCCCGCTGCTGGTCTTCTCCACCGCCGGCGCGATCGGCTCGATCGACGCCAACGGCACCCACATCCCCGGCCAGTCGCTGGTGGTCCAGTTCGGCAAGACCGGTGCGAACGGCGAGTTCGAGCGCGTCGGCCCGAATGTGCTGCCGATCGACCCGGGGCCGAAGATCGCCAACCGTCCGTGGCGGAACCTGCGCGTCCCGATGTCCTCGGCGCCCGCCGGGGCCACCGTGATGCGCCTGGTGCTCAACGACACCAACCTCGGCGCCATGCAGTTCATCGGGATCACGCCGCCGCGTGCGCCCAAGCTGCAGACCCTGCAGGAGCTGGTCGGCTCGCAGGCGCCCACGCTGATCGACTTCTCGGTGGGCGCGTTCTTCCCGTGCCAGCAGCCGATGACCTTCCAGCACGGCGTGGCGCAGGTGCCGCAGTGGCGCATCCTGCCCGACTACGTGACCATGAACATGCAGTCCAAGACCTGGATGTCGACGAGCGGCGGCGGTTTGCTGTCGATCACCGAGGCCACCACCAAGCCCACGGTGGTGCCCACCTATCTGAACCATGACTGGCACCAGGATTGGGGCACGCTCGAGAAGCTGGCCCCGCTCGCCCCGGACGCCGCCACCGCCGTCGTCACGACGGAACAGGTGTCGCAGTCCGGCCTGGCCCGCGCCGGCTCGATCCGCCTGGAGCCTTCGAAATGACCGCTGAAAACACCGTCGACACCGCGTCGACCCCGCAGCCCGCCGGACGGTGGGCGTTCCTGCAGCGCAACGATTACCGCGTGGCGAAACTGGTGGCCGCGATCGCCGGCCTCATCGGCCTCGCGATGGCGATCGCCACCCCGCTGCTCCCGGTGCAGCAGCGCAGCGCCGCGCTGCAGTGGCCGCAGGCCGACACCATCGGCAACGTGACCGCGCCGCTGGTCGCCTTCGTGCCCGCCGACATGAGCCTGACGGTGCCGTGTGCGCTGGCCCGGAACCTGCCCGCGTCCGGCGGCGTGCTGATGTCCACGATCCCCGCGTCCGGCAAGCAGGCGTCCGCGCGCGGCCTGTTCGTCAAGGCCGACACGGATCGGATCGTCATGACCGTCCGCGACGTCTTGCTGCTGAGCGTCGACCGCAAGGCCGCGCAGGCGAACCCCAACTGCGCCTTCGAGCTGACCGGCGGCGCCGACGGCGTGACGGCGCAGGTCGCGGGCCTGGACGGCGACGGCACCAGCTTCCGCACCGACGACACCGACATGCGTCCGCAGATCGTCGGCGTCTTCTCCGACCTGCCCGCCGACGCCTCGCGCGACGGGCTGTCCCTGCACGCGGACATCGACACCCGCTACGTCAACTCCCCCACCCCGCTGAAGCTGGCCGCCATCATCGTCGGCATCGTGATGACGCTGCTGGCGCTGCTGGCCCTCGGCGTCCTCGACGCCCGCGACGGTCGCCGCCACAAGCGGTTCCTGCCTCGCGGCTGGTTCACCATCCGCGGCCCCGACGCCGTGGTCATCGTGGTGCTCGCGCTCTGGTGGCTGATCGGCGGCAACACCTCCGACGACGGCTACAACATCACCGTCGCTCGCATCACCGAGGAAGCCGGCTACGCCGACAACTACTTCCGCTACTTCGGCGTGCCGCAGGATCCGTTCGGCTGGCCCTACCAGGTGCTGTCGTGGATGACGCAGATCAGCGTGAGCGCGCCCTGGCTGCGCCTGCCCGCCTTCCTGCTCGGTCTGCTCGGCTGGTGGCTCCTGAGCCGCGAGGTGATCCCCCGCCTCGGGCGCGCGGTGCGCACCAACCAGGCGGCGATCTGGTCCAGCGCCCTGGTGTTCCTGGCGATCTGGCTGCCGTACAACAACGGGATCCGCTTCGAACCGCTGGAAGCCATCGGCGCCCTGCTGACCTGGTGCGCCGTCGAACGAGCCATCGCCACCCGCCGTCTGCTGCCGTACGCGGTGGCCGCGATCATCGGCGCCTTCACCCTCGCGGTGGCGCCCGGCGGTCTGATGGCGGTGGCCGCTCTGCTCGCCGGTCTGCGGCCGGTGGTGCGCGGTATCGTCTCCCGCCGTGAGCGGGACGGTCTGCTGCCGCTGATCGCCTCGGTGCTCGCCGCCGGCACCTCGGTGCTGTACGTGATCTTCTACTGGCAGCCGCTTATGCCGCTGATCGAGAGCAGCACCACCTCCTCCGAGGTGGGTCCCACCCTCGAATGGTGGCAGGAACCGGTCCGCTACTACTACCTGATCCTGCAGACCGGCGACGGCACGTTCTCGCGTCGCTTCGGCATTCTGATCATGTTCCTGGCCCTGGTGGTGGTGATCTTCCGCCTGCTGTCCAAGAGCCCGTTGAACGGCGTGGCCCGCGCACCGATCTGGCGCCTGGTCGCGATCATGCTCGGCACCATGTTCTTCATCTCGTTCACGCCCACCAAGTGGACCCACCACCTGGGCATCTACGCCGGTATCGGTGCGGGTCTGGTGGCCGCGACGGCCGCCATGATGTCGCCCGCGCTGCTGCGTTCGCGGAGCAACCGCGCGTTCTTCGCATCCGCGGTGCTGTTGGTGACGGCGGTCGCGGCCACCGGCACCAACATGTGGTGGTACGTCGGCAGCTACGGCATCCCGTGGTGGGACCGCCCGATCGAGGTGGCCGGGATCAAACTCGGCTGGGTGGTCCTGGCCCTGTCGATCCTGTGCGCGCTGATGGGCCTCTGGTACTACTTCCGCAACGACTACGTCGACGAGGCCAAGCGCACCGGTTACCAGCGCACCGGCCTCAACCGCTTCAAGGTGTCCCCGCTGCCGGTGATCTCCGGTCTGGTGATCCTGTTCATGCTCGGTTCGTTCGCCAAGGGCGCCTGGGAGCAGCGGGACAGCTGGTCGTGGGCCAAGTCGAATGTGCGGGCCCTGACCGGCGACGAGTGCGCCCTGGCCAATGACGTCCTGGTGGAGAGCGATCCCACCGCGTCGATCCTGAAGCCCGCGGCGCTCGACGGACGTCCGGCACCGACCCCGAAGGCGGCTCTGGCCGGCGAGAACGTCGGCTTCACCCCCGACGGGGTGCCGTCGAACACCGGCATCGACCCCCTGGAGCGCAAGTCCAGCGGCGAATCCGACGACAGCGGACCGCAGACCTCCCTGCCGACCACCGACGACGCCAGCGGCGAGGACAGCGAGGAGAACGGCAGCGAGGGCAACGGCGACGGCACCGGCGGCTCCGCAACGCCGGCGCCGCAGAGCAGCACCGTCCGCCTGCCGTACGGCCTGAACCCGGCCACCACCCCGGTGCTCGGCAGCTACCGCACGCAGGGACCGGCCGCGGTGACCACCGACTGGTACCAGCTGCCGTTCGCCGCCGGCCAGGCTCCGGACTCGTCGCCGCTGCTGACCGTCGCCGCGGCCGGCTCCATCGAGTCGATCAACGGCCTCGGCGCCCTGACGCAGGGCCGCAAGCTGGTGGCCCAGTACGGCCGCGTCGGCGCAGACGGGCGGGTGATCCCGGTGGGGGCGCCGCAGCTCCCGATCGACGCCATGGAGACCAAGACCGAGTGGCGCAGCCTGCGCTTCCCGCTGGCCGAGGCCGCGCCCGGCGCGACCCTGGTCCGGCTGAACGTGGTCGACGATGCCCCTGCCCTGAGCGAGTGGTTGGCGTTCACGCCGCCGCGCGTCCCGGAGCTGCGGACCCTCAACGACGTCGTCGGCCGCACCGATCCGGTGCTCATCGACTGGCTGCCCGGCCTGGTGTTCCCGTGCCAGCGTCCCGTCGCGGTCCGCAACGGCGTGCTGGAGCTGCCCGACTGGCGGATCATGCCCGACGCCGACGCCACCCAGAAGAACAGCCAGACCTGGATGGCGGGCAAGTCCGGCGGTCCGCTCGGCATCACCGACGCGCTGCTGTCGCACACGCTGGTCCCGACCTACCTGCGCAACAACTGGGGTCGCGACTGGGGCGGGCTGGAGCGGTTCACCCCGCTGGTGCCCGACGCAACGCCCGCCGAGTTGGAGCTCGGCTACCGCACGGTGAACGGCTTCTGGAGCCCGGCCCCGATGCGCTCGGCCGGCTACTGACCCCCGTCGTTTCCGGTGACGCCCCCGGTTTCGGGTCGCCCCGTCGTTCCAGATCGACGTCGGCACCCGAAACCGGTGGGGGGAACCGACACCGGTGGTGGGTAAACGGGGGATCCGGTGCGCCGGGGCGGTGGGGACTGGGTAGCCTTCGGGGCACTGTCTCCCCCAACGAAGGATGCCGCCCGTGCAGATCGTCAACGTCCGCTTCTACGTCAAGCCCGAGCTCGCCGACGAGTTCCCCAGCGCGCTGACCGCCCTCACCGAGGCCACGCGTAACGAACCGGGCAATCTCTGGTACCTGTGGTCGCGCAGCATCGACGACCCCACCGAGTACGTGGTGCTCGAGGGCTACACCGACGAGGGCTTCATGGCGCACGCCACCAGCGAACACTTCCGCGAGGGCGGCGCGCTGATCAAGCCGTTCCTGGCCCGCACCCCCGAGCTCATCGCCCGCAAGGTGGACGGTGACGGCTGGGAGCCGCTGAGCGTCCTCTCCGTCGACGAATGACGGCACCGGCCGAGAACCCGCACGCCCACGAGGCCGAGCCGCACGGCGCGGGCCTGGCCAACCGCCTCAACTGGCTGCGGGCGGGTGTTCTCGGAGCCAACGACGGCATCGTGTCCACGGCAGGCATCGTGGTGGGCGTGGCCGCGGCCACCGTCGACCGCGGCCCCATCTTCACCGCGGGCATCGCGGCGCTGGCGGCGGGCGCGGTGTCGATGGCCCTGGGCGAATACGTCTCGGTGAGCACTCAACGCGACACCGAGGCCGCCCTGCTGGCCAAGGAACGTCGCGAGCTGCGCGAGGACCCCGAGGCCGAACTCGACGAGCTGGCCGGCCTCTACGAGGCCAAGGGCCTGAGCTCGGCCACCGCCCACCAGGTGGCACGCGAACTCACCGAGCACGATGCGCTCGCCGCGCACGCCGACGCCGAGCTCAAGCTCGACCCGGAGGACCTGGTGAATCCCTGGATGGCCGCCTTCTCGTCGGCCATCGCGTTCACCTCGGGCGCCCTGCTTCCGCTGCTCGCGGTGCTGCTGCCGCCGGCCACCTGGCGCGTGCCGACGGTGTTCGTCGTGGTGCTCGTCGCGCTAGCGCTCACCGGCACCGTCGGCGCGCTGCTCGGCGGCGCGAAGCCGCTGCGGCCCACCATGCGGGTGATGATCGGCGGCGCGTTGGCCATGGGCGTGACCTACGGCATCGGCACGCTGTTCGGGACGGCCGTCAGCTAGATGTACCCGGCCATCACGTCGGTAGCAGGCGGCTCATCGGCGGGCGGCCTCCGGTGATCGGATCGCACTCACGCAAGTAGGGCCGGACGCCACCGTGGACTCGACCCCGTGGACTCGACACCCAGCGCGTTGAAGAGTGCTGAAAAGCGGGGGGTCCGCGGACATATTGCCCGCGGACCCCCTGATTTTCAACACTTTCCAGCCGGACGGCGTCGATCCGACCCCGGAATGCGCTAGTTGTCCCGGGCCATCACGTCGGTAGCGGTCAGATCGGCATCAGGTAGTGCTTGCGCGGCACGCGCAGCACCTTCTTGTCCTGCAGCTGAGCCAAGGCCTTGCGCAGTTGCAGCCGCGTCTCGGCCGGCTCGATCACCGCGTCGATGTAGCCGCGCTCGGCCGCCAGGTACGGGGTAGCCATCATCGCGTTGTAGAACGTGATGAAGTCCTGCCGCACCTTGTCGGCGTCGGCCGCGGACAACCCCTCGGTTTGGTGCCGGGTCAGGATCACCGCGGCCGACTCGGCGCCCATCACCGCGATCTTGGCCGACGGCCACGCGAAGTTGATGTCGGCGCCGAGCTGCTTGCAGCCCATCACCGCGTACGCACCGCCGTAGGCCTTGCGCAGCACCACGGTGATCTTGGGGACGTCGGCCTCCACGTAGGCGTAGAGGAACTTGCCCGAGCGCCGGATGGTGCCCTTGGCCTCTTCCACCACGCCGGGCAGGATCCCCGGCGTGTCCACCAGGAAGATCAGCGGGATGTTGTAGGCGTTGCAGATCCGCACGAAGCGGGTGGCCTTCTCGGACGCGTCGGTGTCCAAGGTCCCCGCCATCACCGCGGGCTGATTGGCGACGACGCCCACGCTGCGGCCGTCCACGCGCGCGAAGCCGGTGATGATGTTCGGCGCGAAGAGCTCGGCGACCTCATGGAAAGCGCCGTCGTCGAACAAGCGCACGATCAAGTCGTGCATGTCGTAGCCGGCATTGTCGTTGTCGGGCATGAAGGCGTTGAGCCCGAGATCGGACTCGGTGATCTCCGGCTCCAGGCCGGGGTTGATCACCGGCGGCTGCTCGTGGCAGGTCATCGGCATGTACTGCAGGTACTCGCGCACCCACTCGAAGGCGGCCTTCTCGTCCGGGGCCACGTGGTGGATGTTGCCCCAGCGCGCCTGGTTGTGAGCACTGCCGAGGTCCTCGGCCGAGACCTCTTCGCCGTTGACCGCCCGGAGGATGTCCGGGCCGGTGACGAACATGTAGCTCTTGTCCTCGACGCCGACGAGCACGTCGGTGTTGGCCGGCGTGTACACCGCACCGCCTGCGCATTTGCCGAGGATCACCGACACCTGCGGCGACAGACCCGAGAGCAGGTCGTTGCGGCGGCCCATCTCGGCATACCAAGCCAGCGAGGTGACCGCGTCCTGGATGCGGGCGCCGGCCGAGTCGTTGATGCCGACCATCGGGCAGCCGAGCTTGCCCGCCCACTCCATCAGGTTGGCCACCTTGCGGCCGAACATCTCGCCGACGGTGCCGCCGAGCACGCTCTGGTCGTGGCTGAACGCGGCCACCGGACGACCGTGGACCAGGCCGTGCCCGGTCACCACCCCGTCGCCGTAGCCGCTGTCCGCGGCACCGGCCATCTTGGCCAGCCCGCCGACCTCCACGAACGTTCCCGGATCGAACAGCATCTCCAGCCGCTCCCGCGGGGAGCCGATGCCCTTGGCCTCACGCTTGGCGATGGCCTTCGCTCCGCCCGGTTCCTGCGCCAGCGCCAGCTTCTCGCGCAGCTCGGCGAGCTTACCCGCGGTGGTGTGTTCGGTCGTCACGGTCAGGACTCCTTCTGATTCACTTGCGCGATCCGACTGGTCAGATCGGCGCCGACCTTCGCCACGTAGGGCTCGTCGACGATCGACAGGTGGTCGCCGCCGATGTGCACGATCTCCAGATCCTCCACCACCTCGCCCCAGCGACCGTCCTCGTCGATCTCGGCCCACTGCGGTTCGAGTTCGATGGCGCCGTCGTGCATCTTGTCGGCGCGGTAGAGCACCACCTTGCCCGCGTACGGGGTCGGGGCGATGTTGGTGAGCGCGCGGTTGTCGAGGAACGACGTCCGCTGGTGCTCGATGATGCCGCCGGGGATCTTGGTGCCCGACATCGCCATCATCTCCATGATGATCGCGAACTGCTCGTCGTCGTCGGCCTCGACGAGACGATCCATCGGAAGCGGCACGTCCTCGTCCAGGTCGTAGGTCTTGACTGCGAAGTCCTTCCAGCGCTCCAGGCGGGCGCGCTTGGTCTCCGGTGTCTCGATCACATCCTCGCGGGGACGGACGACGTCGATCAGGCCCACGAAGGCGATCTCCTCGCCGGCCTCCCGCAGCACCTGCGCGGCGCCGTAGGCGAGCACGCCGCCCAGCGACCAGCCGACCAGCACGTACGGGCCGTGCGGCGCAATCTCGCGGAGCTTGGGCAGGTACTGGTGCACCCGCTCTTCGATGGAGCCTTCGACGCGGTCGAAACCGATCACCGGCTGATCCTCGGGCAGGCGCTTGAGCAGCGCCTCGTAGGCGGACGTGTTGCCGCCCGCCGGGTGGAAGACCAGCATCGGCATCGGGTCGCCCGCGGTGGTGTCGAAGCGATGCTGACGTTCGCCGCCGGGGCTGGTCGGCACTCGCAGGTAGCGGACGAAGCCGTCCACGTCGGCGGCGGCCTCCATGTGGCGGCGCACGTACTCGCTCATGTCCTCGATGGTTTCCGCATCGAGGATGTCTTCCACGTCGATGTCGCCGCCGGTGCGGTCGTTCAACCGGTCGGTCAGCTTCTGCGCGGCCTCTTCGTCGAGCACCGGCAGCTTGTTGAACACGCCGCCCGCCGACTTGCCGGTCACCACGGCGTAGGCACCGAAGGTAAGGCGTTCGGCCGCATCCCGCGGCGGGACGTCGGCACCGGCGGCCGCGGCCACCTGCGCCTGATCGGTCAGGTCGGCCGTCTCTGCCGTCGGGGTGGGCGCGGCCGGCGCTGCCGCCGCAGGTGCGGCGGGTGCTTCCGGAGCGGAAGCCTCCGCGACGGGGGCCTCCTCCTGGTCGGCCTCCTCCGGCGGAGCCTGTTCCGCGACGGGCTCGACAGCCGTGGCCGCGGCCTTGCGAGCGTTGGCCTCGTCGATCAGCGCGCTCAGCGCGGCGGTGTCGAGTTCCTGGCCGTCGCCGGCACCGGTGGCCAGCAGATCCACCTGATCCCGGTTCTCCACCGCGAAGGTGACGAACTTGGTGACGTCGGCGAGGTTGGCCTGCCGCATCGCCTGCAACTGCAGCTGTGGGATCTCGAACTCGTATTCCACGCGGTTCTTGATCCGGACCGCCATCAGCGAGTCCAGCCCCAGCTCGATCAGCGGCACCTCGCGCGGCAAGTCGTCCGGGTCGTAGCCCATCGACTCGCCGACGATCACGGCGAGCCGCTGCTCGACGGTCTGGCCGGATTCCGGTGTCCACCGGTCGCCGATGGTGTCGATGACCTCGTCCTCGACCACCACCGGTCCGGTCGACTCACCCGCGGGCGACGCGGCGACCGGTGCCGGAGCCGCGACGGGCGCGACGGCACCGGCGACGCGGCCACCGGTGACCGAGGCCTCGAACAGCAGCGCGTGACCGTGGTCGGCGTCGGCGAAGATCGACAGCGCGCCGCCACCCGGGTGCCGGGTGTAGACGGTGGTCAACGTGCCCTCGGCGGGCAGCTCACCGTAGGCGTCGGCGGCGACGACGGCCGGCTCGGTCAGCACCTGCTTGGCGGCGGCCAGGACCAGCTCGCGCGGATCGGTCACGACGGTCGCGGCCACCTCGAAGGCGTGCCGGCCGTCGGGCAGCGCGACGTGCGCGCCCGGCATCACGGTCAGGCCGGATCCGCTGTTGACCGTGGCGGTGAGCCAGTAGTGCTTGCGCTCGAAACTGGTCCGGGGCACGTTCGCGTACGGCAGCTCCTGGCCGACACCGAACAGCGCGCCCACCTCCACCGGATGCCCGTGCACCCACAGCTTCATCAGCGCGGTGAGCAGGCCGACGTTCTCGTCTTCCTTGCGCCGCAGCGTCTCGATGAGCTCGGCGTTGTGGATACCGGCGCCGAAGGCGGCCGCCGCGACCGAGATCAGGACCGCAGGGTTGGGCGCCAGCTCGATGAAGGTGCGGTGGCCGTTGGCCACGGCCTTCTCGATCGCCTGGGCGAACCAGACGCTGTGCCGCAGCCCCTTGGTGAAGTACTCGATGGTGTGCACCGGCTCGGAGCCGGGACGGTAGAAGACCTCGCGATCGACCGAGCTGTAGAAGCCGGTGGTCGGCGGCAACGCCGCAATGCCGGTGAGCTCGTAGGCGAGCTCACCGAGGATCGGGTCCATCTGCGAGGTGTGGCTGGCACCCTTGGTGGCCAGCTTGCGGCCGAGCTTGCCCTCGGCCTCGGCGCGCGCCACGATCGCGTCGACCTGCGGCTCGGGGCCGCCGATCACGGTGTGCGTGGGTGCGGCGTAGACGCAGATCTCCAGATCGGGGAAGTCGACGAGGACGTCGTTGATGTCCTCCGCGCTGTACTCGACCAGTGCCATCAGGCGAATGTCGTCGCCCACCAGCATCGACTCGCCCTCGCCCATGAGCCGCGAGCGCTGGCAGATGACGCGGGTGGCGTCGGCCAGCGACAAACCGCCGCTGATGTAGGCCGCCGAGGCCTCGCCCATGGAGTGGGGCACCAGAACGCCCGGCTCGGCGCCGTAGTGCCGCATGGTGTCGGCCAGCGCCACCTGAATGGTGTAAATGCCGATCTGCGAGGTCTCGATGGCATAGGTCTGTTCGTCGTCGAGGAAGATCTCGGCGATCGAGTAGCCCAGCTCGTTCTGGATGTGCTCGTCGACCCGGTCGACGTACTTGGCGAAGACCGGATTGTCGGTGTAGAGCTGCTTGGCCATCTTCCGGTGCTGCGAGCCGAAGCCGCTGAGCAGCCAGACCGCCGAGGTCGCGTCGGGCGAATCGGAGGTGAAGACGAACGGGGCGGACTTGCCCTCGGCGACGGCGGTGGCGCCCTTGAGCGCGTCGGCATGGCTGCGCGCCATGATCACCGAGCGGGTGCGCCCGTGATTGCGTCGCGCCAGCGTGCGGCCGATCTCCACCAGCGGCGTGGCGGCGCCCTCCTCGGTCTGCAGCCACGCGGCCAGTTCGGCGGCGGCCCGACGGCGACGCGACGGCAGGAAACCGCTGATCACCAGCGGCACCACCGAGCCGTCGGCGGCGACCGGAGCGAAGCCTTCCGCCGGATCGACCTCCGCCGCGGTCTCGACCGCGGGCTCGGCCTTCTTGGCCTGCGCGGCGAGCACCGCCCGCTCGGCCTCGGTGAGGAAGTCCTCCTCGTCGTCGAAGTCGTCCTCCGGCACCGTCGTCTCGACGACCGCTGCCGGTGCCGCGACGGCGGCGGGGCGCAGATCGTCCGGGGTCACCTCGCGCACCACGACGTGGGCGTTGGTGCCGCCGAAACCGAAGCCGGACAGACCGGCGATCGCGTGCCCGGAGTACCGCGGCCACGCGGTGTTCTCGGCGGTCACCTTCAGGTTGGTGGCCTCGAACTGGATGTACGGGTTCGGTCCCACGTAGTTGAGCGAGGCCGGAATCTGATCGTGCTGGAGCGAGAGCACCACCTTGGCGAGTGCACCCGCACCGGCCGCCGACTCCATGTGGCCGTAGTTGGTCTTGGCCGAGCCCAGCAGCGCGGGGGCGTCGGGCGTGCGACCGCGTCCCACCACGCGCCCGAGGGCGTCTGCCTCGATCGGGTCGCCGAGCACGGTGCCGGTGCCGTGCGCCTCGATGTAGTCCACGGTGCGCGGATCGATCGCCGCATCGGCGTACGCAGCGCGCAGCACGTCCACCTGGGCGTCCGGGTTGGGCGCGAAGATGCCGTTGGAGCGGCCGTCGGAGTTCACGGCGCTGCCGGCGATCACCGCGAGCACCTGGTCGCCGTCCGCGCGGGCCGCGGACAGCCGCTTGAGGACGAACACGCCGCCGCCCTCGGCGCGGATCATGCCGTCCGCGTCCGAGGAGAAGGCCTTGATCTTGCCGTTCGGCGCCTGCGCACCGATGCTGTCGAAGCCGAGGGTCACCGCCGGGGTGACGATCATGTTGACGCCGCCGGCCAGGGCCACCTCGGTCTCCCCGCTGCGCAGGCTGCGCACCGCCTGGTGCACGGCCACCAGCGACGACGAGCACGCGGTGTCCACCGCGATCGACGGCCCGCGGAAGTCGAAGAAGTAGGAGACGCGGTTGGCGACGATCGACGTCGCGGTACCGGTCAGCGCGTAGGCGGCGGTCTCGCTGGCGCCCTCACCCAGACCCATGGTGGCCAGCATCTGGTAGTCGTTGGTCGAGGTGCCCAGGAAGACACCGACCGGCGCACCCTTGAGGTCGCTGGCCGGCAGGTGCGCGTTCTCCAGCGCCTCCCACGTCAGCTCCAGGACCAGCCGCTGCTGCGGGTCGACCATCTCGACCTCGCGCGGGCTCATCTGGAAGAAGTCGGCGTCGAAGCCGGACACGTCGTCGAGGTAGCCGCCGTGCACGTTGGCGTCGGCGATCACCTGTGCCAGACGCGGATCGGCGCGGAACTCGGCCCAGCGGTCCTCGGGCAGATCGGTGATGCCGTCGACGCCGGTGATCAGTGCTTCCCAGGTGGACTCCGGGGTGAACCCGGCCTTGGGGAAGCGGGTGGCCAGGCCGATGATCGCGATGTCGTCGTCGGCGTCGCGTTCGCGTTCCCAGAACCGGTCCGCGTCGACATCGAGACCCTCGTCCGGGTCGCCCTCGATGATGCGCTTGGCGAGCATCGCGATGGTCGGATGGTTGTAGGCGGCGGTGGCCGTCAGGATCACGCCGGTCCGGTCCTCGACGTCGGCGGCCAGGGCCACCGCATCGCGGGACGAGAGCCCGAACTCCTCCATCGGCCGGTCGTCGGAGATCTGCTCGACCGGCAGGCCGGTGGTGGTGGAGACCCAGCTGCGCAGCCAGTCCCGCAGTTCCTCGACGGTCAACTCCCCGGCGGTCTCGCCCGCAGTGTCCGTCTTGGCGACGGCGGCTCCTGCATGCTCCGGGGTTCCTGCGTCCTGCGGGTGCTCGGTCGCCGACTCGGTGGAGTCGGTACCGGTGTTTTCAGTGTCAGACATCGCTCTACAGCCTACTGATTCGTCAAAGTCGGTGGGTACGCGTCAAGCCCGGTATGTCGATGACATACCGGGCTGTCCGCGGGAAGGTCACGATTTATTCGCCGGCGTCCGGGAAGGCCGTCTGCTGGTATCCGCCGCGCAGAGTGCCGTCGACGTAGGCCGCCTTGGTGGCCCGGCGAGCGATCTTGCCGCTCGACGTGCGCGGAATCGAACCGGCGGGCACCAGGAGCAGGTCACGCACCATGACACCGTGGCGGGCGGCGATGGCCGCGCGCACGTTGTCGGCGATCTCCTGCGGATCGGCCTTGCGGCCCGGGCCGCGCTCGGCCACGATCACCAGCTGCTCGGAGGCATCGTCGGCGTCGAAGGTCAGGCCGGAGAAGCCGCCCTCGAAGACCTCGCGGGGCAGCTGGTTGGCCGGCACCGCGAAGGCGGCGACGAACCCGGGGCGCAGGTTGGCGCTGGCCTCCTGCGCGCTGGCCTCCAGATCCTGCGGGTAGTGATTGCGACCGTCGACGATCACCAGGTCCTTGACGCGGCCGGTGATGTACAGCTCGCCGCCGTAGATCACGCCGTAGTCCCCGGTGCGCATCCACTTGGCATCCGCCGCCGTGCCCTCGGCGTGACTGCCCTCGGGCAGGCGCGCAGCGAGCTGGTTGTGGAAGGTCTCGGTGGTCTCGTCGTCCTTGTTCCAGTAGCCCTTGCCGATGTTCAGGCCGTGCAACCAGATCTCGCCCACCCGGCCGTCGGGCAGCTCGGCGGCGGTGTCGCCGTCGACGATGCAGGCCCACTGGCTGAGCGCGACCTGACCGCAGGAGACCTGCGCGATGGCGTTCTCGGAGTCCTCGGCCACCGGCACGAACTCACCGGCGTTGAGCTTCTCGCGGTCGACGTAGCTGATCAGTGCCGCGTTGTCGCGCTGGGTCGCGGACACGAAGAGGGTGGCCTCGGCCATGCCGTAGCAGGGCTTGATGGCCTTGGGCGAGAGACCGTACGGCTCGAACGCCTCGTTGAACTTGCGCATCGAGCTCACGGTGAC
Organism: Gordonia phosphorivorans; assembly: GCF_042432625.1. Classification (NCBI taxonomy): domain Bacteria; kingdom Bacillati; phylum Actinomycetota; class Actinomycetes; order Mycobacteriales; family Gordoniaceae; genus Gordonia; species Gordonia phosphorivorans. Next base: position 205,135 of record NZ_JBHLWV010000027.1, on the reverse strand, counting down.
CGGCTCGGACCCGTTGATCAGGCCGATCACGTTCGACAGGTCCAGTTCTTCGCCCTCGCCCGGCAGGCCGCGGACGGCGGCGTGCTCGTAGGCGAAGTTCGGAGCCGCGGCGTAGGTGGGTGCGCGGTCGTCGGCGGCCGCGAGTTCGCGGATCCACCGGCCGGGGCGACGCACGAAGGCGGCCGGGCTCATGATGGTGATGTACTTGCCGCCGAGCGCGGGCAGGATCACCGTCAGCAGACCCATGTCGTGAAACATCGGCAGCCAGGTGACACCGCGCGAGTTGCGGTCGATCTCGATGCAGTCGTAGATCTGCAGGCAGTTGGCGGCGACGGCCTCGTAGGTGATCTCGACACCGGCCGGCACCCGGGTGGAGCCCGAGGTGTACTGCAGGTAGGCGACGGTGTCGCGGTTGTGGTCCTTGCCGGCGATCGGCGCGACCCAGGTCGCACCCACGGAATCGGGCACGGCGTCCACGGCGATCACGCGCGGGCGCTCCTTGGCGGGCCGATCGGCGAAGAAGTCGCGCACGGCCTCGGCCGACTTCGTGGAGGTCAGGATCGCGGTGGGCTCGCAGTCGGCCAGCACGCCCTTGAGGCGGTCGGTGTGGCCCGGCTCGTCCGGGCTGAACAGCGGGACGGCGATGTTGCTCGCGTAGAGGGCGGCGAAGAAGCCGATCACGTACTCCAGCGACTGCGGTGCCAGAATCGCGACGCGGTCCCCGGGCTTGGTGACCTGCTGCAGACGCGCGGCGACGGCGCGCAGGCGCTTGCCGAACTGGGCCCAGGTCAGATCCTGGGCCTCGCCGTCACGTTCCCGGCTGTAGTCGATGAACCGGTACGCCAGGGTGTCGGCCTGCTCGCGGACATTTCGCTCCACGTAGTCCACCAGGGTGGCGTCTTCGGTGATTCGAAGGTTGCCGGATTCGTCGAGGAACTCCTCGAACTCGGTCTTCAGCATTGCAACAAACTCCTGTACCGCACGTGCGGCGTCTTCTCATTCACATCGGTGCCGGATCCGCCACCCCAAGGTATCGGCACCCTATCCACGTCCCGCCGTTCGACGTATCGCATCGAGCCGGGACACACAAACACGCTGATTCTACTCCTCCCGTAGCAGCGGGATGACAGGTGCGAACGCATCCAGCTGCGTGGGGAAGACCCCGACGTAGCTCATCGTGGTCTGACGACGGACTTCGCGGACCTGTTCGGCGATCTCCTCGAAGGTACCGAAAGCCAGGTAGGGCGACTGCAGGATGTCGTCGACGGTGAGGTCGACGTCCCGCGCGATATTCGGGGGATAGCCCTGCTCCAGTGCCTTGAGCGCCATCTCGGCGGTGCCGACACGGTCGTCGGTGATCACGATCGTGGCGATGGTCCAGTTCAGTTCGATCTCGTCGAAGCGGTCCCCCGCCGCCTGCCGGATGCGATCGACCCGCTCCTTGGTCTTGGCCATCGTCATGTCCGACAGCCGCAGCAGCCCCTCGGGCGTGGAGCCGGTCGCCACCGAGATGATGTCGGCGTGTTTGGCGGCCAGCGCCAGCATCTTCGGTCCGCCGCCCCCGACGGCGATCGGCGGCCGCGGGCCCTGCCGGGGGCGCGGGCTGCCCTCGAGGCCGCGGATGGTGTAGAACTCACCGTCGAAGTCGACGGTCTCGCCCCGCAGCAAGCGGTCCAGGATCGTCAGGGCCTCGTCGAGCTTGCGGAGGCGTTCGGCCGGTGTGCCGAACTCGATCCCCGCCTTGTCGAACTCGTCCTTCATCCACCCGGCGCCGATGCCCAGTTCCAAGCGCCCCTTGGACAGGACGTCGATGGTGGTCGCTTCCTTGGCCAGGATCGCCGGATGCCGGAAACCGTTCGCCAGCACCGAGGTGGCCAGCCGGATCTTGCTGGTGGCCTGCGACAGCGCCCCCAGCGCCGCCAGCGGTCCCACCTGATTGCCCAGGTGATCGGGAATGGCGAAGGTGTCGTACCCGTATTCCTCGGCGGTCTGGGCCAGCTTGACGAACTTGCGGGCGCCGCCCTCTTCCTTGTTGCCCTCCCCGCCGGCGCCGAAGCGGAACTTGCGGAGCCCCTCGGCGGTGTGGGTCGCCGGATTCGGAGTCTGCTCTGACGTCACCGACATCCTCCTTTTCCTGTGCATCGCAATGTCACGAAAAGGTTAACTTAGCAGGTGAGCACAACGAAACCGGCGCGGCGCATCCGCCGAAAGGAAGTCGCTCAGGAATGCGCCGGGCGCGGTGCGTCACTGATCAGCCCCGCCGCCCAGGCGTACATCCACTGGGTGGCGGTGGACCCGTCGAGGGCCCAGTACCGGGTGGTGGCGTACAGGGCGTGGACCGGATTCTGCGCGGCGTTGGCGAGCTTGCCGATCGCCGCGAGGGGGTTGGTCACGCGCGGCGCATCGCAGATCAGATCTCCCGGTGCGCAGATCGAATAGGTCCGATCCTCGAGGGTGCCGAAGCCGCCGGAGCGGGAGCCCGTCATCGCGATGCCGGGCACCAGGGAACCGAACGGCGCCAACGTGATCTCCGCGCCGGCACCGTCGGGGCTGGGTCCGACGTCGTGCTGCCGGCCCGATTCGCGACGGCCGTCGGCGATCAGGCCCACGCCGAGTACCAGGTCCTGGTCGGCCTCGGGGATGGGACCGCGCCCGTTGCCGATGTCGGAGGCGATGTCGCCGGCGATCACCGCGCCCTGGGAGAAGCCCATCAGGACGTAACCGGTGAGCGGGCACTGCTCGTGGGTCTCGCGAAGCTTCGCGGCCGCCCGACGCTTGCCCTGGGCGCGCGAATCGTTGTAGTCGCGCTGCTTGTCGGTCAGCACCGTGGGATTCCGGAACTGCGCCACGTACGGCACGGTGTACACCTCGGCCCGGCTGCGGGGGAACTTGGCCTGCAGGGCCTTGGTCACCCGGAGCATCAGCGAGTTGCGGTTGGCCGTGGGGCGGTACGGATCGTCGTTGGCCTTGGATTCCCAGGTACCGGGGATCGAGACCACCAGGACGTCCGGACAGTCGGCGGGCTGCGCCTTGGGCCGATGATCGGGGGCGGTGGTTTCGGTGGGCGTGCCCGGCGGGGGCGGCGGCGTGGGCGACAGCATGGAGATCACCAGCACGACAACCAGGATCAGGGCGGCGAGCGCCAGGAAACCCAGGCCGAACGCCACCCGACGAGTGCGGCGTTTCACGAGCTCAGCAGAGATTCTTCTCGGCGGCGGCGATCAGCTTGTCCGCCTTGGCCCCCGCCTCGTTCTCACTCTTGACCGACGGCCCCAGGCCGGCGCTGACGTAGATCTTGACCATCGCCGGATCGGTCTTCTTGCCCTTCGCATCGCAGACGTAGTGACCCCAGGTGAGGGCGGCGTTGCCGTCCTCGTCACCCAGGAAGGCCACGTCGTCCCGCTTGAGCGCGGCCAGGTAGTTCTTGTCCTTCTCGCTCAGCTTGGCGCTGTTCGGCTGGCCACCGCCCGAGGGCGTCTCCGGCTTGGTGGCAGGCAACGTGCTGGTGGCCTTGGAGGCCGCCTCGACCGCGCTGCTCGAGGCCGCCGCCTCCGACGGCGGCACCGACGTCTCCCCCGATTCGGGCGCACTGCCCGAGATCATCGTCGTGGTGACGTCCTGATCGAGCGGTGAATTCGCCGTCGACGAATCCCCGCACGCGGTCAACGTGACCGCGGCGGCAGCGATGGCGGCGCATCCGAGAAGGCCGCGAGAGAACTTGCCAGTCATGGTGGAGAGGCTACCTTCCACACACCGCGTCGCAACGCCCCGCGGGGTACTCACCTGCATAAACACGGCAGAAACTCAGCCGATTATCACACTCGACGGTGACCTGACTCACGGCTTGGCTTCCACCCGCGCTCCGCCCTGCGGAGTCCAGGTGATCTTGCCGCGCTGGAAGGTGTTGTACTTCACCTTGCCGTCACGCGTGGTGCGCTCGTCGCTCGTGGGCAGCCCCAGGCGATCGAAGGCCGTCACATAGGCACCGCCGATGGCGCCGGCAACCACCTTCGGACCGTCCGGTCCGGTGAAGATCCGTCCGTCGCGGAAGTCCTGCGCGTGTCCGCCCGGAATCGGGTACTGCGCGGTGAGGCAGCCGTTGAGACCGCGGAGCTGCTTGGCCTTCTTGAACGCCGGGCCCACCTTGCAGTCGACCCGGTCACCGGACAGACCCAGGGCGCTGGCGGCCTGCGGCCAGGCCTGCTTCATCTCGAACTCCCAGTACGGCCAGGTGTGCGTGCCGGAGGCCCGGTACACGGCCTGCGCCGGAATGCCTTCCTTGTTCAGCTTGGTGGCGAACTGCTGGCTGGTGGAGCGGGCCAGCACCTCGAGGCCGACGCCGGAGTAGTTGGTGGCCAGCAGCGGCAGCTCGCTGGGGCTGTCGTGCGGGCCGACGACGCCGTTGCCCGAGGAGATGTACAGGCTGGTGCCGCGGAGCTTGTCGACGAGCAGGTACGGGTCGTGCTCGGCCCAGGCCGGATCGCTGGGCGGGCCGAACATCTTCATCGAGTCGTAGCCGCCGCCGTCCCGCAGCGCGAACTGAATCGCCTGGGGCATGCCGTAGGAGGTCAACTGCAGGATGCCGGAGTACGACGCGGCGAACTTGAAGAAGCCGGGGTTGCGCGCGGCCAGCATCATCGCGGCGGTGCCGCCCATGGACAGGCCCTGGACTCCGCGCACGTCCGTCGAGCGCCACTGGTCCTGCAGCAGCGGGGTCAGCTCCCGGATGAGGAAGGTCTCCCACTGGTAGTTCTTGCCGCGGTCCGGCTCTTTCCAGTCGGTGTAGAAACTCGACTCGCCGCCGATCGGCAGCACCACGTTGACGTTCTTGTCCTGGTAGAAGCGCTGGATGTCGGTGTTGAGGACCCAGCCGCTCTGATCGTCCTGCGCCCGGAGTCCGTCGAGGGTGAGCAGCTGGGGGAACTTGTCGCGCGGCTTGGAGAACCAGTCGCGCGCCAGGAGCAACTGCACCTGGATCTCCTGCTTCATCGCCGGGGAGAACACCCACAGCGCCACCCGATGGCTGTCGTACCAGAAGGTCTTGGTGACCCGAGCCGCCGGAGCGGGGGCCGGCGCGGCCGGGGCCGGGGCAGCCGGGCGATCGGCGGGTGCGGGCGCCGCCGGGGACGGCTCGGCACCGACCGGACCGGCGACGGGCAGCAGCATGGCCGCCGTCGTCGCGGCCGCCACCGCGGTCGTCCGGAGCCGGGATCGGCGACCGGTCACCGATCGCCTCGTCGCCCTACGCCACATCGCCACGTCCTGCTCCTTCACTGCGCCCATCGCGGACCCCGTTCGCTGTGCTCACGCGGATCGCCCACACAACGATGCGAGGCGCTCCACGTGCTTTTGTACACGTGGAGCGCCTCGATGTCCGTACGCCACGCTGTGGCGCATGTGAATTGTGTGACTAATGTTGCTTAGCCACGGTCACCGGCTCAGTTGAAGAACCCGCGGCTGTGCGCGTTCCACACCATGTCCTGCCAGTAGCCCCACGCGTGGGTGCCGTTGGCGTAGTAGGTCATGGGGTTCAGGCCCTGCAGGCGAGCGCCGCCCTCGAAGGCCAGCGCCTGCGTCAGCGCCAGGATCTCCAGCGGGGTGCCCTTGAACAGGTCGTCGCCGACGTTCTGCGGGTAGTTGTACTTGCCGAACAGGCCGTTGCCGGAACCGATGTACAGCTTCAGGCCGTGCATCCGGTTGATCAGCATGAAGGGGTCGTTCTGCGGCCAACGCGGGCTCCACGGCGGGCCCCACATCGAATCGACGTTCCAGGGAGCCGGCGCGACGTCCAGCATGGCCACGCGCAGCATGGTGCGCATGCCCGGCGCGGTCAGGTAGTTGTAGCCCGAGAGCGAGGCGGCCGCGTAGAACAGATCGCGACGCTGCGCGGCGTGGGTCAGTGCGGCGTTACCGCCGGACGAGATGCCCATGATCGCGAACTTGCCGTTCTTGGTCGCGAGCCGCGGGACACCCGCGGTGCCCTTGCGCAGGTTCTGCGCCAGGCGCGTGATGACGCAGCCCCACTTGTAGGTGCGCTTCTGGTTGTTGAAGTTCGAGGGCGCATCCCAGTTGGTGTAGAAGCTCGCCGGGCCACCGATCGGCTCGACCACGTTCACGCCGCGGTCGGCCAGACGCTGGATGTTGGTCTGCTGCTCCCAGCCGCTGGTGCCGTACTCAGCGCGCATGCCGTCGAGCATGATGACGGTGCGACGGTTGCCGGGCTTGGACCAGATGCGGACCTTCACCTTGCCGGGGTTCATCGACTTGTTGCCGAAGGCGCCGTTGGTGGGCATCCCGCAGGAGTCAGTCCAGTAGGTCTTGCCGACGGCCGCGCTGGCCTCGCCGGTACCGACCGTGGTGCCGATCAGACCGACGGTGGTCGCCGCGGCGATCAGGACCGCTGTCAGGCGACGGCCCCGCCACGGCTTCCTCTTAGCTTCACGCATTACTGCTCTCTTCCTTCGCTTACGCGGCTGTCAGGCCCTTCTCAGGTCCAACATCCGTCTCGTCCGTGCCAGAGGTCCCCTGACTTGACACACGCCACACCCGTAACCGGATTGACGGAAGCCTATCCGCCCCATTCGCCGCACTCCAAAATAGTGATCTGGATCACGATGTCGGTGCTTGGCATCGGCGGCGAATGACTATACGCATGCGTCACACGCGCAGTCGTTCGCTATCAATACCATCGAGCGGTCGAGGGGTGACGTTACCGTTTCGAGACAGAAAATGCCCACTCGGTGACACAGGTCACCTCGGCTTCACGTCGACCGGATCCAGTCCGCACCGCAGGATCTCGTACTCCGGCTGCCGCACGATCCGGTAGCCGTTGAAATCGAAGGCCTGCCGCAGATTGTGCCGGAAACGCGCGAACGACCAGGTGTCCTTGTACGAGGCGAAGCGCGCCTGCGTCATGGGGCACGTAAGTGCCACATTGGCCTGTCGCACCTCCAACGGATCGATGTAGCCCGGCAACCCGGGCCCACCGGACACCCCACCGGTCTCCGCGATCACCCACGCCGTCGGCAGATTCTTGTCGTGGCCGATGCGGCCGTCGGTCAGCCGCTCGGTGTGCGCCGCCAGCGGATAAGCCAGGCCCATCTGATCGATCACCCGGACGTCGAGCGGGGCGTTCATGCCCGTCATGCCCAGGTTCAGGAAGTACAGGGTGGTCTGGTGCTGCTTGTCCTCGGGCAGATTGTTCCGCAGCTGCGCCACGTACCACTCGTCGTAGTTGCCCGAGGGCAGGATGATGCCGCCCTTGCCATCGAGTTCCTCGATGCGCTCCATCATGGCGCGCATTCGCGGATAGTCCAGATAGTCCTCGGCGGTGATCGGGTTCTCGTTGGCCATGTTGGCCACGTAGAAGCGCCGCTCGTCGACGATGCCGTCGCGACCGATGTCCATGCCCGCGTCGGAGAGGACGTTCTGCGAGATCGCCGCGGCCCACCAGACCGTGCCGCCGACCACCAGGATGATGAACCCGGCCGCGGCCAGGCGCCACCGCGCCAGCGCCGAGCGCGCACTCATCGGGATCGTCGCCGGCACCACCATCAGCGGCAGCAACAGGATGAACAGCGGGGCCAGCAGGACGCGGCCGTGCATGAAGTCGCCGCCCTGTCGCAGCCAGTACAGCGTGAGCAGCGCTCCCGCGGTCGCGACGGTGATGACCACCGTGCTCGGCTGCTGCAGCCGCGCCTGGAAGTCGACCCACCGGGCGGCCAGGTTCCGTGGCCGCGAAGCGACCGGCTCCATGATGTCCGGGATGTCGTCGGCGATGTGCGCGTGCGGGTCGATCTGCGCCGGATCGTGGCTGCGCACCCGCGTGGCCACGATCACGGCGGCCACCAGCACCGCCAGGATCACCGGCAGCAGCAGCGTGTACGGCCCGAAGAGATTGCCCAGATAGGTGAAGCCCTGACCCCACTTGGCGCCGCTGGCGTCCTTGGCGATCGCCGGGTGCGGCACCAGGATGGCGTAGTAGCCCATCCGGAAGATCTGGTAGCCCACCGGGACGGCCGCGGCCACCACGACCATCGACACGCGCATCCGCCAGCCGATGGGGGCGCAGAAGAGCACCAGGAGCACCAGCCCGCCGAGGATGGTGATCTCCGGACGGATCAGCGGGGCCAGGCCGGCGAAGAACGCTAGGAAGAGGAAGGCGGCCTTCGCGCGGACGTCGGTCCGTTCGCGGTCGCGCATCGCCCAGGCCAGGAACAGACACCACAGGCAGGCGATCCAGAAGATCACCAGCCCGTTCTCCAGGCCGCTGGTGGCGAAGTCGCGGGCCGGAGGCAGGGCGATGTAGACGATCGAGCCGAGCGGCAGCAGCAGGGTGATGCTCTTGGCGGCCGAACCCGCACCCAGGAATCGGTTGCCGTACAGCCGCGCCGTGCCGTACATGGCGATGGGGATCGCGGCGACCGAGAGGACCAGAGCCACCCACAGCACCACGTACTCCAGCTGACCGCCGGTCACCCAGCCCCAGAAGGCCAGCAGATAGGTCCACGCGGTGGAGGTGTTGGCCTCCACCCGCTCGCCCGCGTTGAACACCGGACCGTTGCCCGCGTACAGGTTCCGGATCGTGCGCAGCACGATCAGGCCGTCGTCGGCGATCCATCGCCGCTGCCAGGCACCGATCGCGAAGAACACCGTGACCAGCACGGTGCCGATGAGCCAGCTCAGTCCCGGCGCCAGCAGGCGCCGGTCACCGCGCCACCGACGGCGGGTCCCGCCGTCGGTCGCGCTGCGCGAGTCGACGTCGTCAGCCATAGACGGCGACCGCGACGAAGACGACCCACGCGATCGCGAGGAACTGGAGAATCCGGTCGCCCAGGGCGATCTCCTCCGGCTCGCCGGCCGAACCGCCGTCGACGTCGACCGCGTAGCGCAGGATCGCGACGGTGAACGGCACCATCGAGATGGCGTACCAGACGTTCTGGCTGTGCTGGCCGTCGAAGGCCCACAGGCCGTAGCAGAGGACGACGGCCGTGGCCGACAGCGTCCACACGAACCGCAGGTAGGTGGTGGTGTAGTACTCGAGCGACTTGCGGATCTTGGCGCCGGTGCGTTCGGCCAGCTGCAGTTCCGCGTACCGCTTGCCCGCGGCCATGAACAGCGAACCGAAGGCCATCACCAGCAGGAACCAGCTCGACAGATCGATGTCGGCGGCCACACCGCCGGCGATCGCGCGCAGCAGGAAGCCCGAGGAGACGATGCAGATGTCCACCACGGCCTGGTGCTTGAGCCCGAAGCAGTAGCCGAGCTGCACCACCAGGTACACGCCGATGGTCGCGGCGGTCTGCCAGTTCGCCAGGAAGCTGATGCCCACCGCTCCGGCCATCAGCACCAGCGACAGCACGTACGCCAGGTTCACCGGGACCACACCGGCGGCGATCGGGCGGAACCGCTTGGTCGGGTGGGCGCGGTCGGCGTCCACGTCCAGCGCGTCGTTGACCAGGTAGATCGACGAGGCCGCCAGGCAGAAGGCCACGAAGGCGATGCCCACGTTGCCCATCTTGGCGGCGTCGGTCAGCGAGTCGGTGCCCGCGGCCAACGGCGCCGCCAGCACCAGGACGTTCTTCACCCACTGACGGGGGCGCAGCGCCTTGATCAGGCCGGTGGCCAGATTCTTCGGCGGTCCGGTGACCGGGCCCTCGATCGGCTCCTCGCTCATCTGCTGTTCCTCACTTGTTCGACGCCGACGGCGCGAGCCGATCGATGTAAAGCTTGTCTGCCGCGATCACCGCGCCGGCGCTCGCCGCACCGATCAGCGCACCCGCCGCTACATCGGAAGGGTAATGGACGCCGAGTACGAGGCGAGACAGCAGCATGGGGGCGACGAGCGCGGCGGGCAGCGCCGCCGGGGGCAACCCGGCCGCGCGGCCGAGCAGAACCGCGGCCGCGGTGGTCGACGTGGCGTGGCTCGACGGGAAGCTCAGCTTGCTCGGTGTGCTGACGCCGACGGTGATCTGCGGGTGGTGCGGACGGCGGCGCCGCACGATGCGCTTGATGACCACCGACGCCGCGTGCGCGCCGAAGGCGCCGACGCCGGCCTCGATGTACTTGCGCTTGCGCTCGTCGTCGCCCGCGCGGGCGGCGACGAGAGCGCCGGCCGCGGCCAGCCCCATCCAGCCGAGGGCGTGTTCGCCGAGGTGGCTGAGGCCGCGGGCCGCCGGCAGCACGCCGGGACGCCCGGCCAGTGCCGCCTGCACGCCGATGAGGATCAGCTCCTCCCCGCGCGGCGCGCGGTCGGCGTCGTCGATCATCGGATCAGTCGATTCCGTAGACACGTGCCCAACTCTCCTTGCTGCCCAATTCCTCGTGTGCGGCGCGGTACTGCGCGCGCATCTCGTCGAACCGGTCGCGCAGTTCCTTCTGCAGGCGTGCCGATTCCTTGGCGAGTTCGAGCATCTTGTCCCGATCGCGCTGGCGGTACACCACGCCGCGGCCGTCCGCAGTGGTCACGGTCACCCCGTCCACCCGGCCCAGCGAGAACCATCGGGCCTCCACCGGCGGGTAGTTGGCCTGCGGCACCTCGTGGTGGCGCGGATCGGCCGGGCGCGCGTTGTTCACCACGGCCCCGAGCAGGGCCTTGACCTTGGCGACGGCGCCGGTGGGCTCGTTCACCCCGAGGTGCGTGGCCTCGCCCGTGGTCCGCGGCAGATCCTCCGCCGACGGCAGCACCACCGCGTCGGGATAGGCCTTGCGCATCTCGGCGATCTTGCCCAGCGCGGTCGGCAGGATCTCCCGGATGTGGAACGGGCCGGCCAGGAAGTCCCGCATGGCCTCGTTCTGGATGGCGACCGTCGAGTACTCCAGGCACAGCAAGTGCTTGGCGGTGGCCTTCGCGTGCGAGCTCAGGATGCCGGTGACCGGGCCGTCGGTGTACAGCGAGGCCACCACCAGCCGGTTGCGCAGGTGGAAGTAGGCCTGCCAGTCGATGGCGTCGTCCTTGTCCGACCAGGCCATATGCCAGATCGCGATACCGGGGACGGTGGCCGTCGGATACCCGGCACGGTCCGCACGCAGCGCGTACTCCCAGTCGTCCCACTTGATGAACAGCGGCAGCGGCAGACCGATCTCCTGCGCGGCCACGCGCGGGATCATGCACATCCACCAACCGTTGCCGTCGACGTCGATCCGCCGGTGCAGGTTCTTGGAGTTGTCCCGATCGCTGAGCGGGTACTTGGCGAAGTCGTGGTCGTATTCGACGAACGGCGCCGCGGTCCACATGAAGCGGTGCCGGTCGATCACCTCGCCCATGCAGTGCAGGTGACTACGGTCCTGCAGGTTCAACATCTGGCCGCCGACCAGCATCGGCTTCTTCGCGAAGCGGGACATGGCCAGGGCGCGCAGGATCGAGTCCGGCTCGATCATGATGTCGTCGTCCATGTACAGGACGTACGGGCTGTCGGTGAGCCGCAGCGCCTCGAACATGATGCGCGAGTAGCCGCCGGAACCGCCCAGGTTGCCCTGGTCGAAGATGTGCAAGCGATCACCGAGAGCGGCGGCGGCCTCGGTGTAACCGGGCTCGTCGACCACCTTGCGGGTGCCCTGGTCCGGCATGATCACCGCGTCGACGACGGCGTCGACCATCGGGTCCGAGGTGAGCGCGGCCAGCGCGGCCACGGCGTCGGTGGGCCTGTTGAAGGTCGGGATGCCCACGGTCACGTTGGGCGAGCCCGCCCCCTCCGGGGGTTCGGTGGGCGCGTACCAGCCCGCGGCCACGATCTCGGTGGCCTCGGTGGTGGTGACGTCGAACCAGATCCAGCCGCCGTCCTCGAATGGCCCCAGGTCGGTCTCGTACTCGAAGACGCCGCGCCCGTCGGCATCGAGAAGCACCAGGTCGCCGCCGATGGCGATGCGCGAGCCGTCGATCTTGGACCGGTACAGATCCACCCGCGCATTGCCGATCACCTCAACGCGCAGCACCACCGACTTCAGGACGGTCCAGCGGCGCCAGTAGGAGGCGGCGAAGGCGTTGAAGTAGGTGGCGAAGCTGACCTCGGACTCGCCGCCCAGCCGCACGCTGGTGCGGTCGGGGGCGTGGGCGCGCGCCTCGTTGCGGTCGGATTCGACCAGGTACAGCGAGCGCACGTCCAGCGGCTCACCCGGTCGGGGGAAGATCACGCGCTGCAGCAGGGAGGTCGCTCGGCTGTCGGCCCCGGCAAGGTCGGTTGAACTCATCTATCGTGCTCCGTCAGTCCGCGTCGGGTCGACCCGCCAGCGGCGCGCCGTCACGCAGGTGCGGGGCCAGCGTGTTGTCGAACATGGTCAGCGCACTGGCGATGGCCATGTGCATATCGAGGTACTGGTAGGTGCCCAGGCGTCCACCGAAGAGCACTCCCCGCTCGGCCGTCTCGGTCTTGGCCAGGTCGCGGTAGGCGCCGAGGCGTTCCCGATCCTCGGGGGTGTTGATCGGGTAGTAGGGCTCGTCGTCGGTACCGGCGAACCGACTGAACTCGCGCATGATGACGGTCTTGTCGGTGGGGTACTCGGTGCGCTCGGGGTGGAAGTGGCGGAACTCGTGGATCCGCGTGAACGGCACGTCGCCGTCGTTGTAGTTCATCACCGGGGTGCCCTGGAAGTCGCCGGTGTCGAGGACCTCGAGCTCGAAGTCCAGGGTGCGCCAGCCCAGATCGCCGGCCGCGTAGTCGAAGTAACGGTCCAGCGGGCCGGTGTAGACCACCGGCGCGGACGGGTTGGCCGTGCGCAGTTCGTCGCGCACGTCGAACCAGTCGGTGTCGAGCCGGACGGTGATCTTCTCGTCGGCGGCCATGTTCTCCAGCCAGGCGGTGTAGCCGTCGACGGGCAGACCCTCGTAGGTGTCGCTGAAGTAGCGGTTGTCGAAGTTGTAGCGCACCGGCAGCCGGGTGATGTTGCCTGCGGGCAGGTTCTTCGGGTCGGTCTGCCACTGCTTGGCGGTGTAATGCTTGATGAACGCCTCGTACAGGGGCCGACCGATCAGGCTGATCGCCTTCTCTTCCAGGTTGGTCGCGTCGGCGGTGGCGATCTCGCTGGCCTGTTCGGCGATCAAGGCCCGCGCCTCGTCGGGGCTGTAGTACCGGCCGAAGAACTGCGCCACCAGGCCCAGACCCATCGGGAACTGGTAGGCCTGGCCGTCGTGCATGCAGAACACGCGATGCTGGTAGCCGGTGAACGAGGTGAACTGGTTGACGTAGTCCCACACCCGCTGGTTGGACGTGTGGAAAAGGTGCGCACCGTACTTGTGCACCTCGATGCCGGTGGTCGGCTCGGCTTCGGAGTAGGCGTTGCCACCGAGGTGGTTGCGTCGTTCGACGACGAGAACGCGCTTGCCGAGCTGGGTTGCGGCCCGCTCGGCCACGGTCAGGCCGAAGAATCCGGATCCGACCACGATCAGGTCGTAGGCACTGTTATCGGTCACAACTGTTCAGGTTATCCGACCGAACCTGAGTGTTGACCAAGGCGCGGCGTGGGGCGGTACCGGAGAAAGATCACTCCCCCGCCCGATGCCGGGCGAGGGAGTGAGGGGTTGTGCGTCGAAGTGCTCAGCCGAGCGCGTCGGCGGTCGGGAAGCCCAGGACCGCGAGGCCGCCTCGGTTGAGGAAGTCGGTGAACGCCTCACCCAGCAACGCCTTGGCCCCGGTCAGCGGACTGTAGTAGATCACGCCGTTCTCCAGCACCTGCACCAGTCCGTGCATGCCCTTGCCGTCGACCACGAGTTCCGGCTTGGCCACCGTGCCCGTCGATCCCTGCGAGTTGTCGCTGCGATCCTTGGCCACCGTGCCCAGCGAACCCTGCGAGTTGTCGCTGCGATCCTTGGCCACCGTGCCCAACGAACCCTGCGAGTTGTCGCTACGATCCAACGCCACCTGCTTGGCGCCGAGGATGCCCAGACCGGCGGTGATCATCTGCTCGATGAGCGGGGTCAGCTGACCGGTCACATCGCTGAACTCGCTGAGCCCGAGGGCCGAGAGATCCGGCAGGTCACCGGACATCAGCGAGGTGAGCGGGCTCAGATCCAGGAAGTCCAGCAGGCCGCCGCCACCCGGCGTGGCCGGACCCATCGGCGGCTTGACGATCTTCGGCATGCTCTTCTGCCCGACCACCGAGAACCAGTCGGACTTGAGCTGCAGCTTCTGCCGCACCTCGTCGCCGGTGGCCTCCACGGTCCGGTTGCTGCCGACCACGCGGACCTTGCCCACCCGGCCGCTGCCCTCGCCGAGACCGTTGGCCTCGATCACCTCGAAGCTGCGCAGCGCGCCGACCCCGAACGCCGAGGCGATGCTGCCCGGGCTGACCGTCGCGGTCCAGCGGTGGTTCGGAGAGACACGATCGCCCTCGTCGAGGACCGCCGGGAAGTCGCCGCCCGCGGTGTAGCCGCCGGTGGACGCCGAGAACTCGGTGAGGGCGGGCTTGCCGCCGCGCATCCGCACCTGGCCCGCCGTCGCATCCGCGGCCCGGTTGGTGCGCGGGTCCTCCCCCGACACACCGTGGTACACCTGCGACTGCTGGGTGTTGTTCATCTTGCGTCCCGACGCCAGGCCGGCCAGGACGTAGGAACGCGCCGCCACCGCCTGCGCCTTGAGTGCCTCGAAGCCGCCAGAATCGGCCCACGCGGGCACCGACTCCTTGGGAATGACGCCCTTGACGTAGTCGTCGACGTTGAGTTTGTTGGCCACCCCGTCCGGGCCGAAGCCCAGCGCGCCGCGGTACTTGCCGCCGTCGCAGAAGGTGAGCAGTTCGTTCGCGGGCCGATTGGGCCCGGCGTGGATCGGTTCGACCCATTGGGCGGGCACCGTCTTGACGACGGCACCGTTGCACCCGTCGGTGATGGTGGCGTTGCCCCCGGACAGGCGCACTGCCTGTCCGGGAGCCACCGTCTGGCCACCTACCTTGGCACCGGCGTCCGCGCGGACATTCACCGAGTTCCGTTCGCTGAGCGAGACGGTGACGTCGGGGTTGTCCACCTTCCCCGCGGTCGTGTTGCCGTAGTAGTGGCGCAGGATCTTGTCGGCATTCCAGCCCTGTTTGGCGTAGCCGTAGGCGCCCCATTGGCCCATGCCGCGACCGTGTCCGTGGCCCTTGCCCTGCAGGGTCAGCGGCGAGTTCACGCTCAAGGTGACACCCGTCTCCGGCAGCAGCTGGCCGCCGCCGAGAGCCAGTCCGCCGGCTGCCAGCAACGGCGCAAGGCCGAGGGCAGCAAAGGTGATCGTTCGCTTCTTGGCTCGGCCGGGTCGGGTCAGTGGCACTGCATTACCTCTTCGCGCGGGACCCCAGCTGCAGTCTGTGGCCCGTGTGATTACTGGGACTCATGTGACAGTAGTGATCACAAGGCCACCCACACAACCCGGCACGGTCACAACCGGGTCACGCTTATCGAACACCCCTCGAACACCCCACGCCGACGCCCCCGCACCTCCCCAAGACGGGTGTCGCGACTCATCCTTCGTGTCGCCGAGTTGCAGCGCGGGCGAGACGAGGTACGGGTCGCGACATCGGGGTCAGAACCAGCGCTCGAGGACCTGCGCCAGGCCGTCCTCGTAGTTGGGTGGCGCCACTTCGTCGGCGGCGGCCAGCGCCGCCTCGTCGCCGTGCCCCATCGCCACCCCCAGACCGGCCCACGAGAGCATCTCGATGTCGTTGGGCATGTCGCCGAAGGCGATCGGGGCCCGCCCGTCGATGTCGCTGTTGGCCACCAACCACGCCAGGCCGCTGGCCTTGTGGATGTCCGGGACGGAGAGTTCGATCAGGCCGGTGCCGATCGAGTACGTCACCTCGGCCAGGCCGCCCAGCGCCGGACGGATCCGATGCGCCATCTCGCGCGAGGACATCCCCGGCACGCGGGCCAGGAGTTTCACCGCCGGCGCTTCGAAGAGGTCCTCGTCGCCCACCTGCACGTGATCGGGATTGAGCCAGGCGTGCTCGTAGCCCGCGGTCGCCACGAACTCGGGGTTGGCTGCGTCGCCGCGACGCCGGCCCGTCGAGCCCACCCGTTCGGCGGCGAGCCCGGCGCCGGGCAGCCGCTCGGCGATCACCTCGGCCAACGTCCGCAGCACCTCCGGGGCCAGGGCGTTCACATGCAGGATCTCGTCGGCGTCGACGTCGTAGACGATCGCGCCGTTGGCGCACACCGCATACCGGACGGCGGCCGAGGAGTCGGCGAGCTGATCGGCCACCTGCGGGATCCACCGCGGCGGCCGTCCCGTCGCCAAGACCAGTTCCACCCCGGCCGCACGTGCGCGTTCCAGCGCGGCCCGCGTGCGCGACGTCAGGCGTTCGGCGTCGTCGAGCAGCGTTCCGTCCACGTCGGAGGCGATCAGCGACGGCGGCCCCCATGGTTGCGATGTCATCGACGCTTCCTTTCGTCTGCGGCGGCCTTCGCGGCGCGTCGACGCGCCTTCGCGGCCGCTTCGGCTTCTTCGATGATCAACGCCGACTCCGGAGTCGGCGCCGATCCGCCCAGCCGCGCGGGGAGCCAGTCGGCCCCGGCCGGCGCTTCGGGATAGGTCTCTTGCAGGTCGGTCAGCATGACCGCCATGTGCGCACGCAGTTCCTCGGTCGCCCGGTCCACGTCCACCGCGGCCGGGTACTCGATCGGCTCGCCGAAGCTCACGTATACCGGGATCCGCGCATGACCCAGGCGTCGCCGGGTGCCCTTGCTCCATTGCCGCTGCGCACCCCAGTGCACCGCGGGCACCACCGGGACCCCGGCCTCCGCCGCCATCCGCACCGCCCCGGACTTGAACTCCTTCAGCTCGAAGCTGCGGCTGATAGTGGCCTCCGGATACACCACGATCGCGTGACCGGCCTGCAGCGTGTCGACGGCCGTCCGATAGGCCCGGGCCCCCGCCGAACGATCCACCGGGACCGACCGCGTGTGCTTCACCAGGAACCGCATCATGGCGTTGTCGGTCAGCTCGGACTTGGCCAGGAACCGTCCGCGCCGCCCCACCCGGGTCAAGCCCAGGCCGGGTGCGAGGAAGTCGGTGTAGCTGTTGTGGTTCAGGACCAGCACGAAACCACCGGTGGCGGGGATGTTCTCCAGTCCTCGATAGCGACGGCGCACACCCTGGGCCCGCACCAGCGCACCGGCGATGAGCTGCAGCGTCCGATAGACCGGTTCCATACTGCCCCGCAGCGTCAGGCGTCTCCGGCGCTCTGCTCACCCGCGGCGCGCTTGGCGGCTTTGGCAGCGGCATCGGCGGCGTCCATGGCGTCGGCCTCGGCCAGGGTCGGCGCACCGCCGCCCAAGCGGGCCGGCACCCAGAACTCGCCGGCCGGGTACGGACCATTCCACTGCGCATACATGTCCTGCAGCTCCAGCAACTTGGCCGACATCGAGGCGTGCAACTGCGCGGTGATCTCCTCGGCGGAGCCGTTGGGCAGAATCGGCTCGGCGACGCCGATCGCGATCTTGAAGTTGTTCCGGCCCAGCGCCTTCGGGTGCCCCTTGGTCCAGATGCGCTGGGCACCCCAGATCACCGTCGGGATGATCGGAGCCCCGGAATCGAGGGCCATGCGCGCCGCGCCGGACTTGAACGCCTTGATCTCGAAACTCCGGCTGATCGTCGCCTCGGGATAGACGCCCACCAGTTCGCCGCTGCGCAGGTAGTCGACGGCCGTCTGGTAGCTCTCGGCACCGTTGCCGCGGTCCACCGGAATGTGCCGCAGGGCCCGCATGATGGGGCCGCCGATCGCGTTGTCGAAGACTTCCTTCTTCGCCATGAAGCGAACCTTGCGCCGCCCCTGAAGGTGCGCGGGGATGCCCGCGAGGGTGAAGTCGAGGTAGCCGGTGTGGTTGATCGCCACCACGCCCGGCCCGCTCACCGGCACGTTCTCGACGCCGGAGATCTTGAACTTGAGGCCCTGGGCCAGCCACAGCGTGCGTGCCGCGCCGATCACCGTGTCGTATACGGGTTCCATACTCGTCAGCCTAGCCGGGCGTCACGACAGCGGGAGCCGGGCGACGGGCTCGCCGATCATCTTGTCCGGCGTGGCGGCATCGCCGACGGTGAAGGTGACCGCGGTGGCGCCGCCCATGTCGTGCAGGGTCGCGGTGGTCGACGGCGCGACGTCGGCATCGGACATGGTGCCGGCCAGTCGCGGACCGCCCGGGCCGTCCAGCCACATCTGATAGATGGTGCCCGGTGCGGGCTGTGGAACCTGATTCATCACCAGAATGCCCTCCCCGGCCGCAGGCGAGTACGTGATGGTCGCCCGACCGCCGGCCACCTCGCCGCTGGTCGTGCGCACATCCGGTGCGGCGAAGACCTGCTCGGCCGTGGTCTGATTCACCGGTTCCGCGTCGCCGCCGAGCGTGTAGCCCAGCACCACGCCGCCGGCCCCGAGCAGCACGGCCGCCGCCGCGGCCGCGGCGAACAGCCGCAGTCGGTTCCGGTCGGACGCCTCGGTCCGCGCGGGCCGGGCGTCGACGGCGTCGAGCACCCGCGCCCGCAGGGCGGGCGGCGGGGTCAGGGCCGTCGTCGCGCTGAGGTCGGCCATCGCCTCGCGGATCGCGGCGACCTCGGCGTCGAAGTCGGCGCGCTCGGCGTCCGAGGCCTCGCGAAGCGATCGCAGCAGGCGGGCGCGTTCGACGTCGTCGAGCGCATCCAGCGCGAACACCGCGGCGAGTTCGTGCAGGTCGGAGTCATCGATCACCGCCCAAACACCCCCTCAACCTCTTGAGTCCGTCGCGAATCCGACTCTTCACCGTGGGCAGGGCCACCGTGAGCCGGTCGGCGACCTCGCGGTAGGTCAGCCCGTCGTAGTAGGCCAGGCTGACCGCCTCGACCTGCAGGTCGGTCAGCGTCTCGAAGCAGTCCCGGGCGCGCCGCGCCTCCTCCCGCGTGAGCACCTCGTACTCCACGCCGTCGGTCTCGCCCACGTACGCAGCGCGTCCGTACCGCGATTCCCGATCCGACGCCGACGACTCGGCGCGCACCCGATCCACGGCACGACGGTGCCCGATGGTGAGCAGCCATGACAGCGGGCTGCCACGCTCGGCGCGGAAGCTGCCCGCCTCCCGCCACACCTGCAGGTACACCTCTTGGGTGACCTCTTCGCTGTAGCCCCGGTCGCGGAGCACCCGCATGACCATCCCGTAAACGCGGGCGCTGGTCCGGTCGTACAGCTCCGCGAACGCGCCGCGGTCGCCGTCGGCCACCCGGGACAGCAGGTCCTCGAGGCCGGCGACGTCGGCGGTCACGTCCGACTCTCTCTCCGGGGGCCCATTCTCGGGGCTGCGGGCGTCTTCATCGACTGCCAGCCTAGCCGCCCCGAGCACCGCGGTCATGACTAGTCCGGCGGCGCGGCGACGGCGGGCTTGTCCAGACGCAGCTGATAGACGTCAAGGTAGCCCGCGCGAAAACCCGCCTCGGAGTACGCCAGATAGAAGGTCCACATGCGTTCGAAGACCGCGTCGAAGCCGAGACGCCCGATCAGTGCGGACTGCGCACGGAACCGCTCGCGCCACAGCCGCAGCGTGCGCGCGTAGTGGCGGCCCAGCGCCAGTTCGTCGGTCACCGTCAGATCCGTCGCGGTGGCCACCACCTCCCGCAAGGCCTCGATCGACGGTAGGCAGCCGCCCGGGAAGATGTACTTGTGCACCCAGGTGTACGTCGACCCGGAGGCGAGCATGCGCTCGTGCGGCATGGTGATCACCTGGATCGCCGCCCGACCGCCGGGAGCGAGTACCCGCTGGACGGTGCGGAAGTACTCCGGCCAGTACTCGCGGCCCACCGCCTCGAGCATCTCCACCGACACCACGGCGTCGTATTCGCCGTCGACCAGGCGATAGTCGAGCAGGTCCACGCGGACCCGCTCGGCGTGGCCGGCCTCGGCGATCCGGGTCAGCGCCAGCTCCCGCTGCTCGCTCGACAGGGTCAGCGACCGCACCTGCGCTCCACGTTCGGCGGCCCGCAGACACAGCTCGCCCCAGCCGGTGCCGATCTCCAGCAGCCGGGTGCCCGGTCCCACCCCCGCCTGATCGAGCAGGCGGTCGATCTTGGCCCGCTGTGCCGCGGCCAGATCGTCCCAGTCCGCCCTCTCGGCGGCCTCGTCGGTGCCGAAGTAGGCGCTGGAATAGCTCAGGGTCTCGTCCAGGAAGGCCGCGAACAGGTCGTTGGACAGGTCGTAGTGCCGCGAGATGTTCGACCGGGTGTTGGCGACGGTGTTCTGCTCGTCGTCGGGATGCCCGGGCAGCACCAGCGTGCGCAGGCGCTGCAACGGGGCGGGCACCAGCTCGGCGACCCGTTCGGCGAAGGGCGTGAGCACCCCGACCAGGTCGTCGGTGGTCCAGTCGCCGGCCATGAAGGCCTCCCCGAATCCGATCAAACCGTCGGCGCCCACCCGCCGGAAGAGCGCATCCGGATCGCGAATGATCATGCGCGGCAACACTTCTCCGGCAGCTCGCCGGGTATCGCGACGGGGCCCGCGAGCCCGGGACGGGTATTCGATCGAGAGCGGCAGACGACGGGTCGCCATCGCGAACAGCCAGCCTGCCGCCGCGCCGCGCAGCTTGCCGCCGCGCGGCAGCGCCACATCCGGCCAGGCGGTGGCATCGACGCGCACCTCGGTGTGATCGCAGCAGTCGGTGACGGTCATCGAACATGTCCTTTCCTCGTCGGTACCGACGGTCGGGGTCTGGGGTGAATGTGCAGGCCGCGCGCCCACAGCCGGATGCCGTGAACGCGGATGCGCAGCGCTACGAGCCACGGGGCCAACGGCGCCCGCAGTTGCGCGCGCAGCACCGCGCGCGTGGTCGCGGGCCGGGCCGCACCGCGCAGCGTCGCGGTGAACGGCGGCTGTCCCGGGCGATCCAAAGCGATGGCCACGCGCACCCGCCCGGCGGCATCCGGTTCGGGTACGGCCAGCCGGTAGCGGCCGGAGACGTCGTTGAACGGGGAGACGTAGAACTGCTTGTCCACCTCGGCGCGACCGCGCACGTCCGGATACACCAGGTAGCAGTGCCGGCCGCCGTAGGTGTTGTGCACCTCGGCGATCACGCAGCGCAGCCGTCCGACCCGGTCGTGGCACCAGAACACCGACAGCGGATTGAACACGTAGCCGGCCACCCGCGGCGACAGCAGCGCGGTGACCCGGCCGTCGATCGCCGGCGCGCCGACGTCGGCCAGATGGGCGTCGAGCCGACCCCGCAGGGTCTGCCCCGGCCAGCTCTCCTCCGGAAAGTGGTCGTCGGCGCGGAAGCGGGCGGCCCACCGCAGGCCGCGCGGCAGCACCGGAAGATCGTCGACGTCCACCAGCCAGGTCAGGCTCCGGTAGGCGAAGGCGTGCTCCACCGGCGCGCGGCGGGCGTGATGGATGCGCGTGTACACCAGGGACGGCACCGGGGCGGTCATCGCGGCACCGCCGCCGGCCGGTCGGCCCGCTCGTCGGGCCACACGCCGCCGAAGCGCCGCGCGGCGCGGAGCCCGGAGGCGGCGCCGTCCTCGTGAAAGCCCCACCCGTGGTACGCCCCGGCGAAGGCGATCGCGGGGGTGTCGATCTCCGGCAGGCGCCGCTGCGCCGCCACCGACGCCAGGTCGTAGATCGGGTGCTCGTAGGTCATCGACGCCAGCACCGTGCTCGGATCCACCAGGTCGGTGCGCCCCATGGTGAGCAGGTGCCGCGGGCGCCCCGGAACCTCCGGCCCGTGCGGCAGACGCATGAGCCGGGTCAGGTCGTAGGTCACCGCGACCTGCGTGCCGTCGTCGCGAATCTGGTAGTTCCACGAGGCCCGCGCCGCGCGCGCCCTGGGCAGCAGGGTTTCGTCGGTGTGCAGCACGGCGGGCTTGGCCGCGTACCGCAGATCGCCGAGGACGGCGCGCTGGAGTGCCGACGGCGCACCGAGCAGGGCCAGGGCTTGGCCGGAGTGGGTCGCCACGACGGCGGCGTCGAACCGCTGCCGCGCACCGCCCGCGGTCAGCTCGACGCCGTCGCCGGTCTCGCGCAGGTCGCTCACCGGGGTGCCGCGCACGACTCGCCCGCCGTGGTCCTCGACGTACGCGGCCACCGCGTCCACGTACACCGCCGAACCGCCCGTGACCGTCCGCCACTGCGGCGACCCGAAGACCGAGAGCATCCCGTGGTGGTCGAGGAACTCGAACAGATACCGCGCCGGATACCGCTCGGCGTCGTCGGCATCGCACGACCACACCGCGGCCACGAGGGGCAGCAGGAAGTTCTCGCGGAAGTAGGTCGACAGGCCGCTGCGCTCGACGAAGACCCCGAGGGGTTCGTCGTCGGCCGGGTCGTCGAGCACGGCCTGCGCGAGGCCGTGGAAGCGCTTCACCTCCACGAGCATCCGCAGGTAACGACCGCGGGTGAGGTTGCGCCACGAAGGGAACAGTCCGGCCGCGCCCCGCGCTCCGGCGTACTCCAGGCCGGTCAGTTCCGACCGCACCGACATCGACATGTCGGTGGCCGCGGTGGCGATGCCGAGGTGACCGAACAGGCGCAGCAGGGTGGGGTACGTCCGATCGTTGTGCACCAGGAAGGCCGTGTCGACGGCCACCCGCGCGCCGTCCGGGGTGTCGACGAGATGCGTGTGCGCGTGCCCGCCGAGCCGGTCGTCGGCCTCGAACAAGGTCACCTCGTGCCGCTGCGCCAGCAGGAACGCCGAGGTCAGACCGCTCACGCCGCTGCCGATCACCGCGACGCGTCCGGATCCCGATGCCAGTCGTTGATTCATCACGACCGGCATTCGGAGCCGCGGCGTCCCCGGATGGGTCCGCGTTCGCCATCCGGGTGCGCGGCCGTTCCGAATGACTGGACGAGCCGACCTGTCACCGTGGTCGTACGGAAAGGATGTCCCACCATGAGCATCAGCTACTCGAGTACCGTCGACGCGCCGTGCGAGGAGGTCTTCGCCTGGCATGCCCGCCCGGGCGCCCTGCTCCGGCTGCTGCCGCCGTGGCAGCCGATGCGCGCGCTGCGCGAGGCCTCGTCGCTGGCCGACGGTCGGGCGCTGCTGGGTCTGCCGGGCGGTCTGCGCTGGTGCGCGCAGCATCGGATCGACGACTACCGGCCCCCGTATCGCTTCGTGGACGAACGGATCACCGTCGACGCGCGCACCGCTCCCGCCGCCCTATCGGGCACCTGGCGCCACGAACACGAGTTCACGCCGGAAACGCCCGCACGCACGCGGATGACCGATCGGGTCACCACCGCGGTGCCGGCCGCCGCCCTGCGTTCGACGTTCCGCTTCCGCCATCGTCAAGTGGCCGACGATCTGGCGCGGCATGCACAGGCCGCGGCGGCCGGGTTCGAGGCGCAAACCATCGCGGTCACCGGCGCGTCCGGCATGGTGGGCACGCAGCTCTGCGCCTTCCTCACCACCGGCGGCCACCGCGTCATCCGTCTCGTCCGCCGACCCGCCGACGGCCCGGACGAGCGGACCTGGGATCCGGAGGCCCCGGCCGTCGATGTGCTCCGCGGCGTGGACGCCGTGATCCATCTGGCCGGAGCCCCGATCGCGGGCCGCTTCACCGACCGGCACCGGTCGCAGATCCGGGACAGTCGGGTGGGTCCGACGCAGCGACTGGCCGAGCGGGCCGCGGACGAGGGCGGACTCACCTTCGTCAGCGCCTCGGCGATCGGCTTCTACGGGCACGACCGCCCCGGCGAGGAGCTCGACGAACAGGCGCGAGCCGGCCACGACTTCCTGGCCGGAGTGGTGAGCGAGTGGGAAGCGGCGACCGCACCGGCCACCGACGCGGGGCTGCGGACGGTGCAGGTGCGCACCGGCATCGTGCAGAGCCCGCTGGGCGGCACCCTGCAGTTGCAGCGGCCGATCTTCGCCGCCGGGCTGGGCGGACGGCTGGGCAACGGCCGCCAGGTGTTGAGCTGGATCGATCTGGACGACCTGATCGATGTCTACCACCGCGCCCTGTACGACGACCGGCTGCGCGGACCGGTGAACGCCGTCGCACCGCAACCGGCGAGCGCCAACGAGTACGCGGACACCCTGGCGCACGTCCTGCATCGTCCCGCGCTGCTGCCGGTCCCCGAGTGGGGCCCGCGGCTGCTGCTCGGTCGCCAGGGTGCCCGCGAGTTGGCGCTCGCCGATCAGGCCGTGTTCCCGGAGGTGCTCACCGCCCACGGCCACCGGTTCCGGCGACCGACCCTCACCGAATGCCTCGATCACCAGCTGGGCAGGGCCTGAGGCCGTCCCCCTACCGCGGCGTCGTGCACAGCGGCGCGATGCCGCTGAGCCCGCCGGTGGTCGGGGAGGTGAGATAGGTGCAGTCCGACTGGCCGGCGGCCGCGATGGCCGCGCGCACCGCCGTCCAGTCGGCGCGCTCGAGTGCCGGGGTGCGCGCGAGCACGAAACCCGACCGGCGGCTGGGATCGGTCACCACCGCCCACTCGTAGTCCGGATCCAGGCCCACCACGATGTAGTTGGGCACCTTCTCGGACTGCCCCCAGTTCGGGACGCCCGGGAAGCGGACGCGCAGCTGCGCGCCGGTCTTCCGGTCCAGCACCGTCGCCCGCCCGGTGATGGTGTTGGGGGTGCCGGCCCAGGTGGTGCACGAGTTGCGCACGCCCACCTCGCCGTCGTCGGTCGCCGAGTACCGCGCCGTGGTGTCCCGCGCGCACACGAGGTTGAACGGCGCGGGTACCGCCGCCAGCTGATGCCAGGTGCCCAGATAGCGGTCCAGTTCCACCCGAGGCACCGGTGCCGGTCCGCCGCCCGACGGGGCGGCGACCGCCGCGCCCGCGCCGGCGCCCGTGGCCAACGCCAGCGCGCACATCGCGGCGGCCCAGGTTCGACGAGCTCTGCGTGTCATGGTCTCTTCCTTCGCGTTGTCGGTGTCCGTGCGATGCTCGTCGACGACGGTGCACGACGCGAGGGTCGGGCACCGTCGTCGACGAGCGCTTGATCGAGGTCGGGGCGGTCAGTTCTGATCGGCCGGCGGCATCAGGACCTGGTCGATCAAGTAGACGGTGGCGTTGGCCGTCTTCACACCGCCGCAGATGACGCCCGCACCGTTCACCTTGGTGTCGTCGCCGCTGCCGGTCACGGTGAGCATGCTGCCCTCCACCGTCTTGTGCTCACCGGTCACCTTGTCCGGGCCGGCCTGGCCGGGAACCACGTGGTAGGTCAGCAGCGCGGTGAGGCCCTCGGTGTCGGTCTTGAGAGCGTCCAGGGTGCTGGCGGGAACCTGCGCGAAGGCCGAGTCCACCGGAGCGAAGACGGTGAACTCGCCGCTGTTGAGCGTGTCGACGAGGTTGACGTCGGGGTTGAGCTTGCCGGAGACGGCCGCGGCGAGCGTGGTCAGCATGGGGTTGTTCGCGACGGCGACACCGAGCTTCTCGGTGGCCATCTGGTCGAGCGAGCCGGGCCCGGTGGGCACCTGCGCGGCGTAGTCGGCGCAGCCGGCGCCGATCAGCCCGGCCGGGGCGGTGGAGCCGTCGGCCGAGGTCATGTCGGTCATCATCCCGGTGGACATGGTGGTGCTCGGCGAGCTGGTGGTCGAGTCGTCGCTGGAGCAAGCGGTCATCGCCACGGCGACGGCGAGCGAACAGCCCACCACGGCGATCTTGGTCAGGGCTCCGGTCTTGGCGGTGGTCGTCGTACGAGTACCCATGGTTCGAACTCCCTTGTGAGTGGCGCCGGCGAGGTGTCGGCTCCGTCAGCAGTGACATGGGTCATTCGGACCGGAGGGACAAGCGGATGGGTGCGGATCGAAGTTTTTTCGTCGGCCGCCGTGCCGCGCAGCTCGTGCGAGAGCTCAGCGGTACTCGTCGTCGACGATCCGGGCGATCCGCTCGCCCACCGCTCGACGCTCGGCCTCGCTGAACCGCGTGCGCCGCAGGTAGTGCTCGGGGCGCCGGCGGCGGTCGTGCCAGAAACCGCCGGTCGGCGGCGCGGGCTCGGTGCCCAGCAGCCAGACGGCGGTGTCGGCGCCCTCGGCGGGGCCGCGCAGCAGCGGTCCGGCGAGGGTGGCGAACCGCGGGAGGGATCCGCTGACACCGGGGGTGTCCACCCAGCCCGGATGCATGCCGGCGACCATCACCCCGGCCGCTGCCCAGCGGTCGGCCAGCAGCGGCACCAGCGCCGTCTGGATCCGTTTGGAGCGGGCGTAGGCGCGCGCACCCCGGTACTGCCCGTCCCGGTAGTCGAGGTCGTCGACGGGCAGCGGCGCGGTGTACATGCCGCCCGACGACATGAAGACCACGCGCGCATCCGGGCTGCGCCGCAGCGCGGGCAGCAGCAGTTCGGTCAGCGCGATCGGACCCAGGACGTGCGTGGCCAACGACAGTTCGTGGCCGTCGGCGGAGTCGGTGCGCTCGGGCGGCATGACGCCGGCGTTGTGCACCAGCGCGTCCACGTCGCGGCGGTCCAGGCGGGCGGCCAGGTCGCGCACCTGCTCGGCGTCGGAGACGTCGCCGAGCTCCACACTCACCCGCGCATCCGGGAACCGCTCGACGAGCCCGGCGGCCACCCGCTGCGCGCGCTCACCGTCTCGGCCCACGACGATCACGTGCGCGCCGAGCGCGGCCACGCCCTCGGCGATGGCCGCCCCGATCCCCGAGGTGGCGCCGGTGACCGCTACGGTGCGCCCGGCGAGCGCGCCAGGGCGGGGATCGTCGTCGGAGCGGCCGGCCGCGCGCAGCGCGTAGCCGAGTCGCGAATAGCCCGCGATCACGGAGCGATCGAGCAGGGTGTCCCACACGTGCATTCGGTGTCCATTTCCCTCGAGGTCGCCGGTCCCCTCCATCCTTACCGTCGAGCGGCCGACACGGCCACCGCGGATGCGGGCGGAATCACAGGTCCGTCCGCGACCCGTGGACCTTGGTCCCGGGCGCGGCGTCGCCGGGCCCGGATAGGCTGAGGACACAGCCTTGCACTACCCGAAAGGTCTTCCCACCGTGCAGATCACCAGCATCGGCCACGCCGGTTTCCACATCGAGACCGCCGCCGGCTCCATCCTCTGCGACCCGTGGGTCAACCCCGCCTACTTCGCCTCGTGGATTCCGTTCCCGGACAACACCGAGCTGGACTGGAAAGCCCTCGGCGACTGCGACTACCTCTACGTCTCGCATCTGCACCGCGATCACTACGACGAGCGCAACCTGATCGAGAACGTCAACAAGGACGCGACCGTCCTGCTGCCGGACTACCCGGTGCCGGATCTGCAGCGCGATCTCGAGCGCCTCGGCTTCCACAAGTTCGTCGAGACCACCGACTCGGTCAAGCACAAGGTCAGCGGCCCCAAGGGCGATCTGGACATCATGATCATCGCGCTGCGCGCACCCGCCGACGGCCCGATCGGCGACTCCGGCATCCTCATCGACGACGGCGAGACCGTCGTGTTCAACATGAACGACGCCCGGCCGGTGGACCTGGACGTGGTGAAGGACGAGTTCGGCCATGTCGACGTGCATCTGCTGCAGTACTCGGGCGCCATCTGGTACCCGATGGTCTACGACATCCCGCGCAAGTCGAAGGCCAACTTCGCCAAGCAGAAGCGCCAGCGCGGCATGGACCGGGCCCGCAGCTACATCGAGCAGGTCGGCGCCACCTGGGTGGTCCCGTCGGCCGGTCCGCCGATGTTCCTCGACGACGACCTGTTCGTGCTCAACGACTTCAACACCGGCAGCGAATCCGACCAGGCCAGCATCTTTCCCGACCAGGCCGAGTTCCTGGAGCAGATGGTCACCCACGGCACCGACGACGGCGAGCGCCATCGCGGCCTGATGATGGTGTCCGGTTCGGCGGCGCAGTTCCGCGGTTCCGACCTGCTGGAGGTGGACCACCCGTACCCGCCCGAGCAGGTCTTCGGCGAACACAAGGCCGACTACCTGGAGAAGATGAAGGCCAAGTTCGCGCCGATCATCGCCGCCGAGAAGGCCACCTGGGCCGGCCCGGACGGCGAGCCGCTGCTGCCGCAGCTGCAGGCCCTGTTCGAGCCGATCATGGCGCAGTCGGACCTGATCTGCGACGGCATCGGCTACCCGGTGGGCTTGGAGATCGGCGACGAGACGTTCGTCCTGGACTTCCCGCAGCGCACCGTGCGCATGCGCGAAGAGGGCGACGGCAAGTACCGCTACGGCTTCCGGATCGCGCCGGAGTTGGTGCGCACGGTGCTGCGCGACGACGAGCCGGACTGGGTCAACACGATCTTCCTGTCCACGCGCTTCACCACCTGGCGTATCGGCGGCTACAACGAGTTCCTCTACACCTTCTTCAAGTGCCTCACCGATGAGCGCATCGCCTACGCCGACGGCTGGTTCGCCGAGGCCCACGACGACGATGCCTCGGTCGACCTGGACGGCTGGACCATTCAGCGTCGCTGCCCGCACCTGAAGGCCGATCTGAGCAAGTTCGGCGTGATCGAGGGCAACAAGCTGACCTGCAACCTGCACGGCTGGCAGTGGGATCTGGAGTCGGGCCGCTGCCTCACCTCCAAGGGCCACGAGCTCCGCGCCGAGCGCACCGCCGCGGCCGAGGGCTGAGTGACGCCGCCGCTGGAGGGCTTCACCGTGGTGTCGGTGGAGCAGGCGGTGGCCGCCCCGCTCGCCACCCGGCAGCTGGCCGATCTCGGCGCGCGGGTGATCAAGGTGGAACGTCCCGACGGCGGCGATCTGGCCCGCGGCTACGACGACTTCGTCGCGGGCACCGGTGCCCACTTCGTGTGGCTCAACCGCGGTAAGGAGTCCGTCGCCGTCGACCTGAAGTCGGACGACGGCCGGGCGCTGGTGCGCCGGTTGATCGACGACGCCGACGTCTTCGTCCAGAATCTGGCCCCCGGCGCCGCCGCACGCCTCGGCCTGGGCGCGGCCGCGTTGCGGGCCGCCCGCCCCGCGCTGATCACGGTGGATCTGTCCGGGTACGGGGACGGCGGACCGTACGCGCAGCGCAAGGCCTACGACATGCTGGTGCAGGCCGAGGCCGGCCTCATCTCGATCACCGGCACCCCGGAGTCGGCCGTCAAGACCGGTATCCCCACCGCCGACATCGCGTCCGGAATGTATTGCGCCCAAGCGGTTTTGGCCGCACTACTGCGCCGGGAGCGCACGGGCGAGGGCGCACAGATCGAGGTGTCGATGCTCGAAGCGACACTCGAGTGGATGGGCTACCCGATGTACAGCCGGATGCACACCGGCGCCGAACCGCCGCGGATGGGCGTCGGGCACGTCTCCATCGCGCCGTACGACTCCTACCCCACCTCCGACGGCGAGATCCTCATCGGCGTGCAGAGCGACAATGGCTGGCGCGCACTGATGGCCGACGTCCTCGGCCGACCGGAGCTGGTCGACGACCCGCGCTTCGTCACCAACATCGACCGGGTCGGCCATCGCGCGGCCTGCGATGCGGCCGTCGCCGAGCTCACCGTCGGGTGGACCGCGGCCGAGCTCAGCGCGCGCCTGGCCGAGGCGGGTGTCCCCGCGGCGGTGATCAAGGACGTCGGCACCGCCGTCGATCATCCGCAGCTGCGCGCCCGGGACCGCTGGCGCACCGTGGCCACCGAACACGCCCGCGTCGAGGCCCTGCTGCCGCCGGCGACGTTCGCCGATCACGAGGCGTCGATGGGCGCGGTGCCGGCGCTGGGCGCGCACACCCGCACCGTACTGGCCGACGCGGGCTACTCCGCCGAGCGCCTCGACGCCTTGGCGGCCGCCGGCGTCATCGCCGGCGACGCCGTGAACGTACCGGCGGCCTGCCCCTGAACTAGGGAGACGCACCGCAGCTGCGCAAGATACGCACCGAACCGTTTCCCCAGTTCACGCCTTGGGAAAATTCCGGACCGGAAACTGATTCCTTCCTTCTACCTGCATGTTTATAGATTCCCCTCCCACGAAGAGGCATCACATGTCCTACCGTTACCGCGGGCTCATAGTCGGGGGCTCACCACCGTAGAAACACCACACAATCGGAGTGATGATGAGACACCGTTCAACCCTGCTGCTCGCCCTGCTCGGCGCGCTGGCGATCACCACACTGCTAGCCGGCAGTCCCGCTGACGCCAAGACATACAAGACCCGCGAAGGACTGACGATCGCGCTGACCGCCAACCAGCAGTCAGTCCGGGCGGTCCCACCGCTGGACTCCTCACCCCTGTCCGGACAGGCCTTACTGTCCTCGAACGTGCACGCGGCGATCGGGAACATCGACGGCAAGACCGTACGCGCCACCGTCGAGGTCGGCTACAAGATCGGCTACCCCGTCTCAGTCGCACCCAACGGCGTGAAGGTCACCGCTCACACTCCCGAACTGAAGCTGTCCGGCGGCCTCAACGCGAAAATCGCGCCCGAGGTCACGATCTCCGGCAGTGGTGGTGGCGGCAAGCTCGGTGAAGCAGGCGGCGAACTCGGAGCCGAAGCCACCGTGATCCCCTCCGCGGACCTCGAATTCGAGGTCGGCGCCGGTAAGATCACCACCATCACCCTCGCCGAGATCGCGTTGACCAAGCCCGTCGCCGACATCGTCCTGTCCGGCGTCGAACTCAACGTCACCAACGCCCTCGGCCCCATCTCAGTGCAGCCGTTCGCCAAGATCAGCGTCACCACCGACACCGGTGTCTACGTCTACTACGACCACGGCCCCACCAGCCGGATCTAAGTACTCCGTGATCATGAATCAGAATCAGACACTCAATCGTTACATTCAGACGCGCGGGATCGTTACATTCAGACGCGCGGGACACTCGCGGCCGGTCTGGTTGCATCGACGGTGATCGCTACTGCGATCCTGCTGGTCGTGTCGCTGGCTCCAGCAACAGCCGAGACCCCAGCTGAACGCTGCAAGCGTGAAACCGCCGCCTACAACAACGCGTGGAAAAACACCTGGGCACAGGCAAACCCCGGCAAGAGCCCAAGCGATGCCCCTAAGCCGCCCGTCCCGTACAAATGCGGGGGCGGAAATGAGGACCCGCCCACCTTGTCGCCGTCGACACCCGAGGACAAGCCCGACAAGACAGTAGAGCCAACGAAGGCGGCACCAGATAGCGACGACTCGGGAGAAGCGCCGAGCATGAACGCGCCCACACAACGGCGAGAGCTCGAACATCCGGACCAGGGGCAACCGACAGTACAGCAGGGAAACCCCCAGCCACAGAACTTGCTAGACCGCGCTAAAATGCTGGTGGAAGATATTGTTAGGGCGGCCAATCCTCGAGCGAAGTACCTGTCGTACACCAAGGCAGACCAAAAGCTCGCTGATAACTACGTCACACCCACTCGCGGAAATCCGTTGATTCAGATCAAGAACATCGGTCGGAAGAACGCTGAAGAATATTGCACTCGCAAGGGGATGACACTGGAGCGCAAGGCTCTAGCCGGCAACACGCTGTACACCTGGTGGCAGGAGGTTGAGATCTGCGGTATGCCGGGTGTCACGATGACATCGATCAAGATTCTGCACCGCGGAGGCGAGACCAAGACTCCAACCTGGAGCTACACCGGAATGGCCTTCGACCCGATCGCTCGCGTCGGCTACGACCGCTACCACGGATACACCCTTTCTGCTGAAAAGTTCGACCAGAAAATTGTCTGGAATGGTCTTGGTGCGGGAGAACGTACGGAGTGCTTCGGTGGAACCGCAACGATTGCGGGAGACTTCGACGCGAACGACTCATGCCAGATTGGAGGCTAGATCGCGTGCAGCCGGAGATCTCACCTCGGCGAAAGCTAATCGAGGTCGTCCTTGCGGTCATTACGCTAGCTGTCGCGTTGACAGGGTCGATCGTTGCGATACCAATCCAGCTCGCCTTGACCGCAGTGGGTGTATCTCTGTTGCGCACAAACGGACGCTGGGACCTTCGCAGCAGACACCGGAAGGTGTGTCTCTGTCTCTACGCCGTAGCCTTCATCGCGGCGATCGTTCTCCAGCTCGTTCTAAACCCATGGGGGGGTGTAGAGCAGACACCGTGGGAGGACACCGGCTGGTACCCGCAGAGCTGATTCTGGGAGATTAGTTCAAGCTAACCGCAAGACGGTGTCGGCGGCGGTCGAAACCTGGACGGTTTCGGCGGTCCAAAAGTGAACAGTTTCTAGTCTAGGTTTTCTAGTTCGGCTTTGATGCTGGGCAGTGTTTCCAGGCCTCGGTCGCGGAGGCGGTAGGACGCGCCTTTGAGAGCGATGACGTCGGCGTGGTGGACGATGCGGTCGATCATCGCGGCGGCGACGAACTGGTCGCCGAACACGGTGCCCCAGGAACTGAAGGGCAGGTTGCTGGTGAGGATGAGTGAGGCGTGTTCGTAGCGTGATGAGACCAGTTGGAAGAACAGGTTCGCGGCGTCTTGTTCGAAGGGCAGGTACCCGACTTCGTCGACGATGATCAACCCGTATCGGCGCAGACGCGTCAGCTCGGTGGCGAGCCGGCCACGGTCGTGTGCTTCGCTGAGTCGGGCTACCCATTCGGTGGCGGTGGCGAACAGGACGCGGTGTCCTTGGTGGCAGGCGGCTACCCCGAGTGCGGTGGCGAGATGTGTTTTGCCGGTGCCCGGTGGCCCGAGGAGGACGACGTTGCGGTGTTCGGTCAGGTAGGCCCCGGAGGCCAGGGCCTGGATCGGGCCACGTGCTGTGGGCTGGTGGTCGAAGTCGAAGTCATCGAGTGTTTTGGCTGCGGGCATGCCGGCGGCGCGGATCCGTAGTCGGGCGCCCGAGGCGTCGCGGGCGGCGACTTCACGTTCGAGGACCGCCGCCAGATAGGTTTCGTGGGTCCAGCCCGAATCGCGGGCGTGGTCGGCTAGGCGGGCGGCCGACTCGGTGATCCGCGGGGCTTTGAGTACTGCGGCAAGGTGGATGATTTGTTTGATCGTCGCGGCATTATCGGAGACTGGTGGGGTCATGGCTGGTACTCCTTGCGGTCCAGACCGAAGGCCCGGTCGTAGTCGGCCAGATCACGCACCATCGTCTCGGCCTCGGGTCGGGTCACGGGTTGTTGAAACGCGGTGCGCAGGGTGCCGGCGATCGCCACGTGTTCGGGATCGGCGACGACCATGTGCCGGGCCCATCGCCGCTGGTGGACCGCGATCAGACGGCCGCCGTGGCGGACTTTGACGGTCTCCAGATCCGCCGAGACGTCCACACGGGCACCGATCGCGCGCGGGTCGACGGAGTAGTCGTTGGTGTCCACGCGTACGTAGTAGTCCCGGCCCAGCCGGATCTGGTTGTGCCAGCCGACATGCAGGACCGCCGGCGGCAACGCCAGCATCGCCGCCTTATCGTCGGCCAGCAGATCAACCGGCCGCGCCTTGAGGGTGCGCACCACCCGCTGGTTCGCGGAGGCGAGCCACTCGGTGAACTGGGCGTTGAAATCGGCCGGGGAGGTGAATGTACGGCCCGGCATGAACGAGGTCTCGAAGAACCCGTTACGGCGCTCGACAATCCCTTTGGATTCGGGGTCACGAGGGCACAGCAACACGAACTTGGTCGCCAGCGACCCAGCGAACACCGCCGCAGCCTCAGTCGGTTTTCCTCGTCCGATCCCGGGCTCGTTATCCCAGATCAGGCGGCGCGGTACCCGACCGAGTTGGCGCAACAGCTCCCACGACCCCAACAGCAGATCGGTGCTCGTGCGGGTGGGAATCATCCGGCCGTACATGTGCCGTGAGAACGCCGGAACCATCACCAGCACCGGCAGCAACGATCGCGAACCGTCTTCGAGAATCATCTTGCACGGCGGGAACCACAGATCGCATTGCGCCGCATCACCGGCAGACCACGACAACCGATCAGCCGGATCGATCCGAGCACCCTCGGTCCGCACCCGCTTGACGTTGTCCCGGAACCAGCGGATCGACCCAGTCCAGCCCACCCGCTCAGCCAGCACCGTCGCCGGCATACCCGGCGTCTCGGCCAGCAACTCACGCACCCGCGCCTCGAACGGCGTGAACGACGTCGGCCCGGCCGATCTCCGATACCTCGGCGGTTCATGCGACCCGACAGCCTTGATCACCGTCGTCCTGCTGATCTCCAACTGCTCGGCGATCCGCTTGTGCGGCACACCATCAGCGGCCAGCCTGCGGATCAACGCCCAATCCTCCAAAGTGATCACCCTCCAATCGTCAGCAGAGTGTTCACTTTTCGAGCGCCGTTAGTGTTCAGTTTTCAAGCGCCGTCGACAGACGGAAACCCGGATCGGGTCTAACTGCCACCACTATCGGGAGGAAGTAACGCAGCTGACGGCAGAGATCGAAACTGACTTTAACGATCAGGCGGGAGCATGCTCGTACGATGCAAACAGCCACCCGTGCACGCTCTCTCACGAAACTCAGCGCGGAGTGACGGTCGGATTCACCGGCGGTCTGAGCAATGAGTTTGTCAAGGCCGAACTCTCGGCCACTTCCAGTGACACGGTCACTGCAAAGGTAGTGCGCAGAGCGCCAAGGAAGGCAGGGGAGTTCATTGCGTAACCATCGTACGCGAGGCGTAGTAGCCGCATTGTCTTCCGCGATCCTTATGATTTCAGTTCTGATGGGCTGCTCGACCGAGGAGGGCCTTCAGCCCGATCCAAGTAGACCCTCGCTGCCTCCAGCGCAGGATGAACGAGGTGATATCGACCCCATCGATCTTGTGGGTATCGATGCCAACGAACTCAACAGTAAGTTGTTCGCCCCCAGTCAGCTAGAAACCTCATTCGGTGACGGGAACCTGCGCGACTTAGGGAACGGCGTGCTGGTCGCTACAGAAGGATTGAACTTTTCTCGACGTGTGAATCCCGATCGAGGCGATGAGTTCTCCAGCTACACGGGTGACTTCAAGATCCTAACTGCCTGTTCGCGGTTCGATGAGGACGATGAGGGCTACTACCTTTATGTGGGGTTCTTGCCTCCAGAGTTAGCAACCGATGAAGTGATTGCCCGAGGTAAGGCAGGGGAGTTTAACGACATCCTCCAGGAGCGGACGGGGTGTGAAGCCTGGGGGCCAACGATCCCCGTATCTAGGGCCGCCCGATAGATGGTGACTGACCGCGGCCGGTCACCGGGCGATGTCGATGACCAGTCGGGTCGGTCCGCTCAGGGCGCTCACCTGCACGGCGGGCCGATCGGCGTCGACCCCGATGAAGGCCAGCTGCTGGCCCTCGAAGACTCCCGCGAGATTCACCTGCGTCACGTTGCCAACGCCGGGCACCGGGTTCGGTCCGCTGTAGGCGGGCACACCGGTGTCGCCGGGGTATCCGACACCGGTGATCGTCACCGCGACGATGCTGGCACCCGGCACCGCCACCGGGTTGCCGCTGCCGTCCTGCCGCGGATCAGTGGTGAAGTCGATCCGCCACCCCGGGGTGCCGACGCCGCCGAACTCGAACACCACGCGGTCGAAACCGTCGTGCCGACCCACGCGCACATCGGTCACCGTCAGGCGCGCACCCGAGGAGGCATCGCGGCTGACCGGCAACTGCCCGGTGAGGGGCGCGGGGCTCGTCGGTCCTTGCGTGTCCGGGGCGGTGGGCGAGGCGGGCGACGCCGCCGTCGCCGACTCGGTGACCGTGACGCTCACGGTCGACGGTGCGCTCGTCGCCGACGGTGCGGCGGCGTCGTCGCTGCAGCCGGACAGCACCAGCGCGGCCGCCGCCGCGATCGAGAACCATGCCCCTGCGTGTCGGATCGTCATGTCGCCATTGTCCCGCGCGGCAGGCGTTCGGCCTGGTGAAAAGCGTGACTGTGACCGTATTGCTGCGCGGTCGGGTGTCAGCGCGCGATCTCGTCGGCGCGCTGTGCGCCGCCGGTGAACTCCGCCAAGTACTGACCCACGATGACTTCTTCGACGGCGTCGGCGTACCAGGGGCGTCGTCCGTCGAGGCGATAGATCACGCCGCGGCCCACCAGTCGATCGGCGGGCACGCCCTGCGCCAGCAGATCGCGGATCCGAGCGCCGCGCTCCTCGACGGCCGCGGTGTGCCGCCGCAGGTCGGCGAGGTACTCGGCGCGCTCGGTGTACGGGCCCTTGTGGTGGTAGGTGGTGTACACTGCGGCCTCGATCTCGGCGCAGCGCGCCAGGCTGGAGCGCACGTCAGACAGCCGCGATTCCAGATCCGCGTGCAGCGGACCGAACGACGACAGGTCGACGTCGGCCAGGAAGAACACCCCGTCCGGTTCCACGAAGAAGCCGCAGTGTCCGCCGGTGTGGCCGGGCAGGTGCACCACTCGGATGCGGACGCCGCCGCCCACGTCGATCACCTCGTCGTCGTGCAGCGCGGTGGCATCCGGGCGGGCGGACCAGCGGAACTGGCGCCGCAGTTCCTCGCCGATCTCCTCCGGCGGGGAGTCCATGTACCGGCAGAACTCGTCCCACGACGTGACCGCGGGCAGATCCCGGGCATGGATGCGCAGCGGTGCCGCGGTCTCGCCGAGGCCGACGACGTGGTCCTCGTGGTAGTGACTGAGCAGCACCAGGTCGGTGCTCGTGGCGGGCGCCTCCAGCGACGAATCGATCTGGACCACGGTGTCGCCGCCGCGGACCCGAATCGGATTCCCGTACGGGTACGCGCCGCCGTTGCTGCCGCGCAGCAGCGATACGTGCGCGCTGAGCCGAACTTCTTCCATTCCGCGACCATACCCATGCGCGCCGGACGGGCCCGGGCGCTCGGCAGCGGCGACCGTCAGCCGGTCAGCCAGGTCAGGTGCGGCGCCAGCAGCGCGTAGCCGACGAAGGCCACCACGTCGATCGTCGCGTGCGCGATGATCAGCGGCCACAGTCGTGCGGTGGCCTGATACCACCGGCCGAAGATCACGCCCATCACCACGTTGCCCAGGCCGCCGCCCCAGCCCTGGTAGAGGTGGTAGCCGCCGCGCAGCAGCGCCGAAGCGGCCAGCGCCACGTTCTGCCGCACGCCGAGCTGGCGGAGTCGGACCAGGAAGTAGGCCACCACGATCACCTCTTCGGCCACGGCGTTGCCGATCGCGAGGAGGACCAGCGTGAGGTACTGCCACCACGGCCCGCCGGTGTCGCTGGGCACCAGCGCGGCGTTGAGGCCGAGCAGCCGGGCCACCGCGACGAGACCGAGGCCGGGCAGGCCGATCAGTGCGGCCAGCGCCAGGCCGGGCGGGACGTCCCGGCGTGCGGGCCGCCTCACGCCCACCAACGGCAACCGAATCCCGCTGCGCCACAACAGGTAGACGCCGAGGCCACCGATGGCGAGCAGCTTCGTCGCCCGCATCAGCTGGGCGATGAGGTCGAGAACGCCGACCTGCGCCTGCTCCGGATTGAGGGCCACGGTGGTCTGCCCGATGCCGCCGCTGAGCTCGGCGTCGATCAGCGCGAGCAGCGCGCCCAGGGCGGAGAAGCCGAACGTCAGGATCCCGACGATCACCAACTCCCAGATCAGGGCGCGCCGCTCGGCGGGGTCGGACACCACCGGCACGTCCGGTTCCGGTGCCCGCACCACCCGTGCCCACAGATTCACGCCGTCAGCCTAAACGGCGCGGCGGCCGGGCGACGGTCAGTGGCCGCCCACCAGCTGGTGCAGGGCGGCCGAGAGATCGCCGACACCGGTGCACGGCCGCTCGAACGACAGCCGGACGTCGTCGTCGGACGACGGCGTCTCCACGCGGAAGGTGATGCCGAAGCGGTCCAGCCCCAGGGGCCGCACGCGGCCCCGCCGCAGATGCTCGGGGAACTGGTCCGCCAGGCGGGTCACCAGGTCGGGATGATCGGCATCCAGGTGCGCCAGCCATTGGCTCTCGTACTCCCAGAACAGGTCCGGCTGAGCGGTCGAGAGCGCCACCGCTTCCACCGCCGCGGCGCCGGTGGCGGTGGCGATCACCGCATTGTCCACGGCCAGTCGCAGCAGGCTGTGGGTGTGGCCCACGTCCAGGAGCCGGGCGTCGGGGTGGTCGCCGGCGATCTCGATGGCCAGCTCCCGCTCCAGTTGCGTCGGCACTCCGTGCACCGTGCCGGACAGCCACACCAGCGAACGCACCCGCTCGCGCAGGCTGATCGGCGCGCAGTCGGCCAGCTCCAGCATCGCCGGCACCCCCGCGCCGCCGAAGCCCGACGTCGCGGGCAGGTCCGAGTCGACGGAGTTGCTCGGGACCAGGAGAAAGGCCTCGGCCTCGAAGAGGTGCACCATGGCGACCGCCATCGGCGCGCACCCGTCGACCGACAGTGTGCCCTCGTGCGCACGACGGCAGGCCGACTGAATGCGCTCGGCATCGCACGGGGCGGACACTGCGGTGGATTCGGCTCCGGTCATGGGACCTTCCCTTCGTCTTGGAGTGATTCGTCTTAGGTTGACCTAACTAAGTGTGACCTAACCTAAAGCCCGCGCGTCCCGCCGTCAACAGCAATCGCCCCACGCGCCACCGACTACCCTGTGAGTGTGTCCGCCTTCGCATACTTCGGCCCGGCCGGAACCTTCACCGAGATGGCGCTGAACCGACTGCTCCAGCGCGGCGTGGTCGACGGCACCGAATCGGCGCGCACGGTGGCCGCCGACTCCCCCGCCGCGGCGATCGCGATGGTGCGCAGCGGCGCCGTCGACTACGCCTGCGTACCGATCGAGAGCTCCCTGGAAGGCTCGGTGCCCGCGACGATGGACGCGCTGGTGTCGCCGCCCGGCGAGCACCGCGTCCAGGCCTACGCCGAAGTGACGCTCGACGTGGCCTTCACCCTCGCTGCGCGCGAATCACTCGACGCCGATCAGGTGCGCACCCTGGCCGCCTACCCGGTGGCCGCCGCGCAGGTCCGCGAGCAGGTGGCCGAGCGCTTCCCCCACGCCACCTTCGTCCCGGCCTCGTCCAATGCCGGTGCGGCCCAAGATGTTTCACAAGGTCTGGCGGACGCGGCCGTCACCACGCAGATCGCCGCCGACCTACACGGCCTGGTGTCACTGGCCCGCGACGTCGCCGATTCGCCCGACGCACACACGCGCTTCCTCCTCGTCGGCCGACCCGGCCCGCCGCCCGCGCGCACCGGCGCCGACCGCACGTCGGTGATCCTCGACCTCACCAATGAACCGGGTTCGCTGGTCACCGCGATGACCGAATTCGCTTCTCGCGGTGTCGATCTGACCCGCATCGAGTCGCGCCCGCGCCGCCGGGGCGGCTCCGGCCAGTACCGCTTCTTCCTCGACGCCGCGGGGCACCTGGACGATGCCGCGGTCGGCGAAGCGCTGCGCGCGCTGCACCGCGGCGCCGAGCGCGTCGTCTACCTGGGCTCCTGGCCCGTCGACCGCAACGGCGATGCCACGCCGCCCACCGATCATGCGGAGAGCCTGCGCTGGTTCGCGGCTCTCGAACAAGGAGGAGACTGACATGGCCCGCCTGTTCCTGGTCCGCCACGGCGAGACCACGGCCAATGTGCTGCAGCAGCTCGACACTGCCCTGCCGGGTGCTCACCTCACCGATTTCGGTGCCCGCCAAGGCATTCGGTTCGGGTTGGACAACCCGCTGGCCGCGCCGGCGGTGCTGCTGAGTTCGGTGGCGAACCGCGCGCAGCAGACGGCGGAGCTGATCGCCTCCGCGTGGGACACCGACACCGCCGCCATCGACGACGTCCACGAAGTCCAGGTGGGCGACCTCGAGGGCCGCAGCGACCGCGAGGCCCACGAGAAGTTCCGGGACGTGGTGCACGCGTGGCACCACGGCGACCTGGACGTGCGGCTCCCCGGCGGCGAGTCGCTGGAGATGCTCCGCGACCGGTACGTCCCGGTGATCGACCGCCTCGCCGCGGAAAACCTCACCGTCGAGACGCCGCGCGATGTGTACGTGGTCTCGCACGGCGCGGCGATCCGCCTGGTGGCCGCCCACCTGGCCGGCGTCGACCCGGAGTTCGCCATGCGCAACCATCTGCGCAACACCGACTCGGTGGAGCTGGAGCTGACCCCGGACGGCTGGCAGCTGCTCCGCTGGGGCGCCCTCACCGACTTCACCCCCGACGAGAACCCCCTCGGCTGACCCCGCACCATCGGTTTCCGTTCACACCCGCGCTTTCAGTTCACACCCCTGATTTCGGGTCTACCCGTCGTTCTGGATCAACGGGTAGACCCGAAACCGGGGGCGTGAGGCGCGGCGAGGGAACCGACGACGGGGGTCACCGCGTCTAAGTGCCATGGACCTTCCCGTCGACCGCTTCGGCATCGTGCGGCGCACCGCGGTGCTGCGCCACGGCCACACCGATGATCTGCTCAAAGCCCGGACCAGGGCCGGGGACCTGATCCACCTCGGCCACGGCGCCTACGCCCCGGCCGGTCGCCTGCCCGACGACCCGCAGCGCGACGACGCCGTCTACCGCCTGCGCTGCATCGCCTTCGCCACCGCCGGTCGCGGCGCTGCCCCGGTGCTGTCGCACCAATCCGCGGCGGCCGTTCACGGGCTGCCGCTGCTCAAGCCCGAGCACACCCGCGTCCACCTGCTCAGCGGGCAGGCCGGCCGCGGGGATCGGTGCCATCAGCGCCACATCCACCCGGGCGTGGCGACCGCCGCGATCGTCGTCGACGCCGTTCGGGTCACCACGCTGGAGCGGACGACGATCGACGTCGCCTGCGCCGCCGAGTTCGCGCAGGCCCTGACCGCGCT
The DNA here is from genome assembly GCF_042432625.1 of Gordonia phosphorivorans. NCBI lineage: Bacteria > Bacillati > Actinomycetota > Actinomycetes > Mycobacteriales > Gordoniaceae > Gordonia > Gordonia phosphorivorans. Next base: position 164,681 of record NZ_JBHLWV010000027.1, on the reverse strand, counting down.
GGACGGGGCGCTGCGCCTGGGAGCGACGCTGGACAGCCTCCGCGCGGAGCTCGCCGCCCGGCGTCGACGCGGCGCGGCGATGGCTCGGCGAGCACTCGAGTACGCCGACGCGGGCGCGGAGTCGGTCGGGGAATCGTGGAGCCGCGCGCAGTTCATCCTGGCCGACCTACCGCCCGCGCAGTTGCAGGTGCCCTACCGGTGCCGGACGCGCACCGCGCGCACCGACTTCTCGTGGGGCGGACGTCTCGTCGGCGAGTTCGACGGACTGGTCAAATACGGCCGCACCTACGCACGCCCCGGCCAGACGCCGGCCGACATCGTCGGCGAGGAGAAGCGCCGCGAGGACGAACTGCGTGCCCTCGGGGTGATGGTGGTCCGCTGGGTCTGGGCCGACCTGGAGCGCAACCGGGTGGTGCCGGAGGTGCTGCGCTGGCTCCACCACTTCCACCTCGTCGGCGAGTGACGCTCCGTCGATCTGGGTTCGCACCGTCGGTTTCGGGAGACACCGTCGTTCTAGAACGACGGGTAGACCCGAAACCGGGGGCGTGAACGGAAACTGATGGTGCGGGGGTCAGCCCCAGCCGTGGGCGTCGAGCCAGTCGTCGTCGATACCGAAGTGGTGCCCGATCTCGTGCAGCACCGTGATCGCCACCTGCTGACGCACCTCGTCGGAGGTGTGGCAGATCGACAGGATGATGTCGCGGTAGATCGCGATGGTGTCCGGCATGCCGTTGTAGTCGTGGGTACGACGGGTCAGCGCCACCCCGGTGTACAGACCCAGCAGGTTGCGGTTCTCCGGATTGAACGGCTCGATCAGGATCACCACGTTGTCCATGGCGCGCATGAGCTCCTCCGGGAGGAGATCCAAAGCCTCCCCGACGAGAATCTCGAACTTCTCGTCGGACATCTTGACTGCCAACGTCACCCTCCTGAGGGAGCTTGCATTTCCCGATCGCTCGGGGCGTATCCCGGCGGCAACGGCACCGGGGTGGGCAGGGCCCGGCCGGGCGGGCCCTGGGCCGGTGCGGTGGGCACCTTCCCGTTGATCAACACCTGTTCGCGCGCATCGCCGACCAGCTTGGCGAAGCCGCCGCGGTCGGGCAGTGCGACGTAGCAGACCACCCGGCGGCTGCCGCTGTGCCAACTGACCTCGGAGATCACCGACCACTGCACATTGAGGGTGGTCTTTGCGAAGTTCTTCTCGCCGCCGAAGAAGCGGTTGGTCTGGTTGGGGCAGATGGTCTGCAGGTATTCGTTCTGCGCGGCGACGGTCGGCCACGGCTTACCCGAGTCGCGGCCGCCGAAACGCTGCGACAGATCCACCACGCCGGTGGTCTGGAAGGCGTGCGGCTCGGAGCAGTCCACCGGCTGGGTGGTCGGCTTACGGGTCGCGTCGTCGAAGCCGATGCAGGTGCCGTCGGGCCAGGCGAACGACTGGTCGGCGTCGGCCGCGGTACCCGCGGTCTCCAGCTGGGTACCGCCCGGTCCCGGCTCCTCGATGCCGCAGCGCAGCACTCGGGCGCCGCGTTCCCACTGCGACTTGGACGGATACATCAAGCCCACCGCCAAGCGGCCCTGCGGATCCAGACCGCCGCTGCCGAGATACCGGTCGACGATCACACCGCACTGCTCGTCGCGGATGGTCACGAATCGCTCGGGTCCCGGCCAGGGCGCCGTGGCACCGAACTCGGCGCCGGGGAACTGCTCGGTGTCGACGGTGCCGGCCACCTCGAAACGGTGCGGCTCGCTGCAGGCCACCTTGCTCGGCGTCCCCGCCGTCTCGGTGGCCCACGTGAGGCAATCCCCCGGCTTCGAGCGCGTGAAGTCGGTCTCGGTGTACGAGTTGCCCTCGCCGATCACGGTGTCGCCGAGTCCACCCGGCTCGGAGAATCCGCCGCGCCACGCGAGCACGCCGCCGGCCACGGCCGCCCCGACCAGGACCGCCACCAACATCGCGACCAGCCGGGTGGCCGGCATCCGGCGGCGCGCGTTGTCGCCGCCGCCGGGCCTCTGGGTATCGACTTCGGGATCACTCATCGTGATCCATCATGCCTGGCGATGTCCGGCGCTGTGCTCCGAGTAGGGTTTGAGGCGTGATTGACCTGAAGATTGCGCGGGAGAACCCGGATCTGGTTCGTGACTCTCAGCGGGCACGCGGCGAGGATCCGGCACTCGTCGACCAGCTGCTCGACGCCGACGCCACGCGCCGCGGCGCGATCGTCGAAGCCGACGGCCTCCGCTCCGAGCAGAAGGGTCTGGGCAAACTGGTCGGCAAGGCCCAGGGCGAGGAGAAGACCGCCCTGCTCGAACGCGGCAAGCAGCTCGGCGCCCTGGTGAAGGCCGCCGTCGCCAAGCAGTCCGAGGCCGAGCAGACCTTCAACCAACTGCACCGCGCCATCTCCAACATCATCGCGCCGGAGACCCCGCCCGGCGGCGAGGACGACTACCGGGTGCTCGAGCACGTGGGCACGCCCACCGAGATCGCCGAGCCCAAGGACCACCTCGAGCTGAGCGAGTCCCTCGGGCTGATCGACATGGCCCGCGGCGCCAAGGTGTCCGGCTCCCGCTTCTACTTCCTCACCGGCCCGGGCGCCATGCTGCAGCTCGGCCTGCTGAACATGGCCGCCGCCAAGGCCACCGCCGCCGGCTTCACCATGATGATCCCGCCGGTCCTGGTGCGGCCCGAGGTGATGGACGGCACCGGCTTCCTGGGCGCGCACGCCGACGAGGTGTACCGCCTGGAGCAGGACGACATGTACCTGGTCGGCACGTCCGAGGTGCCGCTGGCCGGCTACCACTCCGACGAGATCCTGGATCTGTCCGACGGTCCGAAGCGCTACGCCGGCTGGTCCACCTGCTTCCGCCGCGAGGCCGGCTCGTACGGCAAGGACACGCGCGGCATCATCCGCGTGCACCAGTTCGACAAGGTCGAGGGCTTCGTTTACTGCAAGCCCGAGGACGCCGCCGCCGAGCATCAGCGCCTGCTCGACTTCGAGAAGTCGATGCTGGCCGCCGTCGACGTGCCGTACCGGGTGATCGACGTCGCCGCCGGTGACCTGGGCAGCTCGGCCTCCCGCAAGTTCGACTGCGAGGCCTGGGTGCCCACCCAGAACACCTACCGCGAGCTGACGTCGACCTCCAACTGCACCACCTTCCAGGCGCGTCGACTGGCCACCCGCTACCGCGACGAGAACGGCAAGCCGCAGACCGCCGCCACCCTCAACGGGACGCTGGCCACCACGCGCTGGCTGGTGGCGATCCTGGAGAACCACCAGCAGCCGGACGGCTCGGTGCGGATCCCCGAGGAACTGGCCCGGTTCACCGGTTTCGAGGTCCTCGAACCCCGCTGATCCCGACCGGCCGACGGGCAGGACACCCGGCGCATCGTGATGCGCCGGTATTCTGGCCAGGATGAATCAGCCTCCGCAACCGCCGTATCGGCGGGTGCCCGGCGGATCGGGCCGTCCGCCGGAGGCCGTTCCCCCCGGTTCCCGACCGCCTGCACCGCCCGTCCCGGCGCCGAACCGGGCCGGGCCGCCGCCCATGCCGCCGCGCCGTCCCCAACCCGGAGCACCGCAACCCGGGGCGAGGCCGCCGGGCCCACCGCGCCGACCGGCTCCGCAGGACCCCCGCACCACGCTGACGCCGGGCCCGCCGCCGCGACCGGCTCCGCAGGCCTGGTCCCGCGAGCCGGCCGGGCGGCCCGCGTCCCCTGCTGCCCCGATACACACACCACCCCCGGGGAACCCGCCGCAGGCGGCCGCTCCGGAACCCCGCCGCTACGCGCCGCGTCAGGAACCCGAGCCGATCCCGGCCGCCGAGCCGGCCGCCCAGCGCCGGACCCGACCGGACGCCGGATCGCGCCGGGGTGGCCCGCCCGAGGGCGCGAACCGCCCGCCGACGGCGCCCGCCGCCCCCAAGCGCACCCGCAAACGCCATCCGCTGCGCTGGTTCCTGGTGTTGCTGCTGATCCTGGTCCTGCTACCGGTGGGTCTGCTGTTCTACTACGACGCGAAGCTGCATCGCGTCGACGCCCTCGCCGGCTACTCCGGACGCCCGGCCGGTTCGCCGGGCACCACGTGGCTGATCGTCGGCACCGATTCGCGTGCGGACCTGAGCCAGGACCAGAAGGACAAGCTCGCCACCGGCGACAGCGACGGCGCGCGCACGGACACCATCATGCTGGCCCATCTGCCGCCGAGCGGGTCCGCGATGCTGATCTCGATTCCGCGGGACCTGTACGTGCCGATCCCGGGCATGGGCAGCCACAAGATCAACGCCGCCTTCAACGAGGGCGGCCCGCAGTTGCTGGTGCGCACGGTGGAAGACCTGTCCGGCCTGCGCATCGACCACTACGCGGAGATCGGCTTCGGCGGTTTCGATCGCCTGGTCGACGCGGTGGGCGGCGTCGAGATGTGCCTGGATCAGCCGTTGCGCGACCCCAAGGCGGGCCTGCGGTTGAAGTCCGGCTGCCAGCGACTCGACGGCGCGCAGGCCCTCGGCCTGGTGCGCACGCGCGCCTTCCCGAACGCCGACCTCGAACGGGTGGTGAACCAGCGCAAGTTCCTCACCGCGCTGATGCATCGCGCCTTGAGTCCGAGCGTGCTGCTCAACCCGTTCCAGCTGGTGCCGTTCCTCAACGGCGCGGTCGACGCGTTGACCGTCGCCGAGGGCGATCACCTGTGGCATCTGGCCTGGCTGGCGTACAAGCTCAACGGCGACACGGTGACCACCACCGTCCCGACCGGCGGTTCCACCTACACCGATGACGGCGACTCACTGGCCACCGACCAGTCGACGGCCGACTTCTTCGACTACCTGCGCCGCGGCAAGCCGGTGCCCGCAGAGCTGCTCAGCGCAACGTGACCTGACGCCCCAGGATGCCGGCCCGCGAGCTGCGTTCGGCCGCGGTCAGATCCGAGTCGTCGGCCAGAGCCTCGGCGAACCACTCGTCGAGCTGCTCGAGGCCGTCGTACCACTCCTCGTGATGCATGTCGTTGTCCAGATCGAAGACCGGCACCACCAGGCCGTGCGTACGGAAGGAGCCGGCGAACCGCGAGCCCTCGCCCATCGTGAGGTGCCCGGCCGCGTGCAAGCGGGCCATCGCCTTCATCAGGGTGTCCTCGTCCTCGGGCCGCACCCAGCGCAGGTGCGCGCGGTCGCCCGCGTCCACCCACCACGGCGCCCCGACACCGCTCTTGGGGGTCAGTCGCGCCGTCGGCATGATCGTCGATTCGGCCCGCTCCAGCATGGCCCGAATCTGCGGCGTCACGTCGACGTCGTCGGCGAACCACCAGGAGAAGTCCTTGTAGACCACCACGTCCAGCGGCTTCGTCGGGTCGACGATGTCGGCCAGGCCCGGTGCGGAATCCGAGCCGACGCGATATTCGCTGCCCGGCTCGGCGCGGGCCGCCCAGTGCAGGGCCGCGGCCACCGAGGCCGCCAGATCCGTCGGCTCCGGATCGGTCTGCAGGGCCACCAGGCCCTGCGTCACCTTGCCGTCGACCCCGGCCGCGGCACCGCGCTCACCCCAGGCGGCGGCATCCCGCGAGCGCACCAGTGCGGCGCCCGCACCGGGCAGGATGGTCGCGAAGTCCAGTTCGTTGGGTGCCTGGAAGCCGTCGGCGAACGAGATCTGGGCCGTCGCCGACGCCACGAAGGCACGCAGCGCCACCAGATCGCACTCGGCCGCCGGGAGCGCCTGGAACGGCCGGACCGGGGGCGCCAACGAGGCCGCCTGCCGGGCCTTCCGGGCCGCTACCCGCTCGGCCCGATTGCTGCCCGGGCGGGGGCCACTGTTGCGCTTGCTCTTCTTCGCCATGCCATCAGCCTCTCATTGCCGACTTCTCAGTCGACGGTCACCAGCCAGTCGCGCACCCGAGCGGGGTGGTTGGTCGCGATCCAGCGCACCCCCAGATCCGCGCACAGCTGCACGTCTTCGCGGTGGTCGACGGTCCACGCATACGTGACCCGACCCCCGGCCGCGGCCTTGTCCACCAGATCCGGATGGGCCCGCAGGGTCTGCACCGACGGCCCGATGCCGGTGGCGCCGACGGCCGTCGCGGCACCGGCGCTCACCCCGCGCGCCGTCTCGCCGAGCAGGATGGTGGGCAGCATCGGCGCCGACCGCCGGATCCGCCAGATTCCCGAGGCGGAGAACGAGATCACCACCGCGCGGCTGTGATCGGCCGACGGCGGCGACCCGACCTGGAACTGGTGCAGCGTCTCCAGCAACCGCTGTTCCACCAGTCCGCCGAAGCGCACCGGATGCTTGGTCTCGATGAACAGCCGTACGGGTCGGTGCCAGTCCAGCGTCAGTTCGAGCAGTTCCGGGAGCGTCAGCACGGCGGCCGGTGTGCCGCTGTGCCAGGACCCGAAGTCGTGCTCGCGCAACTGGTCCAGGGTCAGTTCGCTGACCACGCCGGAGCCGTCGGAGGTGCGGTCGATGGTGCGGTCGTGCACGCACACCAGCTGCTGATCGGCGGTCAGGCGGACATCGCACTCCAGTCCGTCCGAGCCCTCGCGCAGGGCCGCCTCGTACGCGGCGAGCGTGTGCTCGGCGTGATCGGCGGACGACCCGCGATGGGCCACGACGGCCGGTTTCCCCGACCGGGACACCTCGGCGGCGCTCACGCGGCCACCACCAGACGACGGGTCTGCGGCGCCGGTGCGGCGTCGGTGACCACCAGCCCGGCCAGGCGGGGCCGCACCCAGACCGCGAACAGCGCGGACGCCACGAAGGTGAGGAGGGCGGCCATCATCGCGTCCGCGCCCACCTGGATCGAACCGCTGGACCACGCCGCGATCCGGTAGCCCAGCGCGATCAGGCCGACGCCGCTGACCAGGGCCCAGGCCACCGCGACGCGGTTGATCGCCGGACGCACGCGCTGTGCTTGGTCCGCCCCGACCGCCGCGGCCGCCTCCAGCAGGAGGAACGGCGCGGTGACGACGTTGACGAACGGGGTCACCGCACCCGCGATCACCAGCCAGCGGCGACGCGGATCACGAGCCGCCACCGCCGCATAGGCCGACTCGCGCGCGGCCACCAGCCATCGTGCGAACAGCACCAGCGCCCAGATCGCCGCCCCGGTGGCCGCCGCGCCCGCGAACAGCAGCAGCCAGACGACGGCCAGATCCAGCCAGTACGGGATGGGATGGGAGCGGTTGAGCATCAGGAGGGCGTAGCGCAGCAGCTGCAAACCGGCGGCCACCGCCAGGATCGGCCACACGATCTGCAGCGCCCAGCGCAGGCGCCGCCCCGGATCGGGGGCCGCGACGGCGTCGCTCTCCGGCGCGGGCACGACGTCGTGCAAACCCCACAGCGGGAGGTAGGTGTAGCGCGGCGTGCGCGACTCGCGCACCGCACGCGGCGGCCGGGTGGGCGGCAGGGTGTTCAGCGGCCGATGGGCCACCCAGCGCAGCGGCGTGCGCGCGGGGGCCGCTCGCCGGGCCCCGGGCATGGGAGTCGGGGGCATGGGAGTCGGGGGCATGGGAGCCGGGGGCCTGGGCGGTGCCTGCGCAGGCGCGGCGACCTGCACGGCGCGACGCGTCTGCGCGTCGAGCACCACGAGATTGCCGCCGCAGCGCGGGCAGGTGGCGCGGCCCGGCAGATGGTCGGCCTGAATCTGGCAGCGGAGGCAGACGTCGAGCATCAAGTCGACTGCCCCGGCCCTGCTTCGTCCGTCTCCACGTCGACCGGTTTGCCCGCGGCCTCCCACGCCACCATGCCCCCGGTCACGCAGGTTCCGTCGATTCCCCGCATCGCCAAGTACTGGAGCAACCGGAAGGAACGGCCACTGGTTCGACAGATCACCAGCAACTCGCGGTCGGGGTCCACCTCGTCCAGCCGCGCGGGCACATCGTCGAGAGGGATGTGCAGGGCGCCGCGCACGTGCCCGGCCGCCCACTCGTAGTCCTCGCGGACGTCCAACAGGACGCGGTCGTCAACATCGGTGAAGTCGTCCGGCAATCCGGCGACGTCGATCTGCTCGATGTCCATGCTCACGCTCTCCATGTTTCCACAATCGTCCACGCCGCACCCGCGGTCACCGTGAGCGGACGGACGTCGACGGCGACTACCACATCGGCGCGAAATCCCCGACGCCGATCACCCCTCGAGGTAGGGCCAAGTTATCCACAGGGCGGGAGAACACAGGTTGTCCACAACTTGTCCCCACCGCGCCGGTTACTGTGTACAACCCTGTGGATTTGTGGACAAGACCTAGGTCGGAGCCCGGAACCTGACGTTTTCCTCATATATTCGGGCCGTTTTCGGCGGCACGTCGGTCGTCGGCCACCTTGACGTTCGCCGTTGTCCACCCCGCCCGGCCTACGCACTCCTGTGGACAGAGTGTGGACAACACGCGCGCCGACACTCTCAAGTTTTACTTTCGAGTTGCGCGTGTCGCTCCGATGCGCCCGTCCCACGAACGGAGGACAGGCGCGATCACGACGCGACGAAGTCCGCCAGCAGCGCCGCTTCGCGCTCCACGTCGGCGCGCTCGGCGGCCCGCAGATCGACCAGCTCGGTCAGCTCCACCGCGCCGTCGGCCAGCCGCCACGTGCCGGCGAGTCGACCGTCGACGAGCACGAAGCCCGGCGATCGCCCGTTGGGGGTGACGGTGGCGCGGTACACCTCCGGCGCGGCGATCCGGTGCCGGTCGGCATTGGCCACCAGCACCTGGTCGAAGGGAGCGATCAGGCGGACCGGCGCCGGTCGGTCGCCGTCGATCAACGGCAGACCGTCGAGGTCGTACAGTTCGCCGCCGTCCGGTCCGACCAGGGTGACCAGCTCCCAGTCGGCGTCCATCGCCTTCAGCAGCGGCCCCAAGCCGGTCAGCCCGGTCCAGCCGGAGATGGCGGCCGCCGACGCCGGCCCGAAGCCTCGCAGGTACATCCGAATCAGGTCTTTGCGCGCCTCTTCGTCGACGACGGCCGGTTCACCCGGCCCGATCCAGTCGTCGAGCAGTCGGAACGCGGGGGCACCGGATCGGCCCCACAGGCCGCGCGGGGGCGTCTGCACCAGCGGCAGGCGTCCGCGCACCAGCGCTGTCAACGACTCGACGGGCGCCTCGGGCCACCGCTCGCCCAACGCGGCCCGCAGCCTCGCCCCCGGCACACCCGACTCCGGGGACTCCTCGGTGAGCAGGCCGTGCGCGACGGCCACCACCTCGTCGACGTCGATCGCCGTCAACGCCGATAGATGGGTGCGCGCCAGGCTCGTGTCGAACACAGTCTGGACCGCGGGCCGGATCCACCGCGCGTCCAGCGCATCCATCAGGAAGACGGTGCCGCGCTGCAACGGCATCCGCACCAGCTCCCGCTCGGAGAGCAGCTCGTCCACCTCGGCCGGATCGAAATCGGCCAGGCGCGACCACAGCGCATAGAAGGGGGCCTGCGGATCCTGCGCCTGCAGGCCCACGCACCGGTCGATCACCTCCACGGCGTCCTCGTCGATGCGTTCGAGCAGATGCTGGCGGTGCAGCAGCGTCCGATTCGCCTGATCGGCGGTGACGTGCACGGGCACGACGGCGCTCAGTCCGCGGCGGGGAAGGTCAGTCCGGTCGCCGCATGGCAGCGGTAGCCGTGCGGATTGTGGTGCAGGTACTGCTGATGCATCGGTTCGGCGTAGTAGAACCGGCCGTCGCCCACCCCGGTCAACTCTCCGATCTCGGTGGTGATCGGACCGTAACCGGCGGCCGCCAGCACCGGGGCGAAGCGCTCGGCCGCCGCCTCCGCCGTCTGCGCGTCGGCGGCGGTGGCGGTGTAGATCGCCGACCGGTACTGCGTGCCCACGTCGTTGCCCTGCCGCATCTCCTGCGTCGGGTCGTGGGTGGTGAAGAACAGCGCCAGCAGCTCGTCCACGCTCACCTGCGTGGGATCGAACACCACCAGGGTCGCCTCGGTGTGGCCGGTCCGCGCGGTGCAGACCTCCTCGTACGTCGGGTTCGGGGTGTAGCCACCGGCATAACCGACGGCCGTCGTATAGACGCCCGGCACCTGCCAGAAGATCTCCTCCACACCCCAGAAACAGCCGCCCGCCAGCACGATGGTGTGCAGCGGCGACGGCCACGTCCCGAGGCCGCCCGCGGCGTAGGTCCCGTCCGCCGCGGCCCCGCCGCGGAGCGGATGCCCGAGCACCGCGTGCTCGGCGGGGATCGGCATCGTCGCGTCGCGACCGGGCAAGGCCTCGGCCCGACTCACCATGACGCGTTTGACGTCGGCTGCGGCCATGATCCGATCGAAGAGGCTCATGCATCCAGGGTACGGAAGAAGCGGCCGTCTACCAGCCTCGCGCGGCCACTTGCGAACCTCCCCCGGGTGGGGAAGTGTAGAAAATGGACCTGATCCGGAAATACAACCGAAGAGAGGAAGATCGTGGCTGACTACACCCTGCCCGAACTCGATTACGACTATGGCGCCCTGGAGCCGCACATCTCCGGCAAGATCATGGAGCTGCACCACAGCAAGCACCACGCCACCTACGTCGCCGGCGCGAACACCGCCCTGGAGAAGCTGGCCGACGCGCGCGAAGCCGGGGACATCGCCGGCAAGGTCTACGGACTCTCGGCCAACCTGTCCTTCCATCTCGGTGGCCACACCAACCACTCGATCTTCTGGAAGAACCTGTCGCCCAACGGCGGCGGCGAGCCCACCGGCGCCCTGGCCGAGGCCATCGGCACCGACTTCGGCGGCTTCGAGGCGTTCAAGGCGCACTTCACCGCTGCGGCCACCACGCTGCAGGGCAGCGGCTGGGCCATCCTCGGCTACGACACCATCGGCAACCGCCTGGTGATCCAGCAGCTGACCGACCAGAGCGGCAACACCTCCGCCGCCCTGATCCCGGTGGTCATGCTGGACATGTGGGAGCACGCCTTCTACCTGGACTACCAGAACGTCAAGCCGGAGTACGTCAAGGCCTGGTGGAACGTCGTCAACTGGGACGACGCCGCCGAGCGTTACGCGCGCGCCACCACGGCGGGCAAGGGCCTCATCGTCCCCGCCTGATCGGCTCCATCGCAGAACGACCGACGGCGGTCACCCCCACCGGGGTGGCCGCCGTCGGCGCATCCGAGACAGGCCCGACGAGTCGGAGTCCGACGGGTCAGAGCAGAACGGTCAGGGTGATCGCAGCGGCGCACGCCAGCGCCGTCAGCCCCAACGCGACGGCGTCGGCCCGGCCCGGCCGCGACGGATAGGCGGTGAGCCGCCCGGTGCCGCCGCGCGCAGTGATCGCCTCGCCCATCTCCGCGGCCCGGCGCATCGCCGAACTCATCGCCGCCACCACCATGTCGATGATCGACATCTCGGCGGACGGATGCCCGGAGTTGGCGTTCGACTTGGGCCGCAGGCGGTACGAGGCGCGCAACATCCGCATCTCCTCCATGAGCAGCGGGAGACCGCGCAACGACAGCGCGATGCAGACCGCCCATTCGTCGACGGGCAGGCGCAGCCACCGCAGCGGAGTCATCAGGCGGGCGATCGCCGGAGCGATCTCGGCCATCGGCGTCGTCCACACCACCATGATGCTCATCGCCAGCACGATCAGCCCCAGCGCCGTACCGCGCAGGAACACCAGCACGCCCGAGCCGCCAGCGGACACCGCGGTCACCGCCATGCCGATCCCCATCAGGCCCCAGAACCACCACGGCGGCCGCGGGATCGCGCCCAGCGGGATGCCGGCCAGCACGGCGAAGATCACCACGAACAGCGCCACGAAACCCAGACTCGGCCAGGTGGGCAGCACCCAGGTCATGATGCCCAGGACCAGCACGATGATCAGTTTGGTGCCGGCCCACAGGCGGTGGATCACCGAGTCGCCCGGCAGTTGCCGCAGGGGCGGGGTGCGCAGGGTCATCGTCGTGCCTCCAGGGTGCCGTCGACCAGTTCCACTCGCCGGTTGCAGACGCGGTCGAGGGCCTCCAGGTCGTGCGAGATGATCACGATGGTGATGCCGCGGTGCCGCAGCCCGGCGAGGACGTCGAGGACCTCTTCGCGGGCGCCCGGATCCAGTCCGGCCAGCGGTTCGTCGAGCACCAGCACCTTCGGCTCGGAGGAGACCAGCGACGCCAGCACCACGCGCCGCATCTGGCCGCCGGAGAGCGAGTCGACGCGGCGGGCGGCGATCTCCCGCGGCAGGGCGACCAGGTCGAGCACGCGGGCCACCTCGGTGGTGCCCACCGATTCGCCGCCGACGGCCATGATCTCTTCGCTCACCGTGGTCTTCTGCAACTGCAGCCGGGCGTGCTGGAAGCCCAGGCCGACGCTGCCGATCTGCTCGGTCATCGGGGTGCCCTCCAGCAGCACTTCTCCCCTGCTGGGCTCGATCAGCCCGGCGATGATCCAGGCCAGAGTGGTCTTGCCCGAGCCGTTGCCGCCGACGATGAGGACACCGTCGCCGCGGTTGACCACCAGGTCCACCCGGTGCAGCGCCGTGACCTCCCATGGCGAGCCCGCCAGATACGTGTGCGAGACGTCGTCGACCTCCAGCAGCGGTTCGCCGTCGTGGACGGCGGGCAGCACCGGTGTGTGCGCCTCCGGCCGCATCCACTCGGGATGATGGGTCACGATCCGCCCCGCCTCCAGGTGGATCACGCGGTCGGCCGATCGGGCCTCCACATCGCGGTGGGTGATCAGCACGACGGTGATGCCGCGGCGGCGCGGCAGGTCGGCGAGGATCTCGATGAGTTCGCGGCGCCCCTCCGGATCCACCATCGAGGTGACCTCGTCGGCGATCAGCAGGCGGGGTTCGCGGGCCAGCGCGGCGGCCAGCGCCAGCCGCTGCTGCTGCCCACCGGACAGGTCCGACGTCTCGCGCTCGGCCAGGCCGGTCAGACCCACCTCGGCGAGCAGGCCGTCGACGTCGACCTCCTGGTCGGCGGGCAGCCCCCACACGAGGTCGTCGGCCACGCGGGAGCCGAGCATCTGGGCTTCGGGACGCTGCAGCACCATGGCGGTGCCGCCGCGGCGACCGAGCCCGGGATCGCCCGGTCGGTCGATGATGCCGATGGTCGCGGGCGTGCCGGCCAGCAGCTTGGACAGCGTCGACTTGCCCGATCCGTTGGCCCCCACCACGGCGACGAACTCGCCCTGGATCAGCGTCAGATCGATGCCGGCGAGGACGTCCACCTCGGTGCCCGGGTAGCGGTAGCCCACGCCCACCATGCGCAGCGGGAGCGGATCCACCGCCTCCTCGGCCCGCAGATCGCGGTGCGCTTCGAGGGTGTCCTGCATCTTGATGTGAGCCAGCCGGTTCACCACGCCCTTGAGGATCCACCACGCCACCAGCAGCGACAGCAGCGAACCGACGGTGCCCGACACCCACAGCCAGATCCACCAGTTGTCGACGATGTTGGTGGCCAGCCCCTTGAACCAGTCGCCCACCCCGGTGATGTCGGCGCCGAACCGCTCGCCGACCCACACCACGGCCTTGCCGAAGCCTTCGATGAGGTTCTTCAGCATCTCCAGCGCGAGCTCGCGCAGCGGCACCAGCACCCACAGCACCAGCACCGAGACCGAGGCGAGCACCGGCGCGACGATCAACGACGCCGCCGTGAGCACCACGGCACCGCCGCCGCGACGCTTCACCTCGCCCACCACTCCACCGACCACCGCCGCGGCCAGCACCGACAGCGCCGCACCCATGCCGGCCACGGCGAACGTGACAGCGGTGGAGGTGACCGAGGCGGCCAGCACGGCACGCGGTCGGGTGCGGGCGGCGATCAGGGCGATCGGCACGGGTGCGAACAGCCCGGCGGCCGTCGCCATCGGGATCACCGCGGCCACCACCACCGCCACCACGGTCAGACCGGACAGGATCGCGACGATCGCGATCTCCAGCGGACGCAGCGGACCGGCGATCGGGCGCGCACGCAGATCGGTAGTTGGGGACGTCACCCGGCCATTGTGCCTGGTCCTCACCACCGGCCCGCAAAGCGCCGGAGCACCGACGCCGACCGAACCGGGTGCCCGAAACTCCGGTTTTGGCCCTGGGACCTGCGATGATGCGGCCGCGACGAGTGTTGCAACCGGCTCGCGCGCGTGCCTAGCCTGGCCTTCATGATCGCAGCGACAATCCTCGGGTTCGGCGTGATCTTCGTCGCCGAACTGGGCGACAAGTCGCAGCTGATGGCCCTGACCTACGCCCTGCGGTACCGCTGGTGGGTGGTGCTGGGCGCGATTCTGGTCGCCACCACCGCGGTGCACGCGGTGTCGGTGTTCTTCGGGCACTTCCTGGGCGCCTCGATCCCCGCCGACATGATGTCCATCGCCGGCGGCCTGGCCATGCTCGCCTTCGCCCTGTGGACGCTGCGCGGCGACGAGCTGACCGACGACGAGACCTCGCGCGCCGCGCGCGTGAGCGGCTCGGTCTTCCTCGCCGTGATGAGCGCGTTCATGCTGGCCGAGCTGGGCGACAAGACGATGTTCGCCACCATCACGCTGGCCACCGACAACAACTGGCTCGGCATCTGGATCGGTTCCACGCTGGGCATGGTCGCCGCCGACGCCGTCGCCATCGTGGTGGGTCGCCTCCTGGGCAAGCATCTGCCCGAACGGCTCATCGCCCTGATCGCCGCCGCGCTGTTCTTCGGTTTCGCGGTCTGGCTGCTGGTGGAGGGCCTGGTCGGCGCCTCGCTGCCGCTGCTGATCGGCACGCTCGCCGCGGTGGCCGCGCTCCTCGCGATCGGTGCCGCGGTGATCGTCGCAACCCGTCGGCGTCGAGCGCGCGAGGCCGCGGCCCGCCGGGTCGAGCAGCCGGTGCCGCTGCCCTGAGGGTCAGTCGAGGAGGTCGGCGACCGTCGGCAGGCGCAGGATCTGCTCCGAGCTGAGCCACTCGCGCAGCACCTTGGTGGCCTGCACGTCGTCCTCGTTGTAGCGCAGCAGCCGGTCCCGCTGGCTCGCATCGACGACGCCCCCGTCCAGACCCACGGCGGCCGCGTACCACTCCATCGACGCTTCCCCGCTGGCCTCGGCGTCGTCCCAGGCAAACCCGGCCACCGGCGCGATGCGTTTGAGGCCCTTCCCGTTGGGGCAGATGAAGTTGTGGTTCACCGCGACGTAGATGTCCACCCACTCGTCGGAGGCGATGAAGGCGTCCACCTCGGCGCGCGTGGGCACCCCGGGCAGCCCGGCGAAGCGGTCCGCGCTGGCGCGCAGCCACCGATTCTCGGCCTGTTCGGAGTAGCAGTAGGCGGCGAAGGTCTTACCGGCCTCGCGGGCCAGCCGACGGCGTTCGGTGAGCCACGACCAGAAGCGCCCGAAGGCGTGCCCCTCGTCGAAGGTCGGCAGCGGATCCCAGGTGACGAACGGCAGGTACTGGGCGGTGCGCTCGGGTGCCGAGCGATCGGTCAGCAGCGTGCCCCACAGGTAGGCGCCGCGTTCGCCGTAGCTCTCCATGTCGATGTCCACCTCGACGTCGGCGCGGTACACCGTCGGCCGGTCGAGCCGCCGCACCAGGGGAACGTCCAGGCGGCGGCAGTTGGCCGCGACCACCGCGTCCAGGAAGGCGAGGTTGCCCGGCCAGTCCTGGGGCGGGCCGCCCCGATAGTCCGCCAGCTGCTCCACCGTGGTGATCCCGGCGGCGGTGAGCGCCGCGGTGCCGGTTCCGCCGACCACCAGACTCACGTCGTCGGCGGCGACCAGTTCGGCCTCGCACTGCGGCCACCAGTCACAGCTGCGGCACTCGTTGATCCGGCGGGGCGCCGTGGCCACCGTCCCGGCGGCCACGGCCCGTCGTCGAGCGAACGTCGCGTCGTACTCCGCCATCACCGACTCGAGGGGCACCGCGAGGATGCAATCGGCGTCGACCCCGATGACCGCGCCCACCCAGTCCGCGCGTCGCGGTGACGGCGCCAGGCCCTGGGCCTCGAGCATCGCGGCCAGCTGCGCCAACCGGAGGGCGTCGCGACGGTTGCTCCGGACGCTGCGCTTGGCATCCGGAGCCGGCCGCCACTGCCCCAGCGGACTGGTCTGCACCGAGACCGGGGTGTCCGGGTCGCGCTCGACCTTGGACGGGGTGGTGATGCGATGGTTCACGATGATCAGCGGTACGTATCCCGCGCCGCTCCGGATCAGCGCTTCGGCGTGTCCGCGACGGCCGGCCTCGACGTCGGTCGGGAGCACCGCGGTGAAGATCCAGTCGACGCCGTCGGCGCAGGCACGCATGGTCAGCTCGGCGCGCTCCCGGCGGGGAAGGTCCGGGTCGATGGTGACGACGGTGGTCGGCTGCGACTCCAACAGGTCCCGGAGGGTGTTGACCACCTCGGCGCGGTGGGCCTGCGCGGCCTCGATCCGGCGGCGCGCATCCGGAGACTCCAGCACCTCCGGTCCGTCGCCGGTCTGACGTGCCGCCGAGTCCAGTGCCAACCGGTGCTCGCACCCCGCCAGGTCTCGTGCACCGAGGACCGCTGAACCCACCTGCCGCCTACCTCTCCAACCCCGCATCACCGATGTGGCAACGCCGCGCCACCGTCTCATCCCCTAATGACACTATGCAATGCTGGTATCAGTCAGGCGTCAAGCGCCGGTCTTCCGCAGGAAAGGACACCATGGGTCTCTTGTCGTCCCGCCGGGCCTCACGCGTTCAGCGCAAGGCCGAAGCCAAGATTCGTAAGGCTGAAGAGAAGGCCGTCAAGACTCGCGTCCAGCTGGAAGCCAAGGTCGGGGCCCACGAGGAAGCCAAGCGTCACAAGAAGGCCCTCAAGGCCGAGCACAAGTACGCCATGAAGGCCCACAAGGCCGAGCGGAAGACCACGAAGAACGCCGGCAAGGCCCAGCAGAAGACCGCGGCCGCAGAAGCGAAAACCATTGCCGCCCAAGCCAAGGCCGCCGAGAAGCAGGGCATCCTGAGCCCCGCGAAGATCCGCCGCTACCTCACCGTGGGACGCATCGTCGCCCCGATCGCCGGCCCGATCCTGTACCGCGGCGCCATCGCCGCGCGCGCGGAGATCACCGCGCTGCAGGCCCGTCGCGCCGGGGTTCCGGCCGCCACTCTCACCCAGTTCGGCGGCCCCAGCGCCGCGCTGCGCGCGCGGATCGCTGCCGCCCAGGACTCGGTGCACAAGGCGGGCGCGGCCGACGCGACCCCCGAATCGACCGCCTTCGTCAACGCGATGCTCGGCCGCCTCAACAATCTGGTGGTGGCCGCCGACGCCGCCGACACCATGCCTCCCGCTCAGCGCCGCGCCGCGCAGCGAGCGATCGGCAGTGAGCTGACCGCGATCGACAACGATCTGCTCGCCCGCCTGAACGTCCACCCGTAAGGAGACGCCCACCGATGGCCGATAACGAACCCACTCTGCCCTTCGGTCAGCCCGACGACGCCGATCCGGCTCCCGCGGCCGACGCGCCCGCGGAGAAGGCAGCGGCGAAGAAGGCTCCTGCCAAGAAGGCGCCCGCCAAGAAGACCGCCGCGAAGAAGGCACCCGCCAAGAAGGCCCCCGCGAAGAAGACTGCGGCCACGAAGACGGCGGCGAAGAAGACGGCAACCAAGACGCCGGCGCCGAAGGCCGAGGCTACCGAGAAGGCACCGGAAAAGGCTCCGGCGCCGGTTCCCGCGCCCGTCCCGACCGACGATTCCGTCGCCCAGGCCGACGCGGCCCGCGACCTGTTCCGACAGCTGCGCCGCACCTCGCCGACGCAACTTCCGGGCGACCGCGTCACCCCCGGCATGGTCGCGGCCCTGGTGGCCGCCCTCGTGCTGCTCGCGGCCGTGCTCCGCCGCCGGCGCGCCTGAGATCAGCGCGGCCGACGGCGACGGCCCGGGCTACCGGCCCGGCAGGTACTTCAGGGTGCGGATCGCCAGCGGCGTCAGCTTCAGGAAGACGTTGCGCGGCACGCCCGCCATACCGTCGAGCCCGATGAACCGCTGCGCGGCGATGGTCTGCGGCTCGGTGTACTTGTGCAGGCCTTCCTCGCCGTGGCGACGGCCGACACCGGAGATGCCCATGCCGCCCATCGGCGCGGCGGTCGAACCCCAGGCCGCGGCGTAGCCCTCGTTGATGTTCACCGTGCCCGCACGCAGCCGCTCGGCGATCTGCTGGGCCAGGGCGCTGCTGCCGGCGAAGACACTGGCGTTGAGCCCGTACTCGGTGTCGTTGGCCCGCTCGACGGCTTCGTCGACCGAGGACACCGGGTAGATCGACACCAGCGGACCGAAGGTCTCGTTGCGGGCGCACAGCATGTCGTCGGTGACGCCGGTCAGCACCGTCGGCGCGTAGAAGAACGGTCCGAGGTCGGCGCGCTTGCGTCCGCCGGCCAGCACCGTGGCGCCCTTGGTCACGGCGTCGTCGACGTGCTCTTCCATTGTCTTGATCTGATCGGCCGAAGCCAGCGAGCCCATGTCGGCCGACAGGTCGTAGGTGGCCGCGAGGTTCATGTTCTCGACGTAGTCGGCGAACTTGCGGCTGAACTCGTCGGCGATCGACGCGTCGACGTAGATCCGCTCGATCGAGATGCACAGCTGCCCGGAGTTGGAGAAGCAGGCGCGGGCCGCACCCTCGACGGCGCGGTCGAGGTCGGCGTCGGCGGTGATGATCAGCGGGTTCTTGCCGCCTAGCTCGGCGGAGAAGCCGATCAGGCGCTTACCGGCCTGCTGGGCCAGCAGCGACCCGGTGGCCGACGATCCGGTGAACATCAGGTAGTCGGTGTGCTCGACGATGGCCTGCCCGATCACCGAACCCGGTCCGGGCACCACCGCGAACAGCTCGCGGGCCAGTCCGGCCTGGTACAGCAGCTCGGCCAGCGCCAGGGCGCAGTAGGGCGTGTTGCTGTCCGGCTTGATCACCACGGCGTTGCCGGCGACCAGCGCGGCCACCGCGTCGGAGACCGCGAGCGTCAGCGGGTAGTTCCAGGGGCTGATCACGCCGACCACGCCCTTGGGCTGGTAGCGCACCCGCACGTCGGTGGCACCGGGGAGCATGCCGGGCACCTTGCGCTCGGCGAGCATCTTGGGGCCGTGGGTGCCGTAGTAGCGCGCGGTCAGCGCCACGTCCAGGACCTCTTCCTGGGCGTAGATGCGCGCCTTGCCGGTCTCGGCCTGCGCGATGTCCATGAGCGCGTCGGAGTTGTCGTACACCAGCTCGGAGAAACGGTTGATCACCGCGGCCCGTTCGGCCGTGCTCCGCTTGGCCCAGTCCTGCTGCGCGAGGCGGGCACGCTCCACGGCGAGCACCAGGTCGTCGACGGTGGCGACCGGAACGGTGGCCATCTCGGCGCCGCTGAACGCCTCCAGCACCGGCTTGGCGGGGCGGTCGGCCGGGTCGTCGATCGCCGCGAGTGCGGCCAATCGCTTGAAATACGCGGGGGTGGGCTTAGCCATGCTTCTTCTCCAAATCAGGTGGGAACGAGCCGGGTCGGATCAGGGCGTCACGACGACGATGCCGTCGTCGTCGGAATAGAGGTGGTCACCCGGGGTGAACACGATGCCGCCCAGCTCCACCGGAACGTCGCGTTCACCGGCGGCGGTCTTGGACGACTTGCGCGGGTTGGTGCCGAGGGCCTTGACACCGATGTCCATGGTGCCGATCGTCTTGGCGTCGCGGATGGCGCCGTGGGCGATGATGCCGACCCATCCGTTGCTGCGGCCCAGTTCGGCGATGATGTCGCCGACCAGCGCCGTGTGCAGCGAGCCCGCACCGTCGATCACCAGTACGCCGCCCGGATTGGGCTCGGACAGGATCGACTTGAGCAGGGCGTTGTCCTGGAAGCAGCGGACGGTCGTCACCACTCCGACGAACTCGCGGTTGCCGCCGTACTGGGTGAACTGGGTGTCGCAGCTGCGGACATCGTCGCCGATCTGGTCGACGAGGTCAGCGGTGGGCGTGAATTCGATCGCGGTCATGACACCGAGTGTAGGCCGGATGGCGTCCTGACTGTACCGCCCGGTAACACACGTCACCGCCGGGAACCACGCGTGGACCGGGCACAATGGGCCGCGTGGACGACATCGAGATTCGCGACGACAGCATCCGCCTGGGCCAGTTCCTCAAGCTGGCCAACCTCATTGAGACGGGTGCCGATGCCAAGCTGGTCCTCGCCGATGAGCTCGTCACCGTGAACGACGAACTCGAGACTCGCCGCGGTCGGCAGCTGCACGACGGCGACGTGGTGGAACTCGGCGGTATCCGCGTACGCGTACGCGCGGGCAGCCAGACTTAATCGCGGGCTTTCCGAGCACTTAGAACGGCGGCTCGTCGTCGTCCTCGTCGACGGTGTCGACGGCGGGCTCGGGTTCCGGCGCCGGATCGGAGTGCTCGGCAAGGCGACGTTCCCGGTTGGCCTTGCGTTCGGCACGACGTCGCGCGTGCTTGGCCGCCGTGCGGGTGCGGGCCCGCCGCGGAGCATCCTCGACGGTGCCGCCCGCAGTCCCGGTCGCCCGCTCCCCGACCAACTGGTGCGTGCAGCGCAGGTCGGCCAGTCGCGGGATCAGCCACTGGTTGGGTGCGAGCACCTCCACCGTCTGGCCCAGGGGCGTGGTCACGCTCGAGTGGTAGCGCCCAGCCTCGTCGATCCACAGGTCGTCGACGAAGCCCTCCAGATTGGTCTTCACCAAATGGTGATAGCGGCACTTGGGCAACAGGTTGCAAACGCACGTGGGCCCGCCGAGGTCCGGACGGACGTTGTCGAACTCGGCCACATGGTCCAGATCGCACGAAAACGCCGCGCGCTCGCAACCCGGGATCGAGCAGGTGCCCCACAGGAACCGCGCGATCAGGTCGGTGAGCAGATTCGGCCGGTACGGATCGCTCGGAAGAGCGGTCTTGGCGATGACGACGGCCGGTCGTCCGTCGTTTCCGGCCTCGGGCCGTGAGCCATCGCCCCGGCGCTCGTCCGGGGTGTCGGAGCGGGGCGCTCGTCGATGCAGCGCCGCCTCGTCGGGACGCTCCGCAGCGCCGGATGCACTCGCAGGGTTGGGTGCCAGCAGGTCATCGAGACGGTGCCGGTGAATCACGGCATCACCGCGGGCGGCGATCTCCCGAACGTGCTCAGCTGATATCGGGCCGTGCCCGTCGAGGTAGCCGCACTTATCACCACCTTCGAGGGTGGTGGCGTCGCAGAGGACGTGCACGACGATGCGGGCCGCGCGCGCGTCGAGTTCGACGTCGCTGATTGCCGCGGTGCAGCCGTCACTGTCGCAGGCGCACGTGAACGGCTTGCGCTGCAGCAGCGCGATGGCCGCGTCCGAGCGCGCTTGAGTTTTGGTGCGGGGGTCTGCGGGGCAGCGGCCGGCGATCACCGCGTCGAGCATCTGCCGCGCGAGGCGCACGTCCTCCGCGGTCGCGGTGAGGAACAGTTGCGCCATCCCCGCTTCGAGGGTCTGGTGGCCGAGGCTGCGGCCGTCCTTGGCGCCCTCGCGTTCACGGCGCACGGCGTCGGGATCGTTCTCGGCGACCAGCCGACGGGCCAGCGCGCCGGTCTTGGCAACCGAGATCCATGTGTAGCCGCGCTGGGCGCCGGTGATCTCGGCGGCGATCAGGGCGTCGATCTGTCTCATGAGGGCTTCGTCGACCACCAAGCGAGTCTCGTGGGCGATCCGATGGAAGCGATCGCGGTCGATCAGACCCAGCCGCATTGTCGCGTACACGCGCGGCAGTCGATCTCGAGCGTCGAGGGCGTCGGCGAGGAGCGCTTCGGCGGCGTACTCGGTGCTCTCCAGACTCATCTGCAATTCCAGCGTCGTCTGGGCTTCGGCATCGATCAGCGACTTCTGGGTCGCGACGAGATCGCTCGTCGAGGCGCAGACACGCGAGTGCAGCGACAGCGCGAACTGAAACAGTTGCCAGTCGAGGAAGCAGTGGCCGTTCTTGGCCGCGGTGATCGCGCCGACGACGCACGCGGTGGGCAGGTTCGCCAGGTCGGTGCCGGGAGTAGGGAGGCCGCAACTGGTCAGGTCGGCGTCGGGCCACGCGGATGCGGTTCGCTGCGCCACGGCCACTCACCTCCCCAAGCGAGTCAGCACACCTTTTCCTAGTTCTGGTGTTCTAGGACCATGGTAGACCTACCCCCCGACAAAAACGGTCCCGCAGACCACCACGTCGAGGTGGGTTTCCGCTGGTTGCGACCGGTTCGCCGTCCGCGTCGGTAGACGTACGTTCGCGGCGACCGCGTCCGACGCGTACGTGTGTGAGCGGCGCGAACATGGGTGAGCGGCGCGGGGCGGGGGCCGCGGTCTAGGTGGACATCACATCTAGGCGGTCGAGCCTGCGTCGGCGGGCACCGGAGGCAGGACGCACATGCGGGCGCCTTCGAGTCGTCGGGCCAGCGCGAACCACAGCAGCAGCAATGCGAGCGCCGCCAAGATCGGCTGCAGCGGCGCGAACCAGGCCAGGGCGCCGGAGTAGCCGAGCGCGAGCAGGGCGATCTTGTTGCACACCGGGCAGCCGACGGCGAACCAGGTGAGGACGGCGCCGGCGATCCCCCACCGACCTTCGCGATCGGAGTCCTCGTCGGCGGGTGCGTCCCCGCTCGTCACATAGGTCGCCGCGAGCAGACCGGCCAGGACCGCGGTGAGGATCCACACCGGATAGTTCCACGCCGTCGGCGGGATCTCCCGGGTGAACACCGAATTCGGAATCAGCACGGTCGCCAGACCGACCAGGAGGAGCATCACGCCGGCCACCAAGAATGCCACGACGGCTTGTCGAAGGGTCGCGACGCGGATCGCGTCGACGATGAGTCTCGGAGAACGACGGAAGGTGGCGAGGACCGATTTCACGCCTCCACTGTGCCCGAATGTCTCATCGGGTGCAGCGGCGCTGATCAAGCAGCGCGGCGCAGGCGGCGGAATTCTTCCGTCGAGACCAGGCGCTCACGGTCCGCGGCCAGCGACCGCGGTGCCCGGAGTCGACCCCACACACTGCGGGCGACTCCGCGCCCGGACCGTCGTCGACCCCGATCGCTGGCTGGCGATGACATGCGACCCCTCCCCGGAATCTCTGGATGTGCTCTTGGCCAGTATGTCGTGCTCAGAGCCCCAAGTGTTACGCGGCGATACGTCCACGGCGCGCCGCCTGTGGCGTGCCGCACGTCCCCGCCACAGTGTCGTTCGAACGATCGACAAGCGCTGAGTGTCCGAGCCTTCACATAACCTCCAGCATGTTCCAGATCATTCTCTGGCCCGCACCACGAAGGAAACGCCATGACGACTGCACCCCCACCCGGCACCCCGCCTCCCGGCTACTACGCACCCCCGCCGCCGCCACCGCCCGAGAAGAAGAGCCGCAAGTGGTTGTGGATCCTCCTCGGCATCGTGGCGCTCATCGTCATCGTCGCCGTCGCCACCAGCGGGGGCGAAACGGCCAATGACTCCACCGATTCCTCGTCCAGCACCTCGGGTGACGCAGGAAAGGGCAACGACAAGGGCAAGACCGCCGGCCTGAACACCGCGGTGCGCGACGGCAAGTTCGAGTTCACCGTTACCGGTGTCGAGTCGGGGCTCTCGGAAGTCGGCGACAACCCGTACCTCACCGAGAAGGCCCAGGGCCAGTTCGTGGTGGTGTCACTCACCGTCTCCAACACCAGCGACAAGCCGCAGTCGTTCAGCCCGAGCGAGCAGAAGCTGAAGGACAGCCAGGGACGCACGTTCGAGAGCGACTCTTCCGCGCAGATCGCGTTGGGCGACACCGACATCGCTGTCTGGGACAGCATCAACCCCGGCAACAGCGTCAACGTGAAGCTGGTCTTCGATATGCCGAAGGGCGCCACGGCGCAGAGCCTGGAGCTGCACGACTCCATGTTCTCCGACGGCGTGACGGTCAATCTGACCTAGTAGTCCACGCCGGAACGATCGCGACCGACCTCGCCTCGCGAGGTCGGTCGCGATCTTTCGTGGTCGGGCGTCGGCAACACACAAGACTGCGGCGCACGGCATGAAGCCGGGACGGACCTCATCGCTCGCCCAGCGCCGGCGGTGCGGTCCGATAGGTCGCCGGGGTCCGGGAGAAGGTGATCGGGTGCGCAACGGTCCGCACCGGGCCGTCCCGCCCCGGATCGTCGATCTCGGCGATCGGACCCAAGCCCAGTCGCTCGGCGAGCGCGAAGGCCTCCGCGAGATCGTTCACCGGACCGCACGGCACCCCGACCGCGGTGAGCCTGGTGAACCAGCCGTCGGCGGTATCGGCGGCCAGCAGCCCCGTCAGTCGTTCGAGCAGTTCGCCGCGGTGCGCCACCCGCTGCGTGTTGGTGGCGAACCGGGCATCGGCGGCCAGCTCCGCGGCACCCAGCATCTCGGCCAGCGCGGCGAACTGCCGATCATTGCCGACGGCCAGCACCAGCGCCCGATCGGCGGTGGGCAGCAGCTCGTACGGTGCGATGCTCGGGTGCCGATTGCCCATGGCGCGTGGGACCACTCCGGCGCCCACGAAGCCCGACGCTTGGTTCACCAGTGCCGACAGCAACGACGACAGCAGGTTCACCTCCACCCGCTGGCCCTCGCCGGTCGCATCGCGATGGCGCAGCGCCGCCAGGATCCCCACCGCCGCGTGCAGGCCGGTCACCACGTCGACCAGCGCCACCCCCACCTTGGTCGGCTCGTCCGGCGAGGGTCCGGTGACCCTCATCAGGCCGCCGACGGCCTGCACCAGCAGGTCGTAGCCGGGCAGTTCGTTGTGGCCGCCGAAGCCGGTGATGGAGCAGTAGACGACGCCGGGATTGACCCGCGCCACGTCCCGATAGCCCAGCCCCAGCCGGTCCATGGCGCCGGGCAGGAAGTTCTCCACCACCACGTCGGCCCGGGCCGCCAGCGCCTGCGCGGCCGCGAGGTCGGCCTCGTCACGCAGATTCAGCGCCCACGACCGCTTGTTGCGGTTGGCCGCCTGAAAGTACGTGGCCTGCTCGTCGGCGAACGGCGGACCCCACGAGCGGGTGTCGTCGCCGCCGTCGGGCCGTTCGATCTTGATCACCTCGGCGCCGAGGTCGGCGAGCAGCATCGTGGCGTACGGCCCGGCGAGGACGCGACCGAAGTCGGCGATCACCAGTCCGTCGAGGGCGCCGACCGACGCGGTCACCGGAACGCGGAGGCGCCGGTGAGGGCGCGCCCGATACTGAGCTGATGGACCTCCGAGGTGCCCTCGTAGGTCAGCACCGACTCCAGATTGTTCGCGTGCCGGATCGCCGGGTAGGCGAGGGTGATTCCGTTGGCGCCCAAGATGGTTCGGCATTCGCGCGCCACCTTGATGGCCTCGCGGCAGTTGTTCAGCTTGCCCAGACTCACCTGCGCGGGCTCCACCTCGCCCGCATCCTTGAGGCGCCCCAGCTGGTAGGCCAGCAGGTGCCCCTTGCCCACTTCCAACGCCATGTCGGCGAGCTTGGCCTGGGTCAGTTGGTAGGCCGCGAGCGGCTTGTCGAACACCAGCCGGGTGGTCGCGTAGTCCACGGCGCTCTCCAGGCAGTCGCGCGCGGCGCCGATGGCGCCGAAGATGATGCCGAACCGGGCTTCGTTGAGGCAGCTCAACGGTCCGCGCAGCCCCGCCGCTTCCGGCAGCATGGCCGAGGCCGGCAGCCGCACGTCCTCCAGCACCAGCTCCGAGGTGACCGAGGCGCGCAGGGACATCTTGGCCCGGATCTCCGGGGCCGAGAAACCGGGCGTGTCGGTGGGCACCACGAAGCCGCGGATACCGCGCGCACCCTCCTCCAGGTCGGTGTTGGCCCAGACCACGGCCACATCGGCGATGGACCCGTTGGTGATCCACATCTTGGTGCCGTTGAGCACCCAGTCGCCGCCGTCGCGCACCGCCCGGGTGCGCATCCCGCCGGGGTCGGAACCGAAGTCCGGTTCGGTGAGGCCGAAGCAGCCGATGGCGTCGCCCGCGGCCATCCGCGGCAGCCACTGCTGCTTCTGCTCCTCGCTGCCCCAGTGGTGGATGGCGAACATCGCCAGCGACCCCTGTACCGACACCAGCGAGCGAATCCCTGAGTCCATGGCTTCCAGTTCCAGGCAGGCCAGCCCGTAGGTCACCGCGCTCATCCCGGCGCACCCATAGCCCTCCAAGTGCATGCCGAGCACGCCCAGCTCGCCGAGTTCCTTGGCCAGTTCCCGCGCCGGGAGACGCGCCTCGTCGAACCAGTCCGCGATGTGCGGACGGATCCGCTCGGCGCCGAACTGCCGGACGGTGTCGCGGATCTGCCGCTCGTCGTCGTGCAGGAGCGAATCGAGGGCGAAGAGTTCGGTGACGGTGCGAGTGTCGGCCATGGGGGTTCCTTCGTGAATACGGAAGCGGAGGTCACGGCCGCACCGACCCGACAATCGTTTGCGCAATCGATTGCACCGTGTTGAAATGAGGTTAACCAGGGTCCCGGCGTCGGGTCAATCCCCACCAACCGAAGGTCCACGAGATGTCCGAAGCCAGGCGCACCGCACGCCCGCCGACGATGAAGGAGATCGCCGAACGCGCCGGGGTGCACACCTCGACGGTGTCGCGGGTGCTGCGTCAGAGCGAGCCGGTCGACGGCTGGTCGGACTCGGCGTTGCGGATCCGCGCGGTGGCCGACGAACTCGGCTACCGGCCCAATCTCTGGGCGGCCAGCCTGCGCACCCGACGCACCACCACCATCGGCGCGGTGATGCCGCGCCTCACCGACGGCGTGGTGGCCACCATCTACCAGGGCGCCGAGGAGGCCGCACGCACCGCGGGCTATTCGCTGCTGCTCAGCAGTCCGCCCGACGATCCGGCCGACCAGCGCGCCGCCATCGATCTGCTGACCGGGCGTCAGGTCGACGGACTGCTGCTCAGCAGCCTGCACGGCCCCGCCGCCGACTTCGTGGCCGACCTCGGTCTCACCGTGCCGACCGTCGCCCTGAACCGGCACGCCGACTCGGGCCTGCCGTACGTCGGGGGCGACGACCACCGCGGCGGAATGCTCGCCGGCCGGCACCTGCTCGACTCCGGCTACCGCCGCCCGGCCGTGGTGGGCGGACCGCCGCACGCCACCACCGGCAACGACCGCCTCGCCGGATTCGTCGCCGCCCTGGCCGACGCCGGCGTCACGCTGCCCCCCGAGCACGTCGTGCATGCCGCGTTCGACGTGGCCGGCGGCATCGAGGCCGCCCACCGTCTGCTGGACGCCCCCGACCCGCCCGACGCGATCTTCGCCGCCAGCGACTCCATCGCCATCGGCATCCTCGGCGTCGCACGCGATCGGGGCCTGTCGGTGCCCGACCAGCTGGGCCTGGTCGGGTACAACGACATCCCGGTGGCGGCCCAGCTTCCGGTCCCGCTGACCACGGTGGTCACCCCGGCCCGCGAGATCGGCGCCGTCGGCGTCCGACTGCTGCTGGAGAGCCTCGCCCAGCCGGCGACCAGGCCCGCCGACGTAATCCTGCCGGTGGAACTGGTCGCCCGCGGCTCTACCGCGCGGCGGTAGAGAAACCCTCGCGTCAGCGCTGCGCCACCTGCGTGGGCACGATCGGAGCCGGGAGCTCGGTGCTGCTCATCAGGTACTCGTCGACGCCGGCGGCCGCGGCGCGGCCTTCGGCGATGGCCCACACGATGAGCGACTGCCCGCGTCCGGCGTCACCGGCAACGAAGACTCCGGGGACGCCGTTGGCCCCGAAGTCCTCGCCGCGCGCGACGTTGCCGCGCGGGTCATAGGAGACGCCCAACTCGTCCAGGAGATCGCCGCGCTCGGGGCCGACGAAGCCCATCGCGAGCAACACCAGGTCGGCCTCCAACTCGAAGTCGGTGCCTTCCACCTTCTCGAACCGGCCGCCCACCATCCGCACCTCGTGCGCACGCAGCCCGGTGACGTGTCCGTCGGCGCCGAGGAACTGCTCGGTGTTGACGCTGAAGACGCGCTCACCGCCTTCCTCGTGTGCCGAGGACACCCGGTACATCAGCGGGTACAGCGGCCACGGGGTCTGCTCGGCGCGCTCGGCCGGCGGTCGCGGCATGATCTCGAACTGGTGGACCACCTCGGCACCCTGGCGGAGCGCCGTCCCCAGGCAGTCGGCGCCGGTGTCGCCGCCGCCGATGATGACGACCTTCTTGCCCTCCGCGGTCACCTGGTCGGGCACCACGTCGCCCACCGCGGTGCGGTTGGCCTGCGGCAGGTACTCCATGGCCTGGTAGATGCCGGTCAGTTCGCGGCCCGGGATCGGCAGATCGCGGCCGATCGTCGAGCCGTTGGCCAACACCACGGCGTCGAACTGGGCTCGCAGTTCCTCCACGGTGAGGTCGACGCCGACGTTGACGCCGGTGCGGAACACGGTGCCCTCCGCCGTCATCTGCTCCAGACGACGGTCGATGATCCGCTTCTCCATCTTGAACTCGGGGATGCCGTACCGCAGCAGGCCACCGATCCGGTCGGCGCGCTCGAAGACGGTGACGGCGTGCCCGGCCCGGGTGAGCTGCTGGGCGGCGGCCAGTCCGGCCGGCCCGGAGCCGACCACGGCCACCGACCGTCCGGTGGGTTCGGACGGCAGCACCGGAACCACCGAGTCGTCCGCGAAGGCCTTCTCGATCAGCTCCACCTCCACCTGCTTGATGGTCACCGCCGGAGCGTTGATCCCCAGCACGCACGAGGCCTCGCACGGCGCCGGGCACAGCCGCCCGGTGAATTCCGGGAAGTTGTTGGTCGCGTGCAGTCGTTCGATGCCGTCGGCCCAGCGACCGCGGAACACCAGGTCGTTCCACTCGGGAATCAGGTTCCCGAGGGGACATCCGTTGTGGCAGAACGGGATTCCGCAGTCCATGCAACGACTCGCCTGCTTCTGCAGGGTGCCGCTGTCGAACTTGTTGTAGACCTCGTGGAAGTCACGCAGTCGAAGTTCGACGGGACGCCGGGTGGGCGTCTCCCGTTCGGTGTACTTGAGAAAACCTCTCGGATCAGCCACGAGCCGCCTCCATGATCGCTTCGTTCACATCTCGTCCGGTGCGCTCGGCGACGTCGATGGCGACAAGCACTCTCTTGTAGTCGCGAGGCATGACCTTCGCGAACTTGGTTTGGGCCACGGCCCAGTTGCCGAGGATCTTGGCCGCCACCGGCGACCGCGTCTCGTCTCGATGCTCGGTGAGCATGGCCTGCAGGTAGGCCAGGTCGTCGGCGTCGGGAACCTCCCGGTCCACCAGCTCGGTGTTGAGATTCCCGGCCAGCTCACCCTTGGGGTCGTAGACGTAGGCGACGCCGCCGGACATGCCGGCCGCGAAGTTGCGCCCGGTGGTGCCGAGCACGATCACGCGCCCGCCGGTCATGTACTCGCAGCCGTGATCACCGACGCCCTCGACGACGGCGTGCACGCCCGAGTTCCGCACGCAGAACCGCTCACCGGCCACCCCGCGCAGGAAGATCTTGCCCGCGGTGCCGCCGAAACCGATGACGTTGCCGGCGATGATGTTCTCTTCGGCGAGGAAGCCCGCGGGTGCGTCGACCGACGGGGACACCACGATCTTGCCGCCGGACAGGCCCTTGCCGACGAAGTCGTTGGCGTCGCCGGTCAGCCGCATGGTGATGCCGGAGGGCAGGAACGCGCCGAAGCTGTTGCCCGCCGAACCGGTGAGCGCCACCGAGATGGTGCCCTCGGGCAGACCCGCGGCACCGTAGGCCTTGGTCACCTCGTGGCCCAGCATGGTGCCGACCGTCCGGTTCACGTTGGTGATGGGCGTGTCGATGTGCACGCGGGTCCCCGACTCGATGGCCGGGCGGGCCTTCTCGATCAGGTCGTTGTCGAGAGCCTTGTCCAAACCGTGGTCCTGGGTGCCGGAGCAGTACAGGTCCTGGTTCATGAACGGCGACTCCGGCTGCGTCAGGATCGGCGACAGGTCGAGTTTGCCGGCCTTCGCCTGGCCCCAGTGCGCGATGGCCTTGCCGGTGTCGAGCGCCTCCACCTGACCCACGGCCTCCTGCAGGGTGCGGAAGCCCAAGCGCGCCAACAGTTCCCGAACCTCTTCGGCGATGTACAGCATGAAGTTCTCGACGAACTCCGGCTTACCGGTGAAGCGCTCGCGCAGCAGCGGATTCTGCGTCGCGACGCCCACCGGGCACGTGTCGAGGTGGCAGACGCGCATCATGATGCAGCCCGAGACCACCAGCGGCGCGGTGGCGAAGCCGAACTCCTCGCCGCCGAGCAGCGCCGCGATCATCACGTCGCGCCCGGTCTTGAGCTGACCGTCCACCTGCACCACGATCCGGTCGCGCAGGCCGTTGAGCAGCAGCGTCTGCTGCGTCTCGGCCAGCCCGATCTCCCACGGCGCACCCGCGTGCTTGAGCGAGGTCAACGGGCTCGCGCCGGTCCCGCCGTCGTGCCCGGAGATCAGCACCACGTCGGCGTGCGCCTTCGAGACGCCGGCGGCCACCGTGCCCACACCCAGCTCGGAGACAAGTTTCACGTGAATCCGAGCCTCCGGATTCGCGTTCTTCAAGTCGTGGATCAACTGGGCGAGATCCTCGATCGAGTAGATGTCGTGGTGCGGCGGCGGCGAGATGAGGCCGACGCCAGGCGTGCTGCCACGCACCTCGGCGATCCACGGGTACACCTTGTGCGGCGGCAGCTGGCCGCCCTCACCGGGCTTGGCGCCCTGCGCCATCTTGATCTGGATGTCGGTGCAGTTGGTCAGGTAGTGGCTGGTCACGCCGAACCGACCCGAGGCCACCTGCTTGATGGCGCTGCGCCGGAAGTCGCCGTTCTCGTCCCGGATGAAACGCCGCGGGTCTTCCCCGCCCTCACCCGAATTGGACCGTGCGCCAAGGCGATTCATGGCGATGGCCAGGGTTTCGTGCGCTTCGGCGGAGATCGAGCCGTAGCTCATCGCGCCGGTGGAGAACCGCTTGACGATCTCACTGGCCGGCTCCACCTTGTCGATCGGGATCGGGTCCCGGTCGCCGAACTTGAAGTCGAACAGCCCGCGCAGCGTGCCCAGACGGGCCGACTGATCGTCGACCATCTTGGTGTACTCCTTGAACACGCTGTACTGCCCGGTGCGCGTGGAGTGCTGCAGCTTGAACACGGTCTCGGGGTTGAACAGGTGGTACTCCCCCTCCCGCCGCCACTGGTACTCGCCGCCCACTTCGAGTTCGCGATGAGCGCGCTCGGAGGCCCGCTCGGTGAAGGCGAGCTCGTGCCGTGCGGCCACCTCGGCGGCCAGCTCGTCGAGCCCGATGCCGTCGAGCTGGCTGCGCAGGCCGGTGAAGAACTCGTCCACCATGCCCTGGCTCAGACCGATGGCCTGGAACAGCTGGGCACCGTTGTACGACGGGACGGTGGAGATGCCCATCTTGCTCATCACCTTGAGCACGCCCTTGCCCGCGGCCTTGATGTAGTTGCCGCACGCGGTCGGGTAGTCCACCGACAGCACCCCGGAATCGACCATGTCGTCGATCGACTCGAAAGCCATGTAGGGGTTGATCGCCACCGCGCCGAAGGCGATCAGCAGCGCCATGTGGTGCACCTCGCGGGCATCGCCGGATTCGACGACGATGCCGGCCCGCGTCCGGGTGCGCTCCCGCACCAGGTGGTGATGCACGGCGGCGGTCATCAGCAGCGACGGGATCGGCGCCAGCGTCTCGTTGGACTCGCGATCGGACAGCACGATGATCCGTGCGCCGTCGGCGATGGCCGCCGACACCTGGGCGCGCACCTCGTCCAGGGCGCGACGCAGACCCGCGCCGCCCTCGGCCACCGGGTACAGGCCGTGGATGTGCACCGACGGGAAGCCGGTGGCGGCGGCGTCGATGTCGACCAGCCGGGACAGTTCTTCGTTGTCCAGGATGGGCTGGCTCAGCACGATCTGGCGGGCCGACTCCGGGCCCGGATTGAGCAGGTCGCGCTCCCCGCCGAGCCGCTGGCCGAGGGAGGTGACGATCTCCTCGCGGATGGCGTCCAACGGCGGGTTGGTCACCTGGGCGAACAGCTGCTGGAAGTAGTCGAACAGCATCCGCGGACGTGCCGACAGCACGGCGATCGGGGTGTCGGTGCCCATCGACCCGATGGCCTCGGCGCCGGAGGCGGCCATCGGCGCCACCAGCATGCGCAGATCCTCGGTGGTGTAACCGAACAGCTGCTGCCGGTGCGCCACGCGATCGTGGTTCATGAACACCTTCGGCCGCTCCGGCAGATCGGCCAGCTTGAGCTGGTTCTCGTCGAGCCACTGCTGGTACGGGTGCTCGCCGGCCAGGCTGTCCTTGAGCTCCTCGTCGCCGACGATGCGGCCCTGCGCGGTGTCGACCAGGAACATCTTGCCCGGCTGCAGACGCTGCCGCGAGACCACCTCGGAGGGATCGATGTCGAGCACGCCCACCTCGGAGCCGAGCACCACGAGACCGTCCCGGGTGACCCAGATGCGCGACGGCCGCAGACCGTTGCGGTCGAGCACGGCGCCCACCAGAGTGCCGTCGGTGAAGCACACCGACGCCGGTCCGTCCCAGGCCTCCATCAGGGCGGAGTGGTACTCGTAGAACGCCCGGTGCTCGGGCTTCATGTCCTCGTGGCGCTCCCAGGCCTCGGGGACCATCATCAGGACGGCGTGCGGCAGGCTGCGACCACCCAGGTGGAGCAGTTCGAGCACCTCGTCGAAGCGGGCCGTGTCCGACGCGCCCGGCGTGCACACCGGGAAGATCTTGTCGGCCGCACCGGCGCCGAAGACGTCGGCGTCGATCAGCGCCTCGCGGGCCCGCATCCAGTTCTCGTTGCCGGTGACGGTGTTGATCTCACCGTTGTGGGCCACCCGCCGGAACGGGTGCGCCAGCGGCCACGACGGGAACGTATTGGTGGAGAAGCGCGAGTGCACCAGGCCCAGCGCGCTCTCCACCCGCTCGTCCTGCAGGTCGAGGTAGAAGTCGCGCAGCTGCGGCGTGGTCAGCATGCCCTTGTACACCATGGTCGCGCCCGACAGGCTCGGGAAGTACACGGTGTCGCGGCCCGGGCCGTCCTGGCCGGCGCCCTTCTCCCCCAGCTCGTACTGGATGCGCTTGCGCACCACGTAGGCGCGCCGTTCCAGGTCCATACCGGCGGCGCCGCCGATGAACACCTGGCGGAAGGTCGGCATGGCATCGCGCGCCAGCGCGCCGAGTGAGGCGTCATCCACCGGCACCTCGCGCCATCCGAGCAGCACCAGGCCTTCGGCGGCGACGATCTTCTCCACGCCTGCGATGGCGTCGACCACGTCGTCGGCGGCCTGCGGCAAGAAGGCGATGCCGGTGGCGTACTCGCCCTCCGGCGGGAGATCGAAGTCGACCACGGCGCGCAGGAACCGGTCGGGAACCTGCAGCATGATCCCGGCGCCGTCGCCGGTGTTGGGCTCGGCACCCGCGGCGCCGCGATGTTCGAGGTTCACCAGCGCGGTGATCGCCTTCTCGACGATGTCCCGGCTGCGACGGCCGTACATGTCGACGACGAAGGCGACGCCGCACGCGTCGTGTTCGTTGATCGGATCGTAGAGCCCGACGGGCCCCGGCAAGTGCATCATGGATCTGCCTACTCCGTACGCCACGCTGCGCACTCATACGTACTGGAGAAGTCCCGGAAGAATCAGTGCCGAACGCACCGCCGGGGAGATCAGCTTCATTGCTGGCCCGCTCGACCGAAGCCGAGCGCAGTGAATTTATTGTGCCACGGCATCCTCGGCGCGCGCAAAATCGAGTGGTCATCGCCGCGAAACCGGCCCGTAATGAGGCAGATTCGTCGTATCGTCTCACCGTGAGCAGCACAGAGATCTCCGACGGTCTGGCCGGGCGCGGCTCACTGCGCGCCCGCACCCTCAACGGCTACATCTGGCGCACCGCACGCCCGATGATGGGCGTGGTCACCCGTGTTCCGCTGGTCGGTCCGGCCGCGCTGACCACCGTCCGACCCGCCCTCAACACCTCCCTGGCCGCCATCAGTCCGGTGCCCCGCGGCACCCGCGCCACCGTGTTCCGCGCCGGGCACCACGGCGGGCAGGTGCGCGGCGAGTGGGTGCATGAGGCCGACCGCTTCGGCGGCGGCATCCCCGACCCCGCCTCCGGGCGCAGCATTCTGTACTACCTGCACGGCAGCGGCTATCTGATCTGTTCGCCCCGGACCCACCGCGGACTGGTGGCTCGGCTGACCCGTCGCAGCGGCATCGGCGCGTTCAGCCTCGACTACCGCCTGGGGCCGCGACATCGCTTCCCGGCCGGCGGCGACGACGCGATCCGCGGCTACCGCTGGCTGCTGAGCCGTGGCTTCGCCGCCGACCAGATCATCGTCGCCGGCGATTCGGCAGGCGGCCACCTGGCCCAGGACCTCATCGCCGCCAATCATCGTGACGGGGTGCCGCAGCCGCGCGCCATGCTGCTGATCTCCCCGCTGTACGACCCCTCGTTCGACATGGCCTGCGCGCTCGAACGCACCGGCGTGCGCGATCCGCACATCGATGCCGTCGCCGCGCGGCGCCTGCTCCGCATGTACGTCGGCGGGGCCGCCGGGGCGCACGCCCGGATGCGGGTGGCCCTGACGCCGGACATGACGATCCCCGACACCCTGATCCAGTTCGGCGAACGCGAAGTGATGGCCGACGACGCCCGCGCCGTCCACGCCAACATCCTGGCGGCCGGCGGCACCTCGGAACTG
This sequence comes from Gordonia phosphorivorans, assembly GCF_042432625.1. Taxonomy (NCBI): domain Bacteria; kingdom Bacillati; phylum Actinomycetota; class Actinomycetes; order Mycobacteriales; family Gordoniaceae; genus Gordonia; species Gordonia phosphorivorans. The sequence continues at coordinate 130,162 of NZ_JBHLWV010000027.1, read as the reverse complement.
CAGGAGTGGGCCGGCCAGGGTCACGTGTTCCAGATGTTCCCGTACTTCACACCGGAATCGCGCAAGGCCGTCCGGCAGGCGAAGAACTTCCTCGACGCCCACCTGGCCTGACCGTCCCCCGGATACTTCCAGTTGCGACGGAGAGACGTTGCGGCCGTGGCAGAATCCGAGCCATGACTGATCTCAACGAACTCCTCGACCGGCTGCCGTTGGACCAACTGGCCGCGCAGACCGGGGCCACCCCCGACGATGTGCGGGCCGCCGCCTCGCAGGCACTGCCGAGCCTCGTCGCGGGCCTGGCCGCGCAGACCGGTGACGAGAAGTCCACCGCCACGCTCGCCGGCGCGCTGGCCCAGCACGACAACGACCTGGCCCAGGGCACCATCGACCTCGATCAGGTCGACGCCGCCGACGGCGAGAAGATCGTCGGCAAGCTGTTCGGAGATCAGGCCGGCACCGTGGCGCAGGGCATCAGCGGCGCCGTTCCGGCCGCGGGCGTGGACCAGGGTCTGGTTCAGAAGCTGCTTCCGCTGCTGGCTCCGATCGTGCTCAGCTTCGTGATGTCCAAGCTGGGCGGCAAGCAGTCCACCACCACCGGGCAGGCCTCCGGCGGCGGCCTCGGCGATCTGCTCGGCGGCATGCTGGGCGGCGGCGGCAACCAGGGCGGTCTCGGCGGCGGCCTCGGCGACATCCTGGGCAGCGTCCTCGGCGGCAAGGGCGGCGGCAACAACCCGCTCGGGTCGATCCTGGGCGGCATGCTCGGCGGCAAGTAGTCTGGTCGCCCTAACGCACTGACCCCCGTCCGCCCGCTGCAAGGAGCGAGTCCATGAAACGCGTGCTCTTGTCGTTGGCCGCGTTGGTGATCGCGCTCATCGCGCTGCTGCTGCCCGCGGTGGGGTTCACGTCGTCGTCGGATTCGGTGGGCGCCGACCCGGTGGTGGTGACCGACTACAAGGCCGATGTCACCGTCGACCGGGACGGTTCCCTGCAAGCCACCGAGACCGTCACCGCGGAATTCCCGTACGGGCGGCACGGGATCTTCCGCTTCTGGGACGTCTCCGACACCAGCAATCGCGGTGTCCGCTATCCGCCCAAGGACATCTCGATCACCGTCGACGGCGCCGCGGTGCCGTTCGAACTGAGCTGGCAGCAGAGCAATCGTTTCCGGGTGGCGAAGATCGGTGACCCCGACCGCTATGTGACCCCCGGGCTACACACCTACGTGATCAAGTATCGGGTGGACGACGTGCTGGCCCCGGGCAACACCCCGGCCGGCCGCAACGACACGTCGAGCTGGGGCAACGACGACGCCTCGCGCCTGATCTGGCGGGTGGTGGCCGACGGCTGGCAGATGACCATGCTGCGCACCGAGAGCACGATCCGGCTGCCCGCGGAGCCGCTCGCCTTCACCTGCGCCACCAATCGCGGCGTCGACTGCACCATCACCGCGCCGGACGCCACCACCCGGGTGGTCACCACCGGACGCCTGGCCCCGATGACCGGCGTCGCCGTGCGCGCCGACCTACCCTTCCCGGCGCCGGACCGCACCGTGCTCCCGTGGTCGATCCGGTTCGATCCGGTCCTCGGCCGCTCGGTCGCCGCCCTGATCGTGCTGGCGGTGCTGTCGCTGATCACCTTCGGGCTGGGTCTCTGGTGGACGCTGCGCAGCCGCGAAACACCGCCGCTGCGGCCGGTCATGTACGGACCGCCGGACGACCCCCAGGTCGCCGGGGCGGTCCTCGGTCCGGCGCAGACCTTCTACGTCGCCAATGAGGCGCTGCCCCGACGCGCGCTGGTGGCCACCCTGTTCCACCTCGCCGAGATCGGCGCGGTCCGCCTCGACCGCGACGGCAGCGACTGGACGGTGACCGCCACGCCCACCCCCGAATCCGAGCGCCGCGTCGACGCCGCCGACCGGGCGACGCTGCGCGCGCTCGGGTTGGAATCGGCGGGCAACACCTTCCTCGCCAACGGCTCGGTGTCGGCCGGCACCATGCTGAACACCGCGCAGAGTTCGCTCGCGAGTGCCGTGAAGATCTGGGGTTCGTCCAGCGGCACCGTCAAGCTCAGCCACTCGGAGAGCACCGGGCGGCTGCTGGTGCTGGTCGCCCTCGGCGCGGCCGTGGCGCTGGCCGTCTTCTCCGTGCTGCCCGCGACGGTGTGGACGCTGCCCCTGGCCGCGTTCGCGGTGGGCGGCGCCGGCCTGTGGGCATCCGGCGTCGGGACCCGCCGGACCCGCCTCGGTCGCGAGGTGTGGTCGCGCGCAGCAGGCTTCGAGCGACTGCTGTCCACCCGCTCCAATCAGGAACGACTCGACTTCAGCGCCCGCAAGGACCTGTACACCGACTACATCCCGTACGCGATCGCCTTCGACTGCGCCGACGCCTGGGCCGACAAGTACCGCTACACCACCGGTCAGGAGCCGCCCGAGCCCGTGTGGTTCGGCGGCGGCTTCTACTCCGGGCACGGCGTCGGCGGTTTCGGTGCGGGCGGTTCGGCCTTCGACAGCTTCGAGTCCAGCCTGTCGTCGTCGTTGTCGGCCTACACCGCCTCGCAGTCGTCGTCGAGCAGTGGCGGCGGCGGTTTCGGGGGCGGCTTCTCCGGGGGCGGAGGCGGCGGTGGAGGCGGCGGCTCCTGGTGACGTCCACCCCTCATCGCCCGACGAACCACCCGCATACTGACAGTTCATCCCCTATCGAAAGAGGATTGCCATGACCACCGTGCTCATCATCGTGCTCGTCGTCGTGATCGCCCTGTTCATCATCGCCGCCTTGATCGGGATCGTGGGCTTCAACAAGCTCCGCAAGGCCGACATCGCGTGCGAAGAGGCGATGGGCGGCATCGACGTCCAGCTGACCCGGCGCGCCGACCTGATCCCCAACCTGGTGAACACGGTCAAGGGTTACGCCGCTCACGAGGCGGGCGTCCTGGAAGCGGTCACCGCGGCACGCGCCAATGTGCAGCACGCGGCGCAGGGTTCCAGCGTCGCGGAGAAGGCAGCCTCCGACGCACAGTTGGGCGGCGCCCTGGGCCGACTGTTCGCCGTGGCCGAGAACTACCCGCAACTGCAGGCCGCGCCGAACTTCCGCGCCCTGCAGACCGAGCTCGCCGACACCGAGAACAAGCTGTCCTTCGCTCGGCAGTACTACAACGACGCCGTCTCGCGCCTGAATCAGGCCGTGAAGACCCTGCCGTGGATGTTCTTCGCCCCGATGTCGGGCGTGAAGGCCCGCGAGTTCTACCAGGCGCCCGCCGGGCACACCCAGGCCCCGACGGTCCAGTTCTAGCGGCGACCCAGCACTCCCCGACTCGGGGAGCTCCTCCGGCTCAGGGCTCCCAGCGCTCGCTGCCGGAGGGGTAGCGCACGCGCAGGACGCTGTAGAGGTAGGTGGTGACCAGCCAGATCAGGGCGGCGCCGAGGGCCCACCACAGCCAGCCGTTGAGCAGGGTATGGCGCACCGCGGCGACCAACCACAGCAGAGCCAGCATCACGGTGGCGATCGTGGCGAGGAAGCGGGCGATCAGGACGATGGTCGTGATCGTCGACCACAGCGCCTCGCGGGTCACCTGGGAACTCATTTCTTCACCCTAACCGGCCGACCCTGGGCACTCGCGGCACGTGCGGCGCACAATGGATGGATGAAGACGATCCTGAACATTCTGTGGTTGGTCCTGTGCGGGTTCTGGATGGCGATCGGCTACGTGGTCGCCGGGATCATCTGCTGCATTCTGATCGTCACCATTCCGTTCGGCATCGCATCCTTCCGAATCGCGAACTACGCGCTCTGGCCGTTCGGGCGCACCGTGGTGCGCGACCCGTCCTCCGGGGCGCCGTCGACGATCGGCAACATCATCTGGCTGATCTTCGCCGGTATCTGGCTCGCGCTCGGCCACATCGCCACCGGTATCGCCCTGTGCATCACGATCATCGGCATCCCGCTGGGCATCGCCAGCTTCAAGATGGTGCCGGTCTCCCTGCTCCCGTTGGGGGCGCAGATCGTGCCGGCTGACGATTTCCGCCGCTGACTCCCAGCCGGCGACCGTCGGCCGATGATCCTCAGCCGAGTGCGGCGATGAGTTCGGCCTTCTTCATGCTCGAATAGCCCGTGATGCCCTTGGCCTTGGCTTCCGCGCGCAGTTCGGCGACGGTCTTGCCGGCGGCGGGCTTGGCGGCGGCAGGCTTGGCAGCGGCGGGCTTGGCAGCGGCCTTCTTCTCGATGGCCTTCTTCTCGTCGGCCTTGGCGATCGCGGGCTTGGCCGGTGCGCCGGTGAGCGCCGCGGCCGGGGCGGCCTTCGCCGGGGCCTCCTTCTTCGGGGCCTCCTTCTTCGGGGCCTGCTTCTTGGCGGCCGGCTTCTTCGGAGCTTCCTTCTCAGCCGCGGCGGGCTTGGCAGCAGCGGGCTTGGCCTTCTTCGGCTCCGGCGCGGGGGGAGCCGCGACCGGTTCGGTGCGTCGTGCGCCGCTACCGACCACGGGGAGCGCGTCGCGCAAGGCCATGACTTCCTCGGTGAGTCGACGGATCTGTTCCTCGAGCCGCTTGATCATCTTCTTCGGTGCACTCATGTCTGCCCCTCTCCGGCATGCGAAGTGTCGTGGTCGTCGTTCGACCTGCCCCATTGTGACCCGCTTCGCCCCGTTTATGCCGTAACGACCCCGGGTCGCGCGATTATCCGGCGGCACGGTGATTCGGCGTCCACCAAAGGGACGAATCTCCCGATCGGGTGTTACTTCTGCCCGCGACCCCGCGATATGACGAATACGCAGCCGATCATCGATCGACGGTGCGTCGGCCATCCGCGAGGAGACATGTCATGACTTATCCCCCCACCGGCGGTCCCGGGCCCGGCTTCGGGCCGGGAGATCCGCACACCGCCGCCACGATCGCCCTGGCCGGCGCCCAGCAACGCAGTCGCCGACGCCTCACCATCATTCTCTCCGCGTTGGTGGTGATCCTCGGACTGGTCCTGGTGTTCGCGGCCAACCAGGTCATCTTCAACAAGACCGGCAAGGCGCTGATCCCGGCGCTGACCCTGCGCTCGGCCGATGATCCCGGTCCCGATCCGTTCACCGCCTCGGTGGCCTTGGTGAACAAGACCCAACCGATCCAGCCCCGGGTGGAGACCGCGCAGAACAACGGGGTCCGTGCGGTCAACGGCACCGCTGCCGGCCTGTACGCCACCACCGGGACCGCCTCGTGCGATGCGGCCTCGCTCGGCAATCAACTCGCCGCGAACCCGGCCGCCGCCCGCGCCTGGGCCGGGGTCCAGGGCATTCACACCAGCGACATCCCGTGGTACCTGAACTCGCTGACACCCGTGGTGCTGACCGCGGACACCTGGGTCACCAACTACTCCTTCCGCAGCGGCAGCGCCTCCGCCTACCAGGCCGTACTGCAGTCGGGCACCCCGGTGTTCGTCGACGCCGCCGGCGTCCCCCGCGCCGTCTGCGCGTGCGGCAACCCGTTGCGTCCCCCGGCCAACGCCCCGATCGGTGGCTACCGGGTCACCGGCAGCCCGTGGACCAACTACACGGTGAACAACACCTACCGGGTGACCTACAACAACACCTACGTCACCAACAACACGATCGTGAACCAGCCGGCACCCGCCCCGGCCGCAGCGCCCGTCCTGCAACTCATCGACGCGCGCACCCAGACCCTCATCGACCAGGCCGTCGGCGACATCCTGGAACTGCCGGCGGAGCGGCCCGCCGATCTGCCGAACTTCGTCGCGAACGCCTTCGAGGCGAACGCCGCGCCTAGCTTCGGCTCGGACGACGAGGCGCAGGAGCAGGGACTCGTCGCAGCCGGATCCACCGAGGCCGACCAGGCCGTCGCGCAGCGCGCCACCGAGAACGGCGGCCAGCCCGCCACCGACCAGCCGTCCACCGACGGCACCGTGCCGGGCGAGCAGCAGAATCCCCCTGCCGACGGCAGCCCGCAGAGCCCCGGAGCCCCAGGGGGCACCGAAACCCCGCAGAACACCGAGGTTCCGTCGGAGACCGGCGCGCCGGCACCGGCACCGACGCAGTTCCGCGGCACCGGCGACGCCATCGGCACGCTCGTGTACCGAGATGCCGACGGCACGACGGTCACGTGCACCCTCCCGCCGACCTTCGAGTCGAGCACGGTCGCGGCCACCAACAGCGACTGCACGCTGACCTTCCACCGCGAGGATCTGCTGGAACCGGCGGTCACCCCGCTCGTCGACGCCGACACCCACCGCGTCTGGCGGATCACGCCGATCGGGCACACCACGGCCATCGAGGTGCTCGAAGCACAGTGGCAGACGCTGACCTCCGCCACGTCGACGACGGAGGCCCCCACCACGGAAGCTCCCACTACGGAGGCTCCCACCACGGAGGCCCCCGCGACCTCCCAGGCCCCGGCCACCACGGAGCCCTCCGCGGCGGTGCCATCCTCCTGATCCGGCAGCCCGCCTGATCCGCTAGTCCGCGTCCGTCGGCCCCGCCCGTCCCGGCGGGGCCGACGGCATCGCGCCGTACCCCCTGGTGAGACGTTGATTACCTTTCGTCTCAGCTGCCTTGCGTTCGTCGGGGATTCGCTCGCACAGTGGAGAAAAGGATCGGTCGTCTCGGATCAGGAGGTCCCCCATGACAACGACGGCTTGGCTGGCGCCCGTGCGCCACCTCTCTCCCGACTCGTTCGAGCGCTACCTGGAGCGGCAGGCCGCACGCGGACGTCACCTGCACGACGTCGACCTGTGGAGCCCGGTGCGGCTCCGCTTCGACGAGGGCGAGCAGGCCCAGGTCCGCTACGTCGTCGACCGCCGGGCCAATCCGGCGCCCTCGGACTACTTCACCTTCCGCGAGGACGACGGCTGGGAGCACGTCGGCGCCGTCGGCGCGCTGCACGTCTGGCGGATGGAGTACGTCGGCAATCGGCCCGCAGGCTTCATCAACGACGAGGTGTACCAGAGCGCGCATCGGTGGAGCCTGCGCCTGGGCGTCCTGGCGGCCGTCGCGCTGCTCGGCGCGGTACTGCTGGGGATCGTCGCGGGCGTCGACCCCACCACCAGCGCCTCCCCGCGCGACTTCTGGGCGCCCGCGATCGCGTTCGCCGTGGTGGGTGTGATCGCGGCGATCGTGTCCGCTCAGTTGAGCCGCGGTAAGCGCCCCGCAGCAGCCGATCGCTTCCCCGAACTGGTGCATCACTGATCCTCGGCGGCCACCCCGACCCCCGCCGGAGCGGGGTCCGATTGTCGCTGACGGGCTGCGCGCCGATAGAGTTCAAGCGGAAATACCCGGCTGGCGCCGGGTGACGACGGCTGCGTTGCCGCAGCGAAGGAGTTGTAATCGTGAGCGAATTGGGTGGTCCCCTCGAGGATGTTTTCGACGTTGTGATCCGTCGGAACCCGGGTGAGCCGGAGTTCCATCAGGCAGTTCGGGAAGTGTTCGAGTCCCTGAGCCCGGTGATCGACCGGCATCCGGAGTACCTCGACGTGCTGACCCGCATGTGCGAGCCGGAACGTCAGATCATCTTCCGCGTGCCGTGGACCGACGATTCGGGCAAGGTGCAGATCAACCGCGGCTTCCGCGTCGAGTTCAACTCGGCGCTGGGCCCCTACAAGGGCGGCCTGCGGTTCCACCCCTCGGTGAACCTCTCCATCGTGAAGTTCCTCGGCTTCGAGCAGATCTTCAAGAACGCGCTCACCGGGCTGCCCATCGGCGGCGGCAAGGGCGGCTCCGACTTCGATCCCAAGGGTCGCAGCGACCTGGAGATCATGCGCTTCTGCCAGTCGTTCATGACCGAGCTGTACCGCCACATCGGTGAGTACACCGACGTGCCGGCCGGCGACATCGGCGTGGGCGGTCGCGAGATCGGCTACCTGTTCGGCCAGTACAAGCGCATCACCAACCGCTACGAGTCCGGCGTCCTGACCGGCAAGGGCCTCACCTGGGGCGGATCCCAGGTCCGTCCGGAAGCCACCGGCTACGGCGCCGTGTTCTTCGCCTCCGACATGATGAAGGCCAAGGGCCAGGACTTCGAGGGCAAGAAGGTCCTCGTGTCCGGTTCGGGCAACGTCGCCACCTACGCGATCGAGAAGATCCACCAGCTCGGCGGCACCGTGATCGCCTGCTCGGACTCCTCGGGCTACGTGGTCGACGAGAAGGGCCTGGACCTGGAGCTGCTCAAGGAGGTCAAGCAGGTTCGCCGCGGCCGCCTGAGCGAGTACGTCGAGCTGCGCGGCAACGGCGCGACGATGGGCGACAAGAGCAGCCTCTGGCACGTGCCCGCCGACGTGGCCCTGCCGTGCGCCACCCAGAACGAGCTCGACGCCGACGACGCGGCCGCACTGGTCCGCAACGGCTGCCTCGTGGTGGCCGAGGGTGCCAACATGCCGACCACCCCGGACGCCATCAAGGTGCTGCAGGCCGCGGGCGTCAGCTTCGCGCCGGGCAAGGCCGCCAACGCCGGCGGCGTGGCCACCAGCGCGCTGGAGATGCAGCAGAACGCCTCGCGTGACTCCTGGAGCTTCAACCACACCGAGGATCGCCTGCGCAAGATCATGGGCGCGCTGCACGACAACTGCCTGACCACCGCCGACAAGTACCAGGCGCCGGGCAACTACATCGTCGGCGCCAACGTCGCCGGCTTCGTCCAGGTGGCCGACGCCATGCTGGCCCTGGGCGTCATCTGATCGACGACCCCCGAATCGCACAACGCCCCGCCGGGTTTCTCGGCGGGGCGTTGTCGTCGGCGCGTACACCGGTTCAGGCCTGCGCGAAAAGCCCTTCCTGGGTGAAGGACCCGACGCAGCGGCCGTCGCGGGTGAAGACATCCCCGACCACCAGCCCGCGCCCGGCCGCCGACGTCGGCGACCGCTGCGCGTACAGCAGCCACTCGTCGGCGCGAGCGGCGCGATGGAACCACATCGCGTGGTCCAGCGACACCGCACCCCAGGGCCGATCACCGAGGTGTTCGCCGCCGATCGGGACGTCGTGCGCGGCGAGTCCGGCGGCCAACGCGGTGATGTCGGCCATCAGCAGGATCAGCGCCGCATGCACCTCGGGCCGGTCGCCGGCATCGCCCGCGGCGCGCAGCCACACCATGGTGGTGCCGTCCGGCGGATCGGGCACCACCCGCAGCTCGGCGATGTCCATGGTGGACCAGATCTCGGTGAGTCCGCCCCAGGGTTCGGCCCACGCGGCCAGCGTCGGGCATTCCTCGGGCGGCGCGACGACGGGCATCGGCGCCTGATGGGCGCAGCCGTCGCCGGGGACCGACGCCGCGACCAGCGCGGTGGCGAGCACCCGATCGCCCTGCAGTGCGTTCACCGACCGGTTGGACATCCGTCGGCCGTCCCGGGTGCGCGTCACCGCGTACTCCACCGGCGCGTCGCTGTCGCCCGGCGCCAGGAAGTAGGCGTGCAGCGAATGGGGTGCGGCCGGGGCCGGTACCGTGCGGGCCGCCGCGATCAGCATCTGAGCCAGCAGCTGGCCGCCGAAGAGTCGGCGTGCCCCCAGGTCGATGTTCGGCGCGGTGAACCGGTCGTCGTCGACCGGCGTCAGGTCCAGCGCCGCGAGCGCGCCGGTGAAGGCGCTCATACCCGCCGCACCACCACGGCGGCGCCGAGTCCGAGGCCCCCGGGGATCGCCAGCAGCGCGAACTCGCCGTCCACCCGGGCGAGCTGATCGAGCGCACTGACCAGCAGCGAACCGCCGCTGGCACCCAGCGGATGGCCGACGGCCACCGAGCCGCCGTTCGGATTCACGCGCGCCGGATCGAGGCCCAGCTCGCGGGTCAGCAGCAGCGGGGACACCGAGAACGACTCGTTGGCTTCGATCACGTCGAGGTCGGCGGCACTGATACCCGCGCGGTCGAGCGCCTCGCGGGCCGCCTGCACACCGGCGGTGAGCCGGGGCGAGCGCACCGCGGTCTGGGTGGCGGCCACGATCTCACCGACGGGCGCGCTGCCCAGCGCCGATCCCGCGGCCGCCGAGCCCAGGACCGCGGCCGACGCGCCGTCGCACAGCTGCGGGGCCGTGCCGACGGTGTGCAGGCCGCCCTCCGGACGCAGCGAGTCCGGCAGCTGCCGCGCGACCAGGTCCCACGACGGGTCTTCGCCGAACAGCGTGGCCAGGGCCGCGAAGCCGGCGGCGTCGGCGTCCGGGCGGGCGCCCTCGTCGCGATCGAGGAGCACCGTCTCACCGTCGGTGATCGGGATGATCGACGCCGACGCGGGCGCGGCTGCGGCGCGCTGGTGCGAGCGCACGGCGTAGGCGTCCAGCTCCTCGCGCGTGAAGCCTGCGTCGGCGGCGGTCAGGTCCGCGGCCACCCCGATCGTGACGTAGCCGGTCGCATCCTGCAGTGCGCCCTCGAAGGCGAAGGCCGGCTTGTCGAAGAGCATCGGCACCCGCGACATCGACTCCACACCACCGGCCAGCACCACGTCGTTCATGCCGGAGGCCACCTTGGCCGCGGCCGTGCCGATGGCGTCCAGACCCGAGCAGCACAGGCGCGAGACCACGCCGCCGGGCACCGTGTCGGGCCACTGGGCCCACAGGGCGGCGGCGCGGGCGATGTCGCCGCCCTGCTCGCCCGCGGCCGTACTGGTGCCGATCACCATGTCCTGAACGAGCGCCGGATCCAACCCGCGCGTGTGCAGCGCGCGCAGCAGCGTCGCCAACAGCTCATAGGCCGGCACGTCGGAGAGCGTTCCACCTGCGCGTTTCACCCGCCCCTTCGGCGTGCGGACGGCGTCGTAGACAAAGACCTCCGAGGCGAACTGGGACACAGCGACTCCTTCGACAAGACACTTTAATTAACAGTGTGACTGTCGCTACTGTAGTGGACGCCGGTGACCGGCCGAACGAGTGCGGCACCGCCTCCCGAAGGTGGCGGTGCCGCAACAGGGTCGAGTGTCGGCGTCAGTCGGTGCCCTCCACCGCCCGGTTCACCGCGGCGATGAACGTCTTGTCGAACGCGGCGGAGTCGATCGTCGAGCCGGGCGCGGCCATGTACTGAACGGACACCTGGTAGCCGTTGACCTCGGCATATCCCATGCGGGCGAGCGAGTTCACCGTGGTGCCGGAGACGTTCATGGTGGTCTTCTGCTCCACCACCATGGTCTGATCGGCCTTCGTCTTGGGCGCCTTCAGCACCTTCTGATCCACCGTGGCCGTGGTTCCGGCGGTCTGACCCTCGGTGAATTTCATCTTCAGGTTGGCGCACTTGCCGGACACCGACTTGCGCTGGTCGGCCATGCTGACCTGGGCGGGCGCGACCGACGTGCTCAGACTGGCACTGCCCTTCATCGCCACCGCCAGACCGATGGAGCTCACGTCGATCGAATCGGGCAGCAGCGTCAGCTGCGCGCACGAGGCCGGCGTGACCTCCACGCCCTTCATGGCGTCCAGCAGCTGGTCGGTTGTCGCTTCCAGCTGGCCGGCCGGGATCTCCTGGACCACGTAGCCCGCGGGGAACTGATCGGCCGGGAGCACGAGCTTCTTCGCGTCGTCGAGACCGTCCTTCGCCGCCGTCGTCGACACCGCCCCGCTGGTGTCGGAGCCGGAGGCGTCGGCCGAACTCGAGTCGTCACTGCCGCACCCGGCCAGCGCGAGCGTCGCACCCGCCGCAACCAGCAGACCCCCCACTCGTCGACCCAGATTCTTTCTCACACGCACCGTCATCGCGGCACCCCTCTTCCGTGGACCAGTAGTTTCGCGGCCGCACGATGCGCCGCCTGTATTTGGACTCCGTTAGATTATGGACGCCGTCCGATCCGGATCGGGGAGTTCGCCCGATTCTGCGCCGTCGGCCGCCCTCGTGCGAACCGCTACTGCGGGTCCTTGAAGTACACCAGCTGATGGGTGGTGGCCAGCAGGATCGCGTCCGCGCCGCGCCCGGACCAGATCTCGCCGTTCTGGTCGTAGTGCCCGTTGCCGAAGCGGACCCCGCGAGCGGTCGCCAGCACGTGAGCGCTGCCCTGGGCCGCCAGTTCCTCGGGCGTGGCGTGGAAGTAGGTGGTCAGCGTGATCGTCCCGGCAGGCATGTAGGTGCCGTGCCGCAGGAAGATCCGCGGGTAGAAGGTGTCGGCGATCGAGGCCAGCGCCGGGTAGTCCAACGGGCGCTCGGGCTGATCCCGCAGCCACAGCGTCGACGTCGAGTCCTCGCTCGCCCCGTCGGCCAGGCCGCCGACGACGAATCGCTTGTCATAGTTGCGGGCCCACGCGATGAAATCCGGGAAGTCCTGGACGGCCACGTCCTCGACGGGCGGAACGGTCGGCGGCTGCGCCTCGGTGCTGCTCCAGGTGGGGCGGTGCAGGCCGAACACCGCGGTACCGGTGGAGACCGTGGCGCCGTTCTGCACGATGCGCAGGATCCAGTGCTGATTGGTGCGATTGGTGCGCACGATCTCGGTCTGCAGGTCCCAGTCGCCGTCGGCGATGGGGGCGACGTAGTTCAGCGTGAGCGCGAGCGGTTCGCCCAGCACCTCCGGGTGCCGCTGCAGCGCATTGACCACGGTCGCCGCCGTGACACCGCCGAACGGGCCGACCATGTTGGCGTAGGCGGTGTGGGTCGTGGCGTGAAAAACGCCGTCTGGGCCGGCGGTGACCTGGATGGCTTCATCGAGTACATGGCTCATGCACGCCGACCCTACCAACGGGTAGGCACAGGGCCCGGACCGCCGCCCATCCGCCATCCGGGGCGCGACGACATGGATTTGAGTCGGATCCGTGCCGACCTTCGCCCGAGCAAGGGTAAATCACGGCAAGTCGGCCAAACCGGTCGCGGCATGGGGTATTTAAATAGCAGAGCGATCCGGCTGTGGGCCGGATCGCATTACCCAGAGATTGTACGGCACCACACAGAAGCGCGGGTCAGCAGCTGTGCGCCATCACACCTGATCTCGTCCACATCCGTGGAGCGGTCCCGCCGCTGCGCGCACGTCTGAAGAGAGTACGTCCGATGTCTACTGGTACCGGCCCCGGGCATTTCCATGCCCGCCGACGATCCGCGGGGCTCCTCGTTCTGACCCTGCCGATGCTGATCCTGGCCGCCCTGGCGCTACCGGTCGGCGAGGCGCGGGCGGTCGGCGCCTGCCCGTCGTCCCAGGAATTCGCCGTCGGCGGCGTGGGCGACACCAAGAGTCGGTTCGTCCCCGGGGCCTCCGGCGCCACCCGGATCGGCTACGCCGCGTCGCTGGCGCCGGTGGGCCACACGGCGGGCGATGTATCGGTGGCACGCGGCGAAGCAGCGCTGAACCGGGCCGCGCGCACGTTCCGTGCGCGGTGCCCGGAAAGCGCCATCCACGTCACCGGCTACAGCATGGGCGCGCTGGTCGCCGGCAATGTCCGCGACAGCTGGAACCACGATCCCCTGATGCGGCGGAACAGTTCGTTCACCCTGATCGCCGATCCGCGCGCCGATGACGGCGCCATGTCGCGGCTCCCGTCGATCATCCCGGGCTTCACGCACACCGGACAGCGCCCGTTCAGCACCATCCCCACCAGTTCGGTGTGCCGGATCGGCAACGACTTCATCTGCTACGTGGGCGATCCCACGCGGAATCCGCTGCCGCTGATGACCGGCCTCCTCGGCTACCTCGCCGGCGAACACACCTACCGCAGCAACGAGATCCCGGACAGCCCGGGCGATCACATCGTCGAGGGCGCCGCCCTCGGTGCCACCGGACTCCTGCTGGCGGTGTTGCTGCCGCAGCTGCCGATTCTCGGACTGCTGGCCTCTCTGCCCGCACCCGAAGAGGTGGAGCCGCTGCTCGACGTCACGCAGGATCTGGCGCGGGCCGTAGCCCCGGAGCTGGTGCCGCCGGCCGAGCTGTCCCTGGTCGAGTACACCCCCACCCCGCTGCGGGACTACGTGCCCCCGCCCCTGGCGCATGTCGTGCCCGACGCGATCGGTGACGTCGTGCTGCCGGCGCTCCCCGCCACGCTGACCGACGTCGTGGAACTGGCGCTGGAACTGCCGGGCGCCGTGACGTCGGAGTCGGGCGCGGGTGCGCCGCTGCTCTCGGCCGCCGCGGCCATCCTCGATCTGGTCCGTCCCGAGGGGTCCGGCCCGGAGACGCCGTACGCCCGCGTGGAGTCCGTCGACGCCGGCGGCCCGGCCGGGAACGCTCTGGGTGTGACCAGCGGCACGTAGGGTCTGACGGTGTTCATTGTCAGTTAACACTGCGGCGGTTCTTTGTCGCATTTGAGCCGATATCTCTATAGACAGCGGCGCATCGTCTGACCGGATGAGCTTGCCCGCCAAGGGAATTCACAACGTCGTGAGCTCCCGCCCCCGGCCCGCTGTCCGCAGGAGATCACGCTCATGTCCCGATGCCTCACCCCCGTCCCGTCCGACGACCGTCGCCGCCCGCGCTGGGTCGCCGTCCTCGCGCTGTCGTTCCTGGCGCCCACCCTCACCGCGACGGTGGCGCTGGCCGCGGGTGCCGCGCAGGCGGGCGGGGCCTGCCCGGACACCCAGGAGTACGCGGTGGGGGGTGTGGGCGATACGCACGGCCGGCACGTGCCGGGCGCCTCCGGGGCCACCGGCATCGTCTACCCGGCCTCGCTGGCCCCCGTGGGCCTCACCCCGGGCGATGTGTCCGCCGAGCGCGGCGAGGACGCCCTCGACGCGAAGGCACGGGCCTTCCGCGCCCGCTGCCCGGAGAGCGCCATCCACGTCACCGGCTACAGCTTCGGCGCCCTCGTCGCCGGGAATGTCCGCGACGAGTGGAACCGCGACCCGGCCATGCGACGCAACACCTCGTTCACCCTGGTCGCCGATCCGCGCGCCGATCAGGGGGCCATGGCCCAGTTGCCGTCGGTGATTCCCGGCTTCACGCACACCGGGCCGCGGCCGGCCAGTGCCATCCCGACCAGCTCCGTCTGCCGCGCCGCCGCCGACTTCGTCTGCTACGTCGGCAACCCGCTGAGCAATCCGCTCCCGCTGATCAACGGCCTGCTCGGCTATGCGGCCGGCGACCACGGCTACCGTGCGAGCGAGGTGACCGACCAGCCCGGCGAGCACACCGTCGCCGGGCCCACGCGGATCCCCGCGCCCGGCGAGGTGACCGTGGAACCTCATTCCGCGCTGGTGACGATTGAGATCGTGGTGAAGGTGTCCGGGCTGCCGGACCCGGCCCAGGTGGAGCCGGTCCTCGAGTTCGCCCAGGACGTGGTGCAGACGGTCGCCCCCGGGATCGCACCCCCGGCCGAGCTGTCGCTCACGCGCTACATCCCCACCCCGCTGCGCGACTACGTCCCGCCGGTGGTGGCGCCGATGGTGCCGGATGAGATCGGCGACGTGGTGCTGCCACCGCTGCCGACGCCCCGCACGCGCGAGCACGCCTAGAAGAACACCCCGGCGTACGGTTCCCGGTCGACGGCGAAGAGCCGGTCGAGCCGGGCCACCGCGTCCGGCTCGGCGGCCTGGACACGGCCCGCCGCGACCAGCCGCCACCAGCGCGTGCCGCCGAGATAGGTCGCGGCGAGATCGGACACCGACACGGTGACCTGCGCCGGCGTCCCCGCGGCGGCACGGACCGCGCCGTCGGCACCGATGCGGTACACGCCGTCGTTCTGCGGCAGCAGGGCGTCGTGCACGGCCAGGTGGACCGGGGCCGCCTCACCGTAGGTGCGGGCGCCCAGCGCCGCCGGCACATCGGTCAGGCGCAGCCACGACTCGTCGCGCACCGGGCCCAGCGTCACCGCCCGCTCGTCGGTGAACAGCAGCGGGAGCGGGTCGTCGAGCGCGAGCGTGCCGATCGAGACGGTGTCGACCAAGTCCAACTCCAGCAGGTGCCGCCACAGGCCTTGGTGCGCGGCGGGATTCAGGGCGACCAGCTCGGTCACCTCGATGGTCTTGTTCTCACTGGTGAACCATCCGGCGGTGTCCAGCGGGCGGTAGGTCACGTAACCGTCGTCGACGCCCTCGGTGCTGTGCACCGCCAGGTAGCTGGGTCCGGTGTGTTCGGCCGACCGCAGTTCCCACTTGCGCCACCACACGTCAGCCCGCGAGACCGCTCCGTTCTGGGCGGCGCGGGCCGCGATCGGCGCGAGCACCGCGACCCCGTCGGTGTCGGCGAGCCGAACACTGCCGCCGGGGGCACCGGGAGCGGCGAACCGCACCTTCCGCCGATCGATCCGCGCCGACCGCACATGACTGGCGATGCCGTATCCGAAGCGGCCGTAGATGCCGCCCTCGCTGGCGCGCAGCGTGGCCACCGGTTCACCCGCAGCCGCGGCATCGGTGAGCTGCTTCCGCATGAGCGCGGTGACCACTCCGCGTCGACGATGGGTGGGCAGCACGCCGACCTGACTGACCGCGGCGTGCGGCAGCCGAGCGCCGCCGGGCACGGTGAGATGCGTGGCGAACGAGTTGGCACTGCCGACGATGCGCGCGCCGTCGTATGCGGCCAGAAAGCGCCCGGGCTCGGTCACCTCGACCGGATCGAACGGCCCGAACTCCAAGCCCGCCATCGCGCGCTTGAACACCGTGTAGGCCTCGCGCACCAGCTCCGGCTCGGTGACCACCGCCACCGGAACCTCCACCCGCGCCGACCCCACCCGATCTCCACCTTGCTCCACCATCGCCTCTTCCTTCCTCCTAATACCCCCAGTCTGGATATCGCCAGTCTGGCGTGTCGCGACCCATCCTTCGTGTCGACGGGCTGCAGCCAAGGCGACATGTGGCACGGGTCGCGACATCGGGAGCGAGGGTGCGGGGTGGGCACGCGTCACCGCCCACGACGGACCCGGAAAACGAAAGAGCCGCGACATCGAATCTCTTCGATGTCGCGGCTCTTCGCAACGTGGGCGAAGGGGGACTTGAACCCCCACGTCCCTAAGGACACTGGCACCTGAAGCCAGCGCGTCTGCCATTCCGCCACTCGCCCGTGGCTGTCGCCCGTTCGGCATTGCCTTGCTGACGACTTGACCGAGATTACACGGCGAAGCGCGTCAGGGAAAATCGGCATCACCATCCGGCTCTGACCAGCAGCGATGCGAACGGCCGCGGACCGATCGAGCGATACGGAAGTGACGAGCGGTGCAGATGAAGGGTCGCCGAGGGCGCGTTGGCGCTTGCTCCCGGTAGCATTGATCCACAACGCGAGCACGTAGGCACGCCAACGAACACCTGGAAGGAGTACCCGTGGGTCTTCTCGACCGTATCGAGCGCAAACTCGAATCCGCCGTGGACGGCGGCTTCGCCCGGGTCTTCGGCGGCCAGGTGGCACCGCAGGAGATCGAGAACAGCCTGCAGCGCGAAGCGGAAGCCTCCGCCGAAGACCTCGGCGACGGCGCATCGCTGGTGGCCAACAGCTATGCGGTCACGTTGAGCGCCTCCGATCTGGAACACGTCGGGGACGAGTACGAACTGAACCGGAAGATCTTTTCTCGCCATCTCGAGGACTTCATCCGTGACAATGGATGGCAGACCTACGGCCCCGTCGTCGTAGAGTTCGATCAAGTGGACGCACTGCATACCGGGCAGTTCCGCACGCGAGGGGTCATCGATCCCGATGTGCGGCCCCGCCCGGTGCCGACCCGGCCTGAACCGCCCCGACCATCCGAAAGCCCGATCCAAGGAGCTCCCGCAATGACCAACCCACCCGGCAACGACGGCCAGCACCCGGGCTACGGCCAGCAGGGCGGCTACGACCAGCAGCAGTACGACCAGCAGGGTCAGGGTTACGGACAGCAGCCCCAGTACGACCAGGGCTACGGACAGCAGGGTTACGACCAGTACGGCCAGCCCCAGCAGGGCTACGGCCAGCAGGGCGGCTACGAGCAGGGCTACGCGCAGCAGCCCGGTTACGACCAGCCGCAGTACGACCAGCAGGGCCAGGGCTACGCCGCCCAGCCGCAGTACGGTCAGCAGCCCGGGTACGACCAGCCGCAGCAGGGCTACGACCAGGGTTACGGACAGCAGCAGGCATACGGTCAGCCGCAGCAGGGGTACGACCAGGGCTACGCACACCAGCCCGGCTACGACCAGCAGGGCTACTCGCAGCAACCGCAGCAGGGCTACGACCAGCAGGGTTACGCCGCCCAGCCCCAGTACGACCAGCAGCAGGGCTACGACCAGGGCTACGCGCAGCCGGCCGCCGACCCCGCCTACGGCCAGCAGCAGGGCTACGACCAGCAGGCCTACGCCCAGCCCCAGTACGACCAGCAGCCGCAGTACGATCAGCAGCCCGGCTACGACCAGTACGGTCAGCCCGCGTACGAGCAGACCGCCTACGCCCAGCCCGGCTACGGCCAGCCCGCCGCCGGCGGTGCGCAGGCGCCGGCCACCATCACGCTGATCCTCGAGGACGGCAGCAACCGCACCTACGCCCTGCGTCCGGGCTCCAACGTGATCGGCCGCGGACAGGACGCGCAGTTCCGCCTGCCCGACACCGGCGTCTCCCGTCGCCACGTCGAGATCCGCTGGGACGGACAGAACGCGATGCTGAAGGATCTGAACTCCACCAACGGCACCACCGTCAACGGCCACCCGGTCAGCGACTGGAATCTCGCCGACAACGACCAGATCCGTCTGGGCCATTCCGACATCACGGTCCGCTTCCAGTAACCAGCAGCCCATAGAATGCGGTCGGGGCCTTCGAACGCCCCGACCGCGCACTGCATCGAAGCGTTGATGCATGCCGTCCGCACCCGCCGACGGCACAGATTTCACGGGAGGTGAAACGCGAAATGCAGGGAATCGTCCTTCAATTCACCCGTTTCGGGTTCCTGATCCTGTTGTGGCTCTTCATCTACGCGATCATCCGCTCGATGCGCAACGACCTGTCGGCGGCCGCCGGTACACGTCGGCCCATCGGCGGCGGCTTCCGCGACCGACGACGCGCCGCGGGACGCGGCAGTGCCCGCCACCTGGTGGTCACCGCCGGCGCGCTGGCCAACACCCGCATCACCCTGGGCGACCAGCCGGTGCTGATCGGCCGGGCCGACGACTCCACCCTGGTGCTGTCCGACGACTACGCCTCCGAACGCCACGCACGACTGTCCAAGCGCGGTGACGACTGGTACGTCGAAGACCTGGGTTCCACCAACGGCACCTTCCTCGACCGCGGCAAGGTCACCACCGCCGTGCGAGCTCCCCTGAACACGCCTATCCGGATCGGCAAGACTGTGATCGAGTTGCGCTCGTGACCCTCGTCCTGCGCTACATCGCGCGAAGCGACCGCGGCCTGGTCCGGTCCAACAACGAAGACTCGGTGTACGCCGGTGCGCGCCTGCTGGCGCTCGCCGACGGCATGGGCGGTCACGCGGCCGGCGAGGTCGCCAGCCAGCTGGTGATCCAGGCCCTGCGCACCCTCGACAACGACGAACCCGGGCGCAACCTGCTGGAAGCGCTCGACGCGGCCACCCGCCACGGCAACGAGGCGATCGCCGCCCAGGTGGCGCGCAACCCCGAACTCGACGGCATGGGCACCACGCTCACCGCCATCCTGTTCGCCGGCACCAAGATCGGCCTGTGCCACGTCGGCGACTCCCGCGGCTACCTGCTGCGCGAGGGCGTCCTCACCCAGATCACCCGCGACGACACCTTTGTGCAGAGCCTCGTCGACGAGGGCCGGATCACCCCCGAGCAGGCGCACACGCACCCGCAGCGGTCGCTGATCATGAAGGCCCTCACCGGCCAAGAGGTGGAACCGACCCTCACCATGCGCGAGGCCCGCGCCGGTGACCGCTACCTGCTGTGCAGCGACGGCCTGTCCGACGTGGTCAGCGAGGAGACCCTCGCCGAGACCCTGTCGTCGGTCACCGATCACGCCGCCTGCGCCGACCGGCTGATCGAGCTCGCGCTGCGCAGCGGCGCCCCGGACAACGTGACCGTGGTGGTGGCCGACGTCGTCGACAACGAGTTCGGCGAGTCCCGCCCGATCCTCGGCGGCGCCGCCGGTGGCGACGATCAGGACGGCTACGTGCCCGACCCGTCGACCGCCGCCGGACGGGCCGCCGCGCTGCGGCCCCCGGCCGCACCCACCCAGCGTCCGACCATCAACGACGAGCCGCCCGCCGCGCATCGACCCCGCCCGTGGCGGCCGGTGCTG
Organism: Gordonia phosphorivorans; assembly: GCF_042432625.1. Classification (NCBI taxonomy): domain Bacteria; kingdom Bacillati; phylum Actinomycetota; class Actinomycetes; order Mycobacteriales; family Gordoniaceae; genus Gordonia; species Gordonia phosphorivorans. Next base: position 110,131 of record NZ_JBHLWV010000027.1, on the reverse strand, counting down.
CTGGTGATCGGCGCGCTGCTGATCGTGGGCGCGCTGATCACCGCCTTCTTCGTGGTCCGCGCCCAGGCCATGGCGCACTACTTCGTCACCGCCGACGGCTCGTCGGTGGTGATTCATCGCGGCACCCCGGGCGGTGTCCTGTTCCTCGACTTCAACGAGCCCGCCGAGAAGGTGTGCGTCACCAACCTCGACCAGGACAAGCCCGACGTCACGTTCGCCCCGGTCGATCAGGCCGAGTCGTGCGATCCGATGCGCATCGCCGACCTGACCGGCGTCGGCCAGACCACCGTCGAGACGATCAGCATCAAGAACCTGTCGAAGACCGAGATCCACGACTCGGTGCGCGAGCTCGAGTTCCTGCCGCTGTGCGTGACCCAGGCACCGGCCCCCGACCCCACCGACACCTCCCCGGAGCCCACCGCACCCAAGTCCAGCGCACCCCAGTCCAGCGGACCCCAAACCGGCGCACCCCAGTCCGGCGAGACCAAGCCCGGCCAGAGCGGCACGACGCAAACGCCGTCGGCCGACCCGTCCGTCGATGTCGACGGTCGAAAGACCTGCCGGGAGCCCTGATCCGATGACCGACTCCCCCGTTCCGCACGCGTCCGCCGCGGCACCCGCCGACCGCAGCCGCACCACCGAGCTGGTGCTGCTGGTCTGTGCGCTGGTGCTGGTGACGGTCGCGCTGCTGATCGTGGAGGTCGCGCAGGCGCAGGAGGTCTCCTGGGATCTCGCGAAGTACATGGGTGCCTACGCCGCACTGTTCGGCGTCGCCCATCTGGTGATCCGCCGCTTCGCTCCGTACGCCGACCCCGCCCTGCTGCCCGCGGTGGCGGCCCTGAACGGCATGGGTCTGGTGATGATCCACCGGCTCGATCTGGGGACCGCTCGCACCGACGAGCTGATGAACGCCACCGAGCGCACCTACAACGCCGACCAGCAGCTGCTGTGGGCGGCGATCGGTATCCTCGCGTTCGCCGCCACCCTGATCCTGCTGCGCGATCACCGCACGCTGGCGCGCTACGCGTACACCCTGGGTGCGGCCGGTCTGATCTTCCTGGCGCTGCCGGCGATCCTGCCCGCGTCGATGTCGGAGATCAACGGCTCCAAGATCTGGATCCGCACCCCGCTGTTCAACATTCAGCCCGGTGAGTTCTCCAAGATCCTGATCATCATCTTCACGGCGGCCTTCCTGGTGTCCCGGCGCGACCTGTTCACCAACGCGGGCCGGCAGTTCCTCGGGATCGACTTCCCGCGCGCCCGCGACATGGGTCCGCTGCTGGCCGCCTGGATCATCACGCTCGGCGTGCTGGCCTTCGAGACCGACCTGGGCACGTCGCTGCTGATCTTCGCGACCGTGCTGACCATGCTCTACATCGCCACCGAACGGGTCAGCTGGCTCATGCTCGGCGTCGGCCTGTTCGCCGTCGGCGCGGTGGTGGCCTACCAGCTGTTCGAGCACCTGCAGATCCGCGTCAAGGTGTGGCAGGACCCGTTCGCGCTGTACTACGACGCCGGCTATCAGGTGGCCGAGAGCCTCTTCGGGTTGGCCACCGGCGGCCTGTTCGGCACCGGTCTGGGTTCCGGGCGCCCCAACATCGTGCCCTTCGCCAACACCGACTTCATCCTGAGTTCGTTCGGTGAGGAGCTGGGCCTCGTCGGCCTCAGCGCGCTGTTCATGCTCTATTTCATCTTCGTGATGCGCGGCCTGCGGACGGCGATCGCCGTGCGCGACAGCTTCGGCAAACTGCTGGCCGCCGGCTTGTCGATGACCATCGTGGTGCAGCTGTTCGTCGTCTTCGGCGGCGTCTCCAAGCTGATCCCGCTGACCGGCCTCACCTCGCCGTTCCTGTCGTACGGCGGCTCGTCGCTGCTGGCCAACTACATTCTGTTGGCATTGCTCATCCGGATCTCCAACGCGGCACGCGAACCCGACGTGCCCAAGCCGCGACCCAAGGCACCCGTGAACGCCATGCCCACCCAGGTGGTGCGCAAGTGAATCGACCCATCCAGCGCGTCTCGATCGCGGTGATCGTCATCATCGTGCTCCTGCTCGGCAACGCCACCTACATCCAGGTGTTCCGGGCCGATGCCCTGCGCAACGATCCCCGCAACGCCCGAGTGCTGTTCGACGAGTACTCGCGCCAGCGCGGCATGATCGTGGCCGCCGACGGCACCGTGCTCGCACGCTCGGTGCCCAGCGGCAATCGGTTCAAGTATCAGCGGGAGTACCCGACCAACCCGAACGCGTTCGCCCCGGTCACCGGCTTCTACTCGCTGCGCTACGGCGCCGACCGCGGTTTGGAGTCGGCCGAAGGGCCGTTCCTCAGCGGCAGCGACGATCGCCTGTTCACCCAGCGTTTCGCGGACATGTTCTCCGGCCGCGACCCGCGCGGCGGCAACGTGGTGACCACCATCGACCCGCGCCTGCAGACGACGGCCTTCGAGGCCCTGCGCAACGGTCAGTGCGACGGGGTGTGCCGCGGCGCCGTCGTCGCGCTCGATCCGTCCACCGGCAAGATCCTGGCGATGGTCTCCACCCCCAGCTACGACCCGAACTCGCTGGCCACGCAGGATTCGGCCGCCGCCGAACGCAGCTGGGTGGAGCTGACCCGCGATGACGTGCCCTCGCGGATGACCAACCGCGCGATCGACGAGCTCTATCCGCCGGGCTCCACCTTCAAGGTGGTGACCACCGCGACGGCGCTCGCCGCGGGCCTGTCGCCGACGATGCGCCTGACCGCCGCGGCGACGTTCCCGTTGCCCGACTCGTCGGCGTCGCTGCCCAACAACAACGCCGAACGGTGCCCGGACTCCACCGGCGGCACCGTGAGCCTCACCCAGGCCTTCGAGTACTCGTGCAATACGGCATTCGCGCAGCTGGTCACCGAGAAGCTGCCCGGCAATCCGTTCGACGCCTTCACCGGCACCGCCAAGAAGTTCGGGGTCGGCGAGAACCCGCCGGGAATCCCGATGCACGTCGCCAAGTCGACCGTCGGCGATCTCGACGACGACAAGGCCGCCCTCGCGCAGTCGTCCATCGGTGAGCGCAGCGTCCGGGTCACCGCGCTGCAGAACGCGGTGATCGCCGCGACCGTCGCCAACGGCGGGATCCGGATGCGCCCCTACCTGGTGGACAAGCTGCAGACCGCGGATCTGCGCACCGTGTCCACCACGACGCCATCGTCGGTGAATCGACCGATCAGCGCGGAGGAGGCCGATTCCCTCGCGGAGATGATGGTGCGATCAGAACAACAGACTTACCGTTCACAATCGGGGATCGCCTCGAAGACCGGTACCACCGATCCGAACAGAAGCGGAAGCGCGTACGCCTGGTACATCGCCTTCGCCCCGAGCTCGAACTCCCGGATCGCCGTCGCCGTAGTGGTGGAGAACGGAAATCAGGGAGCCGAATCCTATGGTGGCGTGATTGCCGCCCCGATTGGACGCGCAGTGTTGAATGCTTATACGGGAGGTAACTGATGAGCCTGCAGAACGGCACCATCATCGCCGACCGGTACCGATTGGTCCGACTGATCGCCACCGGCGGAATGGGCCAGGTGTGGGAAGCACTCGACACCCGGCTCGGTCGGCACGTGGCCGTCAAGGTCCTCAAGGCCGAGTACTCCAACGACCCGACCTTCCTGGCCCGGTTCCGCACCGAGGCGCAGACCACCGCCCGGCTCAACGATCCGGGCATCGCCAACGTCTTCGACTACGGCGAGACGCCCGACCGTAACGGCGGCGACCCGCTCGCCTACCTGGTGATGGAACTGGTTGACGGCGAACCGCTCAACTCGGTGATCAGCCGCATGGGCAGCCTGTCGCTGGCGCACACCCTGGACATGCTGGAGCAGACCGGCTGGGCGCTGCAGGCCGCGCACATTCAGGGGCTGGTGCACCGGGACGTGAAGCCGGGCAACATCCTGATCACCCCGACCGGTCAGGTCAAGATCACCGACTTCGGTATCGCCAAGGCGGTCGACGCCGCGCCGGTCACCCAGACCGGCATGGTGATGGGCACCGCCCAGTACATCTCGCCCGAGCAGGCCACCGGCGGCGAGGCCACCGCTGCCTCGGACGTCTACTCGCTCGGCGTGGTGGGTTACGAGGCGCTGACCGGGCAGCGCCCGTTCGTCGGCGACGGCCCGCTCACCGTCGCGATGAAGCACATCCAGGATCCGCCGCCGCCGCTGCCGGACTCGTTGCCGGCCCCGGTCCGCGAACTGATCGCGATCACGCTGGCCAAGGACCCGCAGCAGCGCTACGCCACCGGCGGCGAGTTCGCCGAAGCGGTGGCCGTGGTGCGCAACGGGCAACGGCCGCCGGTCCCGCGCGGCGGTGCCGCCGCGGGCAACCGACCGCAGACGCGCGTGGCGACCGCCCCGGTCGCCGCACCGGCACCCACCCCCGCGGCCGCATCGGCGCCGCCTCCGCCGCCGATCATCGACGACAGCTGGAGCACCGGGCACAAGGTGCTGGCCGGTATCGCCGGTTTCCTGCTGCTGGCCGCGATCGCCCTGATCGGCTACTGGCTGTTCGATCCGTCGATGTCGTCGAACCGCGAGAACACCACGCCCTCGGTGTCCACCGAGATCCGCACCGTCGTCCCGGAGCGGCCCACCTCGACGCCGCGTAGCACCCCGCAGACCTCCGAATCGACCAGTTCGGAGACCACGGAGAGCAGCGAACCCAGCTCCAGCGAAGCGCCCGAGCCGGAGCCGGAGCCGACGACCAGTTCACCGTCGCCGGTGAATCCGATTCCCGATTGGATCCCGCAGATCCCCGGTCTGGGCGGTCGATAGATGGATCCGGACGAACTGCTCTCCGACCGCTACCAGCTCGGCGAGACGCTGGGCTTCGGCGGCATGTCCGAGGTCCAGTTCGCTCGTGATCTGCTGCTGCATCGCGATGTCGCCATCAAGATCCTGCGGCCCGACCTGGCCCGCGATCCGATGTTCTACCTGCGCTTCCGCCGGGAGGCGCAGAACGCGGCCAAGCTGAACCATCCGACGATCGTGCAGGTCTTCGACACCGGGGAGGCCGACACCCCCGAGGGCCCGCTGCCGTTCATTGTCATGGAGTACGTCGACGGCGAAACGCTGCGTGACGTGCTGCGCAGCAACGGGCCTATCGCCCCGCGCCAGGCGATGACCTGGATGGCCGACGTGGCCGCGGCCATGGACTTCTCCCATCGCGCCGGGATCGTGCATCGCGACATGAAGCCGGCCAACGTGATGATCGATCATCACGGCGCCGTGAAGGTGATGGACTTCGGTATCGCCCGCGCGATGGACGACACCTCGGCCACCATGACGCAGACCTCCGCGGTGATGGGCACGGCCCAGTACCTCTCGCCCGAGCAGGCCCGCGGCATCAAGGTGGACCCGCGCAGCGACATCTACTCGATGGGCTGCGTGCTGTTCGAGCTGATCACCGGTGAGCCTCCGTTCACTGGCGACTCGCCGATCGCCGTCGCCCACCAGCACGTCCACGAGGATCCGCGGCGCCCGTCGCAGGTGAACCCGGACATCGCGCCGGAGCTCGACTCGGTGGTCATGAAGGCCATGAGCAAGAATCCGGCCAACCGCTACCAGACGTCGGCCGATTTCCGGTCGGACCTGATCCGGGTGCTCGCCGGCGGCAAGCCGCTGGCACCGATGCTGCTCGACGAATCCGACGACGAGCTGCTGGAGACGCCCGGCCGGACCGTCGCCCCGGTCAGCGGCCGACGACGCGCCGACGGCCGGCATTCCCGCGCCACCGAGTACGACCCCGCGCTGCCCCTGCACCGACGCCGGGGCGCCAAGGCCGCGATCGCGGTGCTGCTGGTGCTCGTGCTGGGCATCGGCATGTTCGCGTGGTCACCGTGGAACAGTTCCGGAGAACAGATCGCGGTCCCGGGGGTCACCGGGCTGGCCGCCGACGCCGCCAAGGACAACCTCGAACAGGCCGGTTTCCGGGTGAAGACCCTGAAGGAAGCCAGCCTGGATGTGGAGGAGGGCAAGGCCACCCGCACCGCGCCCGCCAACTCCGTGCCCACCCGCAAGGGTTCGGAGGTGACGCTGTACATCTCGTCCGGGCCGGAACGCCGTGCGATTCCCGACCTGCGGCGCAAGAGCGTCAAGGATGCGACCGACACCCTGCACAAACTGGGCTTCACCGAGGTGAAGACCCAGGAGACCGATTCGTCGGCCGCGCTCAAGGACAAGGTGGTGCGCACCACGCCCGCCACCGGCAGCGAGGTGGCGGTGAACGCCACCGTCGTGGTCTTCGTCGGCACCGGCCCCAAGGAAGTGTCGGTCCCCGACCTGGTCGGTCAGACCGAAGCGCAGGCCCGCACCACGCTCGAGCAGATGGGACTGGAGATGGTCGCCGTCGCCGGCGACTCCGAGCGTCCCGCCGGACAGGTGGTCTCCAGCTCCCCGAACGCCGGCCAGACCATCAAGGTCGGCAGCGTGGTGCAGGTGACCATCTCCCGCGGCAACCAGTTCGTGGTTCCGGACCTGCGCGGCAAGACCCTCGAGCAGGCCAAGAGCGCCCTGACCGCGGCGGGGTGGAAGGACAGCACCCTGACCACGACGCAGCGGCCCGTCGGCCTGGGATCGGGTAACGACGGCAAGGTGATCGCGCAGACGCCGGCCGCCGGCACTCCGATGAAGAAGGACGAGGCCGTGTCCGTGGTGATCGGACGCTCCAGCCTGCTGCCGGGCTGATCCAGCCGGCGAGACCCGGGCTCGTCCCGGACGGGTGCCGTTAGGGCGTGAGCGCGCTCGCGACCTCGGCCTCCAGCGCAGCCACCCGCGCTTCGGGGACGTCGAGGCCGCACAGCCGCAGCCAATTGGCCAGCATCCGGTGGCCGCCCTCGGTGAGCACGCTCTCCGGATGGAACTGGACGCCGTGAATCGGCAGGTCACGATGGCGCATGGCCATCACGATGCCGTTCTCGGTGCGTCCGGTCACGATGAGCTCATCCGGAATGGTCTCCGGCAGGACGGTGAGCGAGTGGTAGCGGGTGGCCACGAACGGATCGGCGAGACCGGCCAGCACCCCTTCGCCGTTGTGCCGCACCAGCGACGTCTTGCCGTGCAGCAGTTCGGGGGCACGATCGACGGTGGCGCCGAAGGCCGCACCGATCGCCTGGTGGCCGAGGCAGACGCCCAGCAGCGGAGTTCCCGCGGCCGCCGCCACCGGAATGATCGACATCGTCGCCCCGGCGCGCTGCGGGGTGCCCGGTCCCGGGGACAGCAGGATGCCGTCGTAGTCGGCGACCACCTGGTCGACATCGGTCAATCGCGAGTCGTCGTTGCGCCACACGTCGGCATCCACCCCAAGCTGGCCGAGGTACTGCACCAGGTTGTAGACGAAGCTGTCGTAGTTGTCGATGACGAGAATGCGCACGTTGCAAGGTTAGCGGTCTCCCGCCGGTCGGTGCCGCTGGGATACCGTAGGAGCATGCCTAAGTCAAAGGTGCGGAAGAAGACCGATTACACGATCAACACGGCGAGCCGCACGCCGGTGAAGGTCAAGGCCGGCCCCTCGGGTGTCGTGTACCAGACCGTCATGTTCGGATTCATGCTCGCGGGACTCGCGTGGCTGCTTGTGTACTACTTGGCCGCTTCCAGCGCCACCAGTGCGCTCGGCAAGGAAGGCCAGATCCTCAACTGGATGTACGAACTCGGGTCGTGGAACCTGCTGATCGGCTTCGGTCTGGGCGTCGTGGGCCTGTTGATGACCATGGGATGGCGCTGACCTGCATCGATGTTGCCCACAACGGAGTGAATGACATGTGTGTAATTCATCCACAGTGTGGAAATCACATGTGCGTAACTTCTCCCCATGTGGGTAACTCCTGTGGATAACTCTGTGAATGATGCTGTGGAACAGTGGGCGACGCCGATCCCCGCGGGCATCGCGCTCGTCGGTGTGGGCGCAGCCTTCGCGGTCGCCGCGGCCGCGTCGTACACCGAACCGCCGGCGATGATCTTCTTCGCGATCGCCGCCGCGGTGGTGATCGCCTCCGGGGCGGTGGCCTTGCTGCGTCGGCCCCGACTGTCCTTGGCACCCGGACCGGTGCTGACGGTGGGGACCCTGCGCGGACGGTTCCACTTGACGCCGGCCGACGTCGAGTCGATCGAGATGCTCGAGACGCGTCGCCTGGCGTTCCGCGCACGGCAGTTGATGATCGAGACCACCGAGCATCGCCTCGCGGTCTTCGGACAGTGGGATCTGGGCGCCAATCCCCAAGCGGTGGCCGAACGACTCGTCGCCGCGGGTTTCGTGTTGAACGATCGAACCCGCGGCGACGATGACTTGTCGGACTGACCCGGCTACAGGCTGAGCGCGCTCACCAGGCCGAGGCCGGCACCCAGCGCGACGACGAAGAGGCCGCCGAGCGCGAACCAGCCGACCCTGGTGACCTTGGCCGCCGTGCGCTGTGCGGCGGGCACCACCACGATCGGCAGCCACAGCACGGCGAGTGCGCCGAGGGCACCGAACAGCAGGCCGCCCAGGTGCCCCCACAGGGAGATTCCCGGGATGCTCCACGAGATGATGATGTTGAAACCGATCACGACCAAGAGCGAGGTCGTCGGCAGCTTGAGTCGCACGACGACCACCAGCAGCGCACCCATCAGGCCGTAGATCGCGCCCGAGGCCCCGGCGGTCAACGACAGACCGCTCTGCAGGGCCAGCACCGCGGCGCTGCCGCCGAGCAGGCTGGTCACATAGATCATCAGATACCGCGCCGGCCCGAACAGTCGTTCCAGATCACGGCCGATGATGTACAGCGACACCATGTTCACCAGGATGTGCGTCACCGACCAGTGCAGGAACCCCGACGTGAACAGGCGCCAGTACTCGAAGTCCAGGTAATAGCCGGTGGGCAGCAGACCCGCCCGCATAACCGACGACTGAATCAGGTCGGTGCCGCCGGCCTGCACCAGGCAGGCCAGGAACAGCACCAGGTTCACGCCGATGAGCCCGTAGGTCACGTACGGCGTCGCCGTGCTGCGATCCTCGGCCTCCACCGGGACGGTGGTGCCGACGCGGGCCGAACCCGCCTCTTGCGCGAGGCAGTCGAGGCAGTGCTGGCCCACCGGGGCGGGCCGTAGACACTCCGGACAGGCCGACCGCCCGCACCGCGTACAAGAAAGTGCGGTGGGGCGGTCGGGGTGCCGGTAGCAGGTGTGCTGCACCGTCAGCTGAGTTCGATGCTCTCGATCACCACTTCGTCCACCGGACGATCGGCGCGATCGGTCGCGGTGGAGCCGATGGCGTCGACGACGGCGCGCGAGGCGGCGTCGGTGACCTCACCGAAGATGGTGTGGCGACGGTTCAGGTGCGGGGTCGGCGCCACGGTGATGAAGAACTGCGAGCCGTTGGTGCCCGGGCCGGCGTTGGCCATGGCCAGCAGGTACGGGCGATCGAACTGCAGGTCGGGATGGAACTCGTCGGCGAACTGGTAGCCGGGGCCGCCACGACCGGTGCCGGTCGGGTCGCCGCCCTGCAGCATGAAGCCGTCGATCACGCGGTGGAAGATGCTGCCGTCGTAGAACGGTCCGCTGTCGCCGCCCTTGGCGTTCGCCGTCGAGTAGTCGCGCGAGCCGTCGGCCAGGCCGACGAAGTTGGCGACCGTCTTGGGCGCATGGTTCGGGAACAGTTCGATGATGATGTCGCCGCGATTGGTGTGCAGGGTCGCGGTCTTCTTCTCTTCACTCACCCTTCCCATACAACCACGTCAAGTGGCTCATGGTCGGGTCACCTGGCACGCTGGAAGCATGTCGATCAAAGCCGCAGGCATTACCGCGTCCGCCGTTGCCACCCTCCTCGCCGTGATCGTGCTGGCCGCACGCCGCGCTCGCACGGTGCATCCGCCCGTCGCCGCGGCGCCGCCGCGGATCGAGGATGTGCGCTGATCGTCGGCGCGAAAGTGTGGTCGAGCGCGGCGAACGGGTAGTTTAGGTTCGTGGCACCCGAAGAGTCTCGCGATTCCGCGGCAGGTCCGACGCCCAGCGCGCCCGGTCCGGCCGGCTTCCCGCCTGCCCCCGGTGCGTCTGCGCCAGATCCTGCCCCGTCGGGTCCTGCCCCGTCCGGTCCGGCCCCGTCCGGTCCGGCCGCGCCGACTCACTCCGCACCCGGCCACGGCGCACCGAGTCACCCCGCACCTGGCCACTCCGCACCCGGCCACTCCGCGACACCCGGTCCCGCTGCGCCGCCGCAGGCGATGAACGCCGGCCCCGGTCCGGGCCAGGCTCCGCGTCCGCCGCAGCCTTCGCCCGCGGGCGGCCCCGGACCGCGACCCGGTGCGCCGGCACCGATGTCCGGTCGACCCCCGGCCCCGCAGGGCGCGCCGGGACACGCACCGCAGCACCAGGCCGCCCAGCAGCCGTCCCCCCAGGCCCCGACACCCCACGCCCCAGCACCGGCATCGCAAGCCCCAGCCCCGCAAGCACCGGCACCGCACCCGCACACCCCACCAGCACAGGCCCCGCTCGCCTACTCGGCGGTGTCGGAGAAGACCAAGAACTTCTCGGCGGATCGTTCCAGCGCACCGGCGAGTGAGCCCACCGACACCCCCGAGCGGAGCACGCCAGTGACGCCTCCACCCGCCGCACCTTCGCGGAACACCGCGAGCACCACGTCCGACGCTCCCCAGTCCAGGAAGCTCAGCGTGTCGGCGATCGTCGGCTTCGTGCTGTCCGGGCTGGGTTTCCTCCTGATCACCGTGCCCTTCGGCCTCTGGCTGGGCTATCGCGGACGCAGCGAGACCGCCACCGACCAGCTCGAAGGTCAGCCGTTCGCCAAGTGGGCGATCATCCTCGGGTGGCTGTGGGTGGTGTTCTGGCTGCTCGCTCTGCTCAGCTATCTGTGGATTCTGCTCTGACGCTCCGCGAAACAGCGCTGCGATCCGGGACTTAAGTCCCGTACGATCGGTCACATGCTCAGACGCGCACTGACGATCATCGCGACGGCCGTATTGGCGGTGACCGGCGTGATCGCCGGCACCGGCGCTCCAGCGACCGCCGCTCCCGGTTGTGCGGACGTCCAGGTGGTGTTCGCCCGCGGTACCGCGGAACTGGCACCGCCCGTCGGGATCACCGGGCTCTCGTTCACTCAGGCCCTCGACGATCGGGTGCGCGGCAAGTCCGTCCGTACCTCGGCGGTGAACTATCCGGCGAGCAGCAACTTCTCCGACCGGCTCGGCATCGCACACAACGTCGTCGACGGCATCAACGATGCACAGCGGCAGATCAGGTCCATCGCCCGCCGCTGCCCCCGCACCGACATCGTCCTCGGTGGATACTCCCAGGGTGCGGTGGTGGCCACCTACGCCGTGGCCGACCGCATCGACATCCCGGCCAAATACCTGCGCTACCGGGCCTACGCCCCCAAGCCGCTCGCCCCGGAGTTCGCCAAGCACATCACGGCGGTCGTGCTGTTCGGCACACCCTCGCCGCATTGGATTCGCCAGGTGGGTGCGCCCAGCATGAAGGTCGGCGCCGCCTACCGCGGTAAGACCGTGCGCTACTGCATCGCCGGTGACAACGTCTGCGACGGCAGCAGGGTGGGCGGACCCACCCCACAGCACGTGCTCTACTCGGTGAACGGTGACACGATCCGCGCGGCCGACTTCGTGGCGCGTCGTCTACGCTGAGTCGCCGTCACCCGCGGTCGCCGTATCGGCCCGCACCCCGCCCCGCTGAGTTTCGCCTAGAGTAAACGCCATGGTTATGGCTGATCGTGAAGGCGTTAGGACTGCATCCAAGCCGATTGAGGCACTGACCGTGCTCGGTCTGGCCGACACGATGCTCAACGGCCTGGCCCGTGTTCCGTTCCAGAATCCACTCAAGGGACCGAGTGGGATTCTCGACAACATCGGGCAGGCGGTGACCCGGCAGACGATCCGATCGTTCCTGGGGTACTCGGTGAGCCTGCCGATCGAAGAGTTTCGGTCGATGGAGAAGATCCTCGACACCATCTGCGCCGCCATCCTGCCGCCGATCGTCGGCACCTTCGGCGGTGTCGAGATCGAAGAGGGCGTCGTCGGCGGCCAGCAGGGGCTGTGGTGCCGCGAGAAGCCCGCCGTCGCCGCTCACGACGATCCGCCCAAGGCGCACGACAAGACCATCCTGTATCTGCACGGCGGCGGCTACTTCGGCACGACCCCGTCGATGTACACGATGTTCGCCGCGGCCCTGGTGCGGCTGTCCGGCTGCCAGATCTTCATCCCCGACTACCGGATGTCGCCCGAGTTCCCCTTCCCCGCCGCGCTGCACGACGCCGCCGACGCCTACCGCGGACTGCTCGACCTCGGAATCGCAGCCGACAACCTCATCGTGGCCGGCGATTCCGGTGGCGGCGGACTCGCGACGTCGCTCATCGTCTACCTGCACGAGGAGCGCATGGCCAAGCCCGCCGGCTTGGCGCTGTTCTCCCCCGAGGTGGACCTGGACCTGAATCACGCGTCGGTGGTCGACAACGCTCCGACCGACGTTCTCCCGTGGAACATCCCGGTGACCGCGTACCTGCGCGGTATCCAGCCCAACGACGGGCGCGTCTCGGTGGTCTACAGCCAGCCCGAGCCGGAGTGGTTCCCACCCACCTTCGTCTGCTGGGGCGACCAGGAGATGTTCCGAGACGGAATCCGCGAGTTCTGCGACAAACTCCGCGACGGTGGCGTCCGCCTGCGTGCCATGGAGCAGCCCGGCATGTTCCACGTCTTCCCGATCCTGATGCCGTGGGCCGAGGCGTCAAAGGACGTGTTCCGCGCTATCACCGACCTGGCCAAGGCCGAGGGCCTCACGCACCACTACGCGAATCGACCCCAGCCGGACGACGAGCTGGTCGCGACCGCCGACACGCGTGACTGACCGGCTGCGCTACTCAGCGCAGGAACGACGGTAGTTCGTCCCGGCCCGGATCGTCCGGCAGCAACAGTCGCAGACCCTCTTCGTGGACGATGCGGCTCAACGCGACGCGATTGTCCACACCGAGCTTGTCCATGATGTGCTCAAGATGTCGACTGACCGTGGCCGGGGTCACCCCTAGCCGCTTGGCCGCGCGCTGGTTGGTCGCTCCGCCGGCGACCAGCGTCATCACCTCGAGTTGACGAGCGGTCAAGCCCAGGGGCAAGAGTTCGGCGCGGTGCATCACCAGCAATCCGCTGGCCAGCGGCACCGCAATCACCACCTGCCAGTCGGCACCGTCGAACCACCGGTACCGACTGCCCATGGATCCGACTTCCCGAGCCGCTATTCGTCGCAGACTCTCTACGACGTCCTTTCGTTTCTTCAACACTTCGCACGGTCGACGCCCAGGCAACGCCACCGTCCCATCACCGATCACGATGGTGCCGCAGGTACCCGGAGGCTCACTGTCCAGTAGCCGCTGGGGAACGATCAGATCGCCGAGTATTGCCGCCACCAACGGCGCCATTCGGCCGATCACGGCCAGCGTCCGCGGTGGCGGCCACCTGGGATCGTCCGTACTCAGGTGCAGTTCGCCGATACCGCGGCCACGCACCCGTAGACGGCTGGTGGAGCCACCGGAGAACCCGGCCGGGCGGAACCAGTCGTGCACGGAGGCGCTGCGCGAATAGTCGAAGTCCGGGCTGCGCCAGTTCGCGAACTCCGCACCGGTGCGCCGCATCCACTCGTATGCGGGGTCGTGACGTCGATACCCGTCATTCACAAAGTCGAGGAGGTCGGTCGAATAGCCGCGCGAGGCGACGGTTCGGGTGTAGCCGGTCCTCGGGTCGGGAACACACAGGGCACCCGCGGCCAGCGGTACGAGACGTTCGATGGACTCGAAGACAGCGGCGAACGAATCGCTCACCGGCAGCCCGGCGCCCGCGATCTCGGCGATATCCAAAAGGACTGAGACCTCCTGGCCGCTCAGCCCGGAAAACTCTGCGTCGAGCTTGCCCATTCGCCTCCTCCCGCGAGATCAACCGAAGAGCAAGTTCCGATCGTACCGACCGAATGCGTCCGCAGGTATTGGACATTCGACCAATATCGGTGAGGGCCGAGAGGGCCCTAACGTCCCTTCTGCATGACCCGTCATCCAGGAGGAAGCACATGAATACCCCGAGTCCCCGTCCCGCCGACCGAGTTCTCGTGAACGGCAGGTTCTACACCGTCAACGACGACCACCCGTGGGTCGAAGCCGTTGCCATCACAGACGGCACGATCACGTTCGCCGGCAGCACCGCAGAAGCCTCCGCGTGGACAGGCTCCGAAACCGAGATTCAAGACCTCGACGGAAACCTCGTTTTCCCCGCGTTCATCGACAGTCATACCCATCCTGGTCTGGTGGCGCTCGGTGGCAGCGCCGCACCACTGCCCTTCACCGACGTGAAGCCACTGCCGTTCGCTACCAAGGAGACCCTGCTCGCAGGGCTGGATGACTACGTCAAAGCAAACCCGGAAGCGCCGTGCATCTGGGGCGCAGCCTGGCGGCAGGAGGACTTCGGCTCCGACGGACCCGATAAGCACGACCTCGATGCGATCGAGAGCGAACGTCCCGTCGTTCTGCTCGAACGTTGGGCGCACGGCTGCTGGCTCAACAGCAAGGCACTGGAACTGGTCGACGCCGAGAATCAGGATCCCCGCGACATCGTGGCCGATCTGACCGGCTTCCAGCGCGATGAGAACGGTGACCTCACCGGCTGGGGCATCGAGGGTGCCGGATGGACAGCGTTGTCGGCGGTCGCACGTATCCTCGGCCCCACCGACGAGGTGCGGGAAATACTGCAGACCTACCTCGACTACCTGGTCGCACACGGCGTCACAACCCTCTTCGACGCCGGAAATCTCGGCTTCTTCGACATGATCTATCAGACTCTGTCCGAGCTCGACGCGGCTGGGACCCTACCGCTGCGCTACGAAGGCTGTCACCATGTCTACCTACCGACACAGCTGGACACCGCGGTGAGCGAACTCCGTCGTCTGCAGGCGACGTACACCGGTCCGAACATCGGATTCCGCACCGTCAAGGTGCACTTCGACGGCCTCCACACCGCTAAGACCGGCGCGCTGCTGGAGCCGTACAGTAACGCGCCGCACACGCGCGGAGCGACGTTGGTCAGTGAGGACAGGATGGTCGACTTCATCGTAGAACTCCATGAGGAGGAGTTGGACCTGCACGTTCACTGCTGGGGAGATCAGTCGGCGCGCACCATGCTGAACGCCTACGACCGCGCCCGCCGGCAGGTCGGCAACGATCTCGCAGTTCGTCTGACTCTCACACACCTACCGCTGCTCGCTGAGGAGGACATCCCACGATTCGCGGAACTGGGCGTGATCGCAAGCTTCACCCCGGCATGGAACGGTGATGTGCCCACCGAATTCTTCGAGGAATCGTACGGCCCCGAGCGCACTGGTCGCGTATTCCGGATTCGCCCGCTCATCGAGTCCGGTGCGGTTCTCGCCTTCTGTTCTGACACCGTCAGCCTGGGGTGGATCGACTTCTCGGATCCGTTCTATTCGATGCAGGTCTCGCATAACCGGCAGGCAGCGGACGGCGGACCGAACGCGCCGGTTCTCGGTGACCCGGCCGAACGACTCGAGCTGACCGATCTGGTCCGCGGCTACACCCGCGGTGCCGCTTACCAATTGCGGATGGAGTCGACACACGGGTCGATCGAACCCGGTAAGGCCGCCGACCTAATGGTCGTCGACCGTGACGTGTTCACCGAGAATCGATATCGCATCAAGGACACTCGGGTGCTGGAGACCATCCGCGCCGGCCGGACAATTTACCAGCGCACACCGGAAGCGATTCAGGCTGAGCACGCATTCGAGCAGGCACTGACCGAGATCTATACCCCGCTCAAACCCGACTGCTGCTGACACCGAGGACGACTGCACGGCGTCGTCGACCCGGACCATCACCTGTCCGCCGACGATTCCAGCACGGAAAAGCCCCAGGCATCTTCTTGCCTGGGGCTTTGACGTATCCACGCTGCCGCTACTTCTTAAATCGGCCTTCTTCTGTGGAGCCTAGGAGATTCGAACTCCTGACATCTGCCTTGCAAAGGCAGCGCTCTACCAACTGAGCTAAGGCCCCGTACCGGCTGTGCCGGAGGGTCGTACTGGTGGGCCTAGGAGGACTTGAACCTCCGACCTCTTCGTTATCAGCGAAGCGCTCTAACCGCCTGAGCTATAGGCCCTTGAACCGAAATGGAACATTACCCGACAGATCTGCAACCACCAAAACGGCTGGTCAGCGGGGCAATCGCCATCCCGGAACTCGATCAGTCGAGATCGGCCAGAGTGATCTCGAAACCGCCCACGACGTCGGCGCACACGTTGTAGATGTACGCCAGGATGGTGGCCAACGCGGTCATCACGATCGCGGCGAACACCCCGAACAGCGCGGAGAATCCGAAGACCTGCCCCGACGAGATCAAACTCGCGTTGTCGCTGGTGCCGTCGGCGCTCACCAAGGTGCCGAACGAGCCGTTGATCTGGTCCCAGACCCCCATGCCCGCCAGCACGCCGTACAGGACGGCGATGGCGATCATCCAGATCAAGAAGCCCGCCACAGCCAGCACGCCGGTCACCTTGAAGATCGACCAGGGATCCACGCGCCGCACTTGCACCGCGGCGCGCATCGGAGTCCCGATGGTGGCCGCCGCCGGGATGCGACGAGCCGCCACGCGCTCGGCGGGTGCCCGCTCGGCGGACTCGGTCTTGGCTGCGTCCGCGGCCGCCGGTGCGGGGGTGTCCTTCGGTGCCGGTGGACCGGCGACCGGAGCGCTGGGTCCGGTGCTGGGTCCCGGAGAGGTAGGCGGCGCGGTGTTCGGGCCCGCGTTACCTGCTGCCGGGTTACTCGGAGCCGGAGCCTTGCCCGCAGGCGCCGGACCGGCCGGACCGCCGGAGGCCGGCGGCCCCTGAGGACCGGGAGCGTTCGACGACGGCCGCGGCCCCTCGGGCTGCCGGCGCTGCGGCGCGTCCGGACCCATGGCCGGGACGGCCCGCGTCGGAGCACCCGACGGCGTACCTGCGGTCGGGCCGAGCGGGGCCGGCGGCTGATCGGTCGACGCGGCGGCGGCCTTGGCCACGTCGCCCGACGTCAGCCCGGTCGCCGTCGTGGTCTCCCCGCGCTTCCAGGGCGGCGGAACGGCGCCGCGCTCGGATACGGAGTCCTCGGGCTGGTTGCCTTTGGTCACTAACCTGTCCTCACTGCTGGGTTGCTCACAACCCTACGACTCATCGAGTGCTTACTGCGGTTCCGCCGCGGGCTCGTCGTCCGGCTCGTCGGCATTGCGCGCAATCGCCAGCAGGCTGTCGCCGTCGCCCAGATTCATCAGGCGCACGCCCTTGGTCTGACGTCCGGCCTTGCGGACCTGCTTGGCCATCGTGCGGATGACGCCGCCGCCCGAGGTGATCGCGTAGACCTCGCTGTCGAGGTCGACGATGATCGCGCCGACCAGTTCGCCGCGCTTGGGGTCGTACTGGATGGTCAGCACGCCCTTGCCACCGCGACCCTGCGCGGTGTACTCGGCGATCTCGGTGCGCTTGGCGTAGCCGCCCGAGGTGGCCACCAGCAGGAAGGTGTCGTCCTGCACCACGTTCAGCGACAGCAGTTCGTCATCGTCGTTGAAGCGCATGCCCTGCACGCCGGAGGTCTGCCGGCCCATAGGCCGCAGCGTCTCGTCGTCGGCGTGGAAGCGGATCGACTGGCCCTTCTTGGACACCAGCAGCAGGTCGTCCTCGGCGGCGCACAGCTGCGCGCCCACGAGCTCGTCGTCGCCGCGGAGGTTGATGGCCGCGATGCCGCCAGCACGGTTGGAATCGAAGGCTTCCAGCGCCGACTTCTTGACCAGGCCGTTGCGCGTGGCCAACACCAGGTACGGGGCGTCGGTGTAGCCGCTGATGCGGATCACCTGCGCGATGCGCTCCTCCGGCTGGAAGGCCAGCAGGTTCGCCACGTGCTGACCGCGCGCGGTGCGGTTGGCCTCGGGCAGCTCGTACGCCTTGGCCCGGTACACCCGGCCCTTGGTGGTGAAGAAGAGCAGCCAGTCGTGGGTGCTGGTGACGAAGAAGTGAGCGACGATGTCGTCCTGCTTCAGGCCGGCGCCCTGCACGCCCTTGCCGCCGCGCTTCTGGCTGCGGTAGAGGTCGGTCTTGGTGCGCTTGGCGTACCCGGTCTCGGTGATGGTGACCACCACGTCCTCGCGAGCGATGAGGTCCTCGTCGGACATGTCGCCCTCGGCCGCGATGATCCTGGTACGACGATCGTCGCCGTACTTGTCGACAACCTCCTTGAGCTCGTCGCGCACGATGGCACGCTGCCGCTCCGGACGATCCAGGATGTCCTTCAGATCGGCGATCTCGCGCTCGATCTCGGCGAGCTCGTCGACGATCTTCTGGCGCTCCAACGCCGACAGGCGACGCAGCTGCATCGCGAGGATCGCGTCCGCCTGAATCTCGTCGATGTCGAGCAGGTCCATCAGGCCGGAACGCGCCGCATCGGTGTTCGCCGACGCACGGATCAGCGCGATGACCTCGTCGAGGGCGTCGAGCGCCTTGACCAGACCGCGCAGAATGTGGGCCCGCTCCTCGGCCTTGCGCAGCCGGTAGCGGGTCCGACGCACGATGACCTCGATCTGGTGCGCCACGTACAGCCGGATCATCTGATCCAGACGCAGGGTGCGCGGGACGCCGTCGACGATCGAGAGCATGTGCACGCCGAAGTTGGTCTGCAACTGGCTGTGCTTGTACAGGTTGTTCAGCACCACCTTGGCGACCGCGTCACGACGCAGCGTGACGACGATCCGCAGGCCGGCGCGGTCGGAGGACTGATCCTCGATCTTGCTGATGCCCTTGAGCTTTCCGTCGTTCACCTGCTCGGCGATCGAGGCGATCAGGTTGTCCGGGTTCACCTGGTACGGCAGTTCGGTGACCACCAGGGTGGTGGTGCCCTTGACCTCTTCGATGTCGACGACGCTGCGCATGCGCACGCTGCCGCGCCCGGTGGTGTAGGCATCCTTGATGCCCTGACCACCCACGATGAGTCCCGCGGTGGGGAAATCGGGGCCCTTGACCGCAGCCATGCAGGCCTCGAGGGTGGCTTCCTCGTCCACTTCCGGGTTCTCCAGCGCCCAGAACACCGCGTCGGCGACCTCGTTGAGGTTGTGCGGCGGAATGTTGGTGGCCATACCGACGGCGATACCGCCGGAACCGTTGATCAGCAGGTTCGGAATGCGCGACGGCAGCACCGTCGGCTCTTCGGTCTTGCCGTCGTAGTTCGGCGTGAAATCGACGGTCTCCTCGGTGATGTCGCGCAGCATCTCCATCGCCAACGGCGTGAGCCGGGCCTCGGTGTAACGCATGGCTGCGGCACCGTCGTTGCCGCGGGAACCGAAGTTGCCCTGGCCGTCGATCAGCGGATAGCGCATCGACCACGGCTGGGCCAGACGCACCAGCGCGTCGTAGATCGAGCTGTCGCCGTGCGGGTGGTAGTTACCCATCGTCTCCGAGACCGGGCGCGCCGACTTCACATAGCCGCGCTCCGGACGGAATCCGGCGTCGAAGGAGGCGTACAACAGCCGACGATGCACCGGCTTGAGGCCGTCGCGCACCTCGGGCAGCGCGCGGCCCACGATCACGCTCATCGCGTAGTCGATGTAGCTGTTCTGCATCTCCTGCCCGAGATCGACGGGCTCGATGCGGTCGTGTGTCACCGCCGCGGAATCATCCGGAACGTTGGTGTCGTCGCTCATGAGTTCACTTTCTGGTTTCGACGGCTTCGACCTGCGGGTCTGAGGTGGACCTCAACCTGTGGTCTGGACCGGCGCGAAGTTGCGGAAGGATTCGCGGACGCGTCAGACGTCCAGGAACCGGACGTCCTTGGCGTTGCGGGCGATGAAGCCGCGACGGGCCGCGACGTCCTCTCCCATCAGGATGGAGAACAGCTCATCGGCAGCGGCCGCGTCGTCGAGCGTGACCTGCTTGAGCACGCGCACGTCGGGATCCATGGTGGTCTCCCACAGCTCGCTGGCGTTCATCTCGCCCAGACCCTTGTAGCGCTGGATGCCGTCGTCCATGTTGATCCGCTTGCCCGCGGCCTTACCGGCCTCGAGCAGTGCATCCCGCTCGCGGTCGCTGTAGGCGAAGTCCGGCGCCGAACCCTTCTGCCACTTGAGCTTGTACAGCGGCGGCTGTGCCAGGAAGACGTGGCCGTGCTCGATCAGCGGTCGCATGAAGCGGAACAGCAGCGTGAGCAGCAGCGTAGCGATGTGCTGGCCGTCGACGTCGGCGTCGGCCATCAGCACGATCTTGTGGTAGCGCAGCTTGCTGATGTCGAACTCGTCGTGAATGCCGGTGCCGAAGGCGGTGATGATCGACTGCACTTCGGCGTTCTTCAGCACCCGATCGATGCGTGCCTTCTCGACGTTGATGATCTTGCCGCGCAGCGGGAGGATCGCCTGGTACATGGAGTCTCGGCCCGACTTGGCGCTACCGCCGGCCGAGTCGCCCTCCACGATGTAGACCTCGCACTTGGTGGGATCGTTGCTGCGGCAGTCGGCGAGCTTGCCGGGCAGGCCGCCGATGTCGGTGGCGGTCTTGCGACGCACCAGTTCGCGAGCGCGGCGCGCCGCCATCCGGGCCTGCGCCGAGTCAGCGGCCTTGCGGATGATGATCTTGGCTTCGGCCGGATTGGCCTCGAACCAGTGCCCGAGATGCTCGTTGCAGGCCTTCTGCACGAAGCCCTTGACCTCGGTGTTGCCCAGCTTGGTCTTGGTCTGACCCTCGAACTGCGGATCGGCCACCTTCACCGAGATCACCGCGGCCAGACCCTCGCGGATGTCGTCGCCGGTGAGCTTGCCGTCCTTCTCCTTGATCAGCTTCTTGTCGAGCGCGTACTTGTTGACCGTGCTGGTCAGCGCGGCACGGAAGCCCTCTTCGTGGGTGCCGCCCTCGATCGTGTTGATCGTGTTGGCAAAGGTGTGGACCGACTCGGAGTAGCCCGCATTCCACTGCATGGCGATCTCCACCTCGTGGCCCTCGCCCTTGGCGCCGAAGCCGACGATGGTGCTGTGGATACCGGTCTTGGTGCGGTTGAGGTGCCGGATGTAGTCGACCAGGCCGTCCGGGTAGTGGTACACCCGGGACTTGACCTTGGCGATCGCCGAGGCCTTCTCCTCCGACGACTTGATGCTGGCGTCGTCCTCCTCGGCCTCGGCGTCGGCCTCGGTGACGCGATCATCGGTGAGGGTGATCGTCAGGCCCTTGTTGAGGAAGGCCATCTCCTGGAGGCGCCGCGCGACGGTCTCGGCGTTGAACACCGTGGTCTCGAAGATCTGCGGGTCCGGCCAGAACCGGACGGTCGTGCCGGTCGCCGAGCTGGCGCCGACCTCGGTGAGCGGACCCGGCGTGGCGTAGTCGTAGGTCTGCTGCCAGAGGCCGCCGTTGCGCGCGATCTCCAGTTCCACCTTGGTGGAGAGCGCGTTGACCACGGAGATACCGACGCCGTGCAGACCACCGGACACCGCGTACGAGTCGGAGTCGAACTTACCGCCGGCGTGCAGCTGGGTCATGATGACCTCGACTGCGGGCACACCGGTGGCGTGCATCCCGACCGGCATACCGCGACCGTCGTCGATCACCTCGACGCCGCCGTCGGCGGTGAGCGTCACGTCCACGCGCGTGGCGTGCCCGGCCATCGCCTCGTCCACCGAGTTGTCGACGACTTCCCAGATCAGGTGGTGCAGGCCCCGCTCACCGGTGGAACCGATGTACATACCGGGGCGCTTACGGACGGCTTCCAGACCCTCCAGAATGCTGATGGAGTCGGCGCCGTAATCGCCGGGATTGTTCTTGCCAGTCTTCTTCGACTCGGATTTGCTGGTGTCGGCCACGGGACGCGTCCGCTCCTTCTCATTGAGAACACTTGGAGCCAAGTGTACTTCGTAGTCGTCCAGAAGGTTGCTTCGCCACGGCCTGACAGCGCCGCAGATCGGCGAACTTCTCTCAACATGGGTCCGATTGTGTTCAACCGGCTTCGATCGCGTCTCGGCGCGTTCAGCGAGCGATTATCCGTACGTGTCGCGGGGTCCGCGCCCGGAGACGTGCAACGGCCCCTTCCGCCAGGACGGCGCGGACGGCCCGGTGATGCGCAGACTCCGCACCACCCCGTTGCCCACCGCGTCGGCGATTCTGGCCAAGATCTGCGACTGCATGTATCGCAGCTGGGTGGCCCACGCGGTGGACTCGGCCTGTACGTAGAGCACGCCGTCGGCCAACGACGTCGGCTCCGCGTGTGCCGCGATGTCCGCGCCGACCACGGTGGTCCACGACGCGAACACCGTTCCCTCGCTGATCTTCGACGACCAGCCCCGCGACTGGGCCACCGCGCCGGTGAGCCGGCCGAGCGGCTGCGGGTCCCGACTGTCCGGTCCCGACCCCGACCAGCGACGACGCTTGCGGTCCCGACCGCCGCCGGCCGACGAGCGAATCGGTCCACTGCGCCCGTGGCCCACCTGCTTGCCCGCGGCCTTGGCCTCGGCGCGCGCCTGCTCCAGCGCGCGGCGTGCCACTTCGTACCCCGCCGAGTGGTCGCTGCTTTCGTCGGTCATCCCGCCTCCTCCGCCGGTCGCTCATCGCCGATGATCTGTGAGCGTCGACCCTTATCGTCCTCCACCACACCGACAGAAATGCGGCGACCGGCGAGGACCTCGGGAATGTCGGCACCCACGGCGGCGGTGATCAACAGTTGTTCGGCGTCGGCGGTGAACTCGGCCAACTTCTCCCGACGCGCCACGTCGAGCTCGGCGAAGACGTCGTCGAGCATGATGACCGGCTCCACTCCGTCGGCCCGCAGGATCTCGACGCAGGCCAGCCGCAGCGCCAGTGCCATCGACCACGACTCGCCGTGGCTGGCGAAGCCCTTCGCCGGTTCCTCCCCCAAGTGCAGGTACAGGTCGTCCCGGTGCGGCCCGACCAGGCACATGCCTCGATCGATCTCCTTGGCGCGCACGTCCCGGAGTCGCTGCCCGAGGATGTCGCGGATATCGGCCACCGACTCCGCGCCGCCGGCCACCTCGTCCAGCTCGGGCCCGGCGGCCGAGCGGTAGGCGATGCCCGCACGCCGCGAATGCGGCGCGATCGACGAATACGCCTGCTCCACCAGCGGATTCAGTTGCCAGACGACGGCCAGTCGGTCGGCGGTGACCTCCGCGCCGAACTGCGCCAACTGGTCGTCCCAGACGTCGAGGGTGCTCATCACCGAGTCGGCGTCGGCCGACGAACGCCGCATCGCGGCGCCCGCGGTCTTCAGCAGCGCCGACCGTTGGCGCAGGACCCGCTCGTAATCGGCACGGGCGCCGGCCGCGATCGGCCGCAGCTGCACCGTGATCTCGTCGAGGAATCGACGACGCTCTCCCGGCTCGCCCCGCACCAGCGCGAGATCTTCCGGCGCGAACAGCACCGTGCGCAGCACGCCGAGGACGTCTCGGGTGCGCCGCACCGGGGCCGTGTTGAGGGTCGCCTTGTTGGCGCCCTTCGTCGGGATGGTCAGTTCGACGGTCAGTTCCCGACCCTCGTTCTCCACCGTCGTGCGAATCCGTGCCGACGACGCACCCGTGCGGACCAAGGGAGCATCGGAGGACACCCGATGCGAGCGCAGGGTGGCGATGTAGAACAGCGACTCGAGCAGGTTCGTCTTTCCGAACCCGTTGCGCCCCACCAGAATCGTGGGCTCGGGACGCAACTCGAGCTGAACGCTGTCCCACGACCGGTAGTCGGTCAGCGACAGTTCGCGAACGAACAATGGTCGCCGATCAGCCCGGCAGGCGCACCGGCATCAGCAGGTAGCTGAAGTCGCTCGCCGGTGCGAGGTAGGCACCGCTCTCGTCGGCGACCGGCTCGTCGTCCGAACCGGGACGCAGCACCGCCGGGCGGATCGCCGCGCGGCGCTCGCCCGAGCCGTCGGGCTCCGGGTTGGTGAAACCGAACTGGACCGTCTTGGCGCCGATCGCTGCCAGGCCGTCGAGCAGGTAAGTCGGGTTGAAGGCGATCAGGATCGGGTCACCGTAGAACTGCACGTCCAGCGACTCCTCGGCCTTTCCGGCCTCGTCGCCGCCTGCGGTCAGCAGCACCGAGTCGTCCGAGAAGTCCATCCGGATCTGCGCGCCGCGCTCGGCCACCAGCGAGACTCGCTTGATGGCTTCGATCAGCGCCGCGCTCTCGATCGCGGCCACCGAGGTGTGGCTGGCCGGGAACAGCTGGCGGAACTTGGGGAACTCGGCGTCGAGCAGCCGGGTGGTGGTCTTCTTGGCATTGCTCGTGATGCCCAGGATGCCCTCGGCGCCGATCGCGGTGCTGGATCCGAACGCCAGGGCGACCGAACCGGCATGGTCGGCGCCCGCCGACTTGGCGGCGTCGGAGAGCGTCTTGGCAGGCACCAGGGCGGCGCCGTTGGCGCCGGCGTCACGCGGCATCCAGGCCAGTTCGCGGACGGCGAGACGGAAGCGGTCGGTCGCGGCCAGCACGATGCGATCGCCGTCGATCTCCATGCGCACACCGGTCAGCATCGGCAGGGTGTCGTCGCGGCCGGCGGCCACGGCGACCTGCGCCACGGCCTCAGCGAACAGATCACCCGAGACGGTGCCGGTCTCTTCGGGCACGTCGGGCAGGTCGGGGTAGTCCTCCACCGGCATGGTCGGCAGCGAGAACTTGGAGCTTCCGCAGGCGATCGCGACCCGGGCGCCGTCGATGGTCACGTCGACCGGCTTGTTCGGCAGCGCCTTGGTGATCTCGGCGAGCAGACGGCCGGAGACCAGCACGGTTCCGGTGTCGACGACCTCGGCGGAGATCGTTTCGGCAGCGGAGACCTCGTAGTCGAATCCGGAGACCAGCAAACCCTCGCTGTTCGCGGTCAGCACCACGCAACCCAGGACCGGGACCGGCGGACGGGACGGCAGGCTGCGGGCAACCCAGGTGACGGCCTCGGCGAACTCGTCGCGCACGACACGGAACTTCATCTGCTGTGATTGCCCTTCTCGACGTACCGACTCGGAAGCGGACTCCGGTCGGGCGACGGGGTGGTCGCCGAATCCCACTGTAGAGCGCCGGGCCGAGATCTTGTGACTCAGATCCGATGTCCGAGCTCCCGGCCCGGCGTGTCGTGCGCCGAGCGGCGCGCGACCGGTGTATCCCCAAGCCTGTTTTTAAAAGAAGATCTTTAAAGAGAAAATACTAGTAGTAATAAGTCCTGTGGAATCTGTGGAAATCGCTTGTCGATGCTGGTCGGGTCCACTTTCGAGGTGTGGACGACTGGTGGACGCCGGCGGTGGACAACTTCGACACCCTGTGGATAAAGCTGTGTATCCCCAACTGTCCAGATGCTGTCCACAGGTTCGGGGGTAGTTGTCGATAGGCATTCCACAGGGTGCCGGTGCCTGCTGACCTGGCATTTCGTCGACGGACCCGAGCCATCGACGCCGAGGTTTCGGTCGGGTCGACGGCTCAGCACAAGTCTGTATGAGTGGTTGAGACTCAGTGTCGAGCCTGCTGTTTGATCCGCGCCGTGAGCTGCTGGACGTCGTTGTAAACGTCCTGGTCGGAGCCGATCGTGTTCCGGATCTTGCGATCGGCATGAATGATCGTGGAGTGGTCGCGGTTGAAGGCCTCGCCGATCTGCGGCAGCGACAGGTCGGTCAATTCGCGGCACAGGTACATGGAGATGTGCCGGTAGCCCACCAGGGGTCGGCTCTTGCTGGTGCTGAGCAGGTCGTCGACCGTGATGCCGTAGTAGTCGGCGGCGATCGCGATGATCCCGGCCGCGCTGATGTCGGTGACACCGGACTCCGGAATGAACTGCTTGAGCACCACCTCGGCCAGCGACAGGTCCAGTTCGGTGTTCTGCAGCGACGAGAAGGCGGTCACCCGGATGAGGGCGCCCTCGAGCTCGCGGATGTTGCGTTCGACGCGGGAGGCGATCAGCTCGAGGACCTCGTCCGGCACCGCGAGCTGATCGCTGAGCGCCTTCTTCCGGAGAATCGCGATGCGCGTCTCCAGATCGGGCGGCTGGACGTCGGTGATCAGGCCCCACTCGAAGCGGGTGCGCAGGCGATCCTCCAAGGTGGCGAGCTTGCTCGGCGGGCGGTCCGAGGAGATGACGATCTGCTTGTTCGAGTTATGCAGCGTGTTGAACGTGTGGAAGAACTCCTCCTGGATGCCCTCGCGGCCCTCCAGGAACTGGATGTCGTCCACCAGCAGCATGTCGACTTCGCGGTAGCGGGCCTTGAAGGCGCGCTGCCGGTCGTCACGCAGGGAGTTGATGAAGTCGTTGGTGAATTCCTCGGTGGAGACGTACTTGACCCGCATGCCGGGGAACAGGCGCTGGGCGTAGTGCCCCGCGGCGTGCAGCAGGTGGGTCTTGCCCAGCCCCGACTCCCCCCAGATGAACAGCGGGTTGTACGCGCGCGCCGGTGCTTCGGCCACAGCCACCGCCGAGGCGTGCGCGAATCGGTTCGACGCCCCGATGACGAAGGTGTCGAACGTGTACTTGGGGTGCAGCGTCAGCGTGCTGTCGGCCGGCGCCGTGGTCTCGCGATGCTCGAAGTAGGCCGACCAATCGCGTGTGCCGCCGGTATCGGTCTCGGGAACGGCCCGCGGGGCCTCCGACGGCCCGGCGCCCGGCTCGACGGGCGCTGCCGCGGCCGGTGCCGGTGGTGGTGTCGGGGCGGGGGCCGGTTCCTCCTGGTGCTCGGCGATGCGGATGGCGACTTCGACCGGTTCGCCGAGCTGGCGGCTCAACGCGCTGCTGATGGTGTCGCGCAGATTCCGCTCGATCTGCTCCTGGATGAGGGCGTTCGGCGCGGTGAGCAGCGCGAACCCGGAGGTGATGGTCAACGGCTGGACGTTGGACAGCCAGGCCTTCTGCATGCGGGTCAGCGGTTGCGTGTCCGGCGCGAGGTCGTTGTGCAACTCGTCGACCACGCGACCCCAGATCGCACTGAATGAGCCATGTTCCTCGGCCACAGATTCACTCCCCGTTTCCTGTTGTTCTTCCGCTGCTTCGCCGTGTTCGTCCCGCGAGTTCCACAGCGGACATCCACAACGTGCCGACGGCCGCCGGGCCACGAACCTGCACCTGCCGCCAATCTGTCCACAATGTTATCCACACTTGTGGAACTCGTGGCCGTGGGTTTCCACAGGAGGCTCCAACGGGGACGGTCGGCGCCGTGGAATCGGAGCACATTAGCGGATGCGAGACCGCTCGTTTGATTTGGACACGCTGGCTGAGTAGTCTCGACAGGTCGCCCGAGCATGGCTGAGGTGGATCCGGCTTGTCTGGATCCAACGCGGTCTGCGCCGCTGGATCCATGCGGGCCGTAGACCACAGTTGTAACGAGAACGAGGAGTTCCCATGGCTAAGGGGAAGCGCACTTTCCAGCCCAATAACCGCCGTCGTGCCCGCGTGCACGGCTTCCGTCTGCGTATGCGGACGCGTGCCGGCCGTGCCATCGTGACCGGTCGTCGTCGCAAGGGCCGCGCCAAGCTCACCGCCTGAGCTGCTGAGAGTCGGGTCGGCCCCACCGGTGTCCGCTGACTCAACGCGACTGCAGCGCAGTTCCGAATTCACCCGCACACTCGATCAGGGCGTGCGGGTTTCGGCGCGTGATCTGACGATCAACGTGCTGCCGATTCCGGCTCGTTGGCCCGACCCCAGCGGCGCCCGCAGTGACGTGGCCGCCTTCGGGGGACCGCGCCTCGGGTTGATCGTCTCCAAGAAGGTCGGCAACGCCGTGACGCGACACGCGGTGGCGCGACGGCTGCGCCATGCCTTCGCCGAGAGTCGGACCGCTCTGGCGACGTCGGACGTCTTCGTGGTGGTCCGCGCCCGTCCGAGTGCTGCGCACTGCTCGTCCCGCGAGTTCGAACGGCAGCTCCGTCGCGGATTCGAGCATCGCAAGGTGACCGCTGCTTTCGCGGCCGCTGAACCGGTGCCCCGATGACTTCGCTCGGAGCCACGCTGTACGCGTTCCCGCGACGGGCCCTCATCTTCGTGATCGAGCTGTACCGGACGTGGGTCTCACCGATGCGGATGCCGACCTGCCGGTTCGAGCCCACCTGCAGTACCTACGCCGTCGAAGCATTGGCCAAGCGCGGTTTCGTGTACGGGTCTCTGCTGTCGATCTGGCGTCTTCTCAAATGTGGACCGTGGCACAAGCCCGGTTACGACCCGGTCCCCGAGCGGCGTCCGCGTCGCCGCGACCGGGATACCCAGACTTCCCATACCAATGGCGCCACCGGAGACGGTGGACAAGCTATGTCAGATAGGGGTCAGTGAGCCGTGCTCAACTTCATCTACTACCCGGTGTCCTGGATCATGTGGGTCTGGCACTGGGTGTTCGACAAGCTCACCCCGGACAGCCCCGGCTGGTCGGGCATCGCGTGGGCCCTCTCGGTGGTCTTCCTGGTCTTCACGCTGCGCGCCATTCTGTACAAGCCCTTCGTCAAGCAGATTCGCACGACGAAGAAGATGCAGGAAATCAATCCTCAGATGCAGGCGATCCGCAAGAAGTACAAGAACGATCGCGTGAAGATGACCGAGGAGATGCAGAAGCTCCAGAAGGACCACGGATTCAATCCGCTCCTCGGTTGCCTCCCGATGCTGCTGCAGATTCCGGTGTTCATCGGTCTGTTCCACGTCCTCCGGTCGTTCAACCGGATGGGTACCGGCATGGGTCAGCTCGGCATGAGTGCCGAAGAGACTCGTTCGATGGGCAACTACGCGTTCAGCGCGGACCAGGTGCAGAACTTTCTGGACGCCCGACTCTTCGGCGTTCCGCTGTCGTCGTACGTGACCGAACCGGTCACCGAGTTCCAGGCCTTCGTCGAGAAGGGCGCGGAGATCGACTTCACCCGCCTGGGTATCGCCGCGGTGGTGGTCCCGCTGATGATCGTGGCCTCGTTCGCCACGCACATGAACTCGCGCGCTTCGGTGTCCCGGCAGAATCCGGAAGCCCTGGAGAACCCGCAGACCCGCATCATGAACCGCCTGTCCCTGTGGGTCTTCCCGCTCGGCATTCTGGTCACCGGACCGTTCTTCCCCGTCGCGATCCTTCTGTACTGGGTCTCGAATAACGGTTGGACCTACGTGCAGCAGCACATCGTCTTCGGTCGTATCGCCAAGGAAGAGGATCACGAGAAGGCGATCCGGGACGAGAAGCGTCGTGCCTCCGCTCCCCGACCGGGCGAGCGTCCGCTGCCGGGCAACTTCGCTCCGGGCAAGGCCATGGACCGCGGATACATCGCCCTCGCCGAGGGCCGCGTGGGCGACGCCGTGGGCGAGTTCCGCAAGGTGACCCGGTTCGGGCAGCGCAACGCCGAATGGGTCTACAAGGATCGCAACGGTCTGGTGCAGGCCGCCGACGAGCTGATCCGTCTGTCCGACGACGCCGAGCTGCGTGCCTCCCTGGCGTTCCAGTGGACCGATGCCGCGCGCACCGAGGCGACCGCCGAGGACGCCGAGATGGGCGCTCTGGACGCCTACCTCACCCTGCGTCGTCAGCAGCTCCTCGCCTGGCTCCGGGACGGCCACGATGCCCGCCTGAACACCGTGATGCGTGAGGACAACGGCATTCTGACGGCCTACGAAGAGGCCTGGGACGAAGCCAACCCGGACGCAGCGGTGCCCGAGGTGGGCCACGACCGCCGGGCGGACTGGGCCCGCATGGTGGCCACCGCGATGTTCCGTGCCGGCAAGTACGACGAGGCCCGCATCTACGCGCGCCAGGCCGCGCAGATTTACAACCGCATCCTCGAGCAGGCCGAAGCGGCGGGTTCCGAGGCCGGCGTCGATGTGAACGGCTACAAGTTCGAACTGGCTCAGGTGAAGCTGATCGCCGCTGCCCCGTCGGACGGCGGCTGGAAGCTGTCGTCGGTGCCGGCCGCGGAGAAGACGGCGCGTGAGTTGGAAGGCCGCGAAGGCGTCTCGCTCCTGGGCGAGGCCTCGGGTGTCGACCCGGATCACGTCGCCGCCGCGCAGGGGTGGCACGAGGCCGCCGTGCTCGCGCACGGCAAGAAGGTCGGTGCTTCCGCCGCCGTGCAGGAGTCGGCAGCAGCGCTGAGCGACTCGGTGCTGAGCCCCGGAGCGCATACCGGACCGCAGTCGCGGACCGAGGCCGAGCGACGCGTGCCGGAGACGGCAGTGGCCAAGGACGCGACCCCGGCCCCGCAGACGACCAAGCAGCAGGGCGTCAAGGGGCACCGGCCCGGACAGCCGCGCAAGGGCAAGAAGAACCGCCGCGGCGGACGCTAGCCCGGCCCCAGTGAACTTCTCGTGAATCAAGTGAGGTATCGGAAATGACAGAGCAAGCAACACCCGATCAGATCGAGGACGAGGCCGTCGAGGACACGAACCTCGTCGACTCCCCCGCCGACGACGATGAGGACCGTCTGGTCGAAGAAGGCGAGATCGCCGGCGACTACCTCGAGCAGCTGCTCGACGTGCTCGACTTCGACGGCGACATCGATCTGGATGTGGACGGCGACCGTGCGATCGTCAGCATCGACGGCGGCGAGGATCTGGATCAGCTGGTCGGCCGCAAGGGCGAGATCCTGGATGCGCTCCAGGAGCTCACGCGCCTGGCGGTGCAGCAGGCGACGGGCGACCGCAGCCGCCTGATGCTGGACATCGCCCGCTGGCGGGCGACGCGTCGGGAGCGGCTCGCCGCTCTCGGCACCGAGGTGGCCGAGCGGGTTCGGGACTCGGGTGAGCGTGAGCAGCTCGATCCGATGACCCCGTTCGAGCGGAAGATCGTTCACGATGCGGTGGCCGCAGTGGACGGCGTCTACAGCGAGAGCGAGGGCGCTGAGCCCAAGCGGCGCGTGGTGGTCCTGAAGGGCTGACCCCAGTCGCCATCCAGCGTGACAGGCCCCGGCTTCGGCCGGGGCCTTTCGCATCCCGGTGGAAGGACGCGGGTGTTCACTCGGGTCTGGGAATGACATCGATGTAGTTCGAGGCGTTTCACGTGGAACGTAGGGGCTGCGCCGGGGCTGGGTGTTTCACGTGGAACCGCCGCGCTGGTGCTTGCGCCCCACTTCCGGATGGAGCGGTCGCCGTTGGGTGCGCGCGGACGGCGGAGGCGGCGAGGGCGATGGGGGTCGAGTTTCACGTGGAAAGGGTGTGGGTCGGGGCAAGGGGCTCGATGCGTCACTGTGACGGACGACTTCCTGATCGTCGTCCTCGCGATTTCGGGCTGCCGGGAATGGCCAACAGGCTCCGCGCCCGCAACTCGCGGCCACACGTTCGGCCGGTGAGTTTCACGTGAAACGCTCCCCTCCCCCGCCGGTCTGCCCCGCGAAACGGGGAGATACGTGACTCGACTAGGTGGGTGTCGGTTCAACGTGAAACAGTGGAGGCAGACAAAAGGAGTGGTGGCGTGAATCAGACAACCGAAGGTTGTGAACCGCGCCCCGAGGTCGCCGTGGAGGTCTTCGGCGACCGAGTGGGGTTGGCGGATCAGTACGTCCAGATCCTCAGCGAGGAAGGTGTTCTGCGCGGGTTGATCGGCCCGAGCGAGCCGGCCCGGCTGTGGACGCGGCACGTGCTGAACAGTGCGGCGGTCGCCGAGGCGATCGGACCCGACCTCCGAGTGATCGACATCGGCAGCGGTGCCGGATTCCCGGGTATCCCCCTTGCCATTGCTCGACCGGATCTCGACGTGGTGCTGATCGATCCATTGCTGCGGCGCACCACCTTCCTCGACGAGGTCGTGGAGGCGCTCGGTCTCGACAATGTCACCGTGGTCCGGGGTCGGGCCGAGGAGCAGGCGGTGATCGACGTCGTGGTTTCCGGGGACGTCGTCACCTCGCGCGCGGTGGCTCCCCTGGATCGATTGGCGCGGTGGTCCGCTCCCCTGATCCGGGTCGGTGGTCAATTGGTGGCGCTGAAGGGACGCACCGCCGGTGAGGAGATCGTCGAGCATCGGGAGGCTGCGGCGCGCGTCGGGCTCAAGGAGCTCACCACGCGCGAGGTGGGAGCGCGGCTGAGCGAGCCGACCACCGTGCTGATCGCTTCGCGCGTGGAGACCGCCGGCGATCGGCGGGCGCAGCGGCGTGCGGAGCGTCGTCAGAAGAGAAGGGGCTGACGGTTGG
The DNA here is from genome assembly GCF_042432625.1 of Gordonia phosphorivorans. NCBI lineage: Bacteria > Bacillati > Actinomycetota > Actinomycetes > Mycobacteriales > Gordoniaceae > Gordonia > Gordonia phosphorivorans. Next base: position 78,014 of record NZ_JBHLWV010000027.1, on the reverse strand, counting down.
TTTCCTTCCGGCGTAAGACGCAGAATAGAGACAACGACCAGAGGGGTGTCGACGTGGCGAACCACAGCAGGAGCGAGTCGCAGGGGGCGGTTTCACGTGGAACACAGTTGTCGAAGGATGCCGCGGCACTGGGCGACACTCCCATCGCCGCCGCCGCGGAGCGAGCCAGTCAGATCCTGACGCCCGGCGGAACCGGTACCCTCCCCCGGCCGGCCACGCGGCGAATCATGACCGTCGCGAACCAGAAGGGTGGCGTCGGCAAGACCACCTCGGCGGTGAACCTGGCGGCGGGACTGGCTCTGCACGGGCTGGGCGTGCTGGTGATCGACCTGGATCCGCAGGGCAACGCGAGCACCGCGCTGGGCATCGATCATCGCAAGCCGGGTATTGCGTCGGTGTACGAGATGCTTCTCGACGATGTGTCGCTGCGGGAGGCGATCCAGCAGTCGCCGTCGAACCCGCGGTTGTTCTGTGTGCCGTCGACGCTCGACCTGGCGGGAGCCGAGATCGAGCTGGTTTCGGTGGTCGCTCGTGAGAGCCGACTGCGCAACGCGTTGGACGACGCCGTGCTCGACGAGCTGGGTATCGACTATGTTCTCATCGACTGCCCGCCGTCCCTGGGCCTGCTCACCGTCAATGCGATGGTGGCGGCCCGGGAGGTGCTGATCCCGATTCAGTGTGAGTACTACGCCCTGGAAGGTGTGGGCCAGCTGCTCCGCAACATCGAACTGATTCAGGCGCATCTGAATCGCGAGCTGCACGTATCCACGATTCTGCTGACCATGTACGACGGCCGGACCAAGCTGGCAGATCAGGTGGCCGCCGAGGTGCGGTCGCACTTCGGCGGCAAGGTGCTGCAGACGATCATTCCGCGGAGCGTGAAGATCTCGGAGGCCCCCGGCTTCGGCATGACGATCATCGACTACGACCCGGGTTCACGTGGCGCCATGAGCTATCTGGACGCCTCGCGGGAGTTGGCCATGCAGGTTCTGAAGGAGAAGGCACAGTGACGCAGCGGGACAATCAGCGGCGAGGCGGGCTCGGGCGAGGCCTGGCGGCCCTGATCCCCACGGGACCGGTCGACACCGGTCCGGCGGCACCGGAGACGGACGACCGCGGCACCACAGCGATGGCCCAGACTCCAGGCGCCCAGACTTCAGCGGCCCCGCACACCAGCGTCCCCAAGAGCGCGGGCCCCAAGGCCAAGCGCCAAGGGATCAACACCACTCGGATGGGCAGTGCCGCCGCGGACGTCCTGCTCGGCGGTGGAGTGCTCCTTGAGCCCGCTCCGACGGTCGACGAGGTGGGTGCGGTGTACCGGGAGATCCCGCCCGGGGAGATCGAGCCCAACCCGGAGCAGCCGCGAACGGTGTTCGACGAGGAGGCCCTGGCCGAACTGGAACACTCGATTCGCGAGTTCGGACTCATGCAGCCGATCGTGGTGCGGGAGCTTCCGGAGGTCACGGCCGAGGGAATCCGATACCAGCTGATCATGGGCGAGCGACGTTGGCGCGCGAGCACCAACGTCGGCCTCGAACGCATCCCGGCCATCGTGCGGGAGACCAGTGACAGCGACATGCTGCGGGATGCGTTGCTGGAGAACATCCATCGCGCACAGCTGAATCCGTTGGAAGAGGCCGCCGCCTACCAACAGTTGCTCGACGAATTCGAGGTGACGCACGAGGAGTTGGCGAACAGACTGGGGCGTTCGCGACCGGTCATCACCAACATGATCCGGTTGCTCAAGCTCCCGATTCCGGTCCAGCGCCGGGTCGCAGCCGGCGTCCTGTCCGCGGGGCATGCGCGTGCACTGCTGGCGCTCGATGCCGGCGCGGAGGCGCAGGAGGCGTTGGCGGCCCGCATCGTGGCCGAGGGGCTGTCGGTCCGGGCCACCGAGGAGGCGGTGACGATCGCCAATCACGACGGTGTGCCGGACTCCCCCACCCCGACCAAGCGTCGGCCGCCGATGCAGATGCCGGGCCTGAAGGACGTGGCCGATCGTCTGGCCGATCGTCTCGACACCAAGGTGACGGTGAGCCTCTCGAAGCGGAAGGGCAAGGTGGTCATCGAGTTCGGCTCGGTGGACGACCTGGAGCGGATCGTGGGAGTGATCGCCGAGCAACAGCAGTAATTTTGGTGCCGCGGAACACCGATACGGCAACCACCCGCGGCCAACGTCACTGTGACAGAAACCGTTTTCGCCCTGCGAAACTGAGACCGAGAGGAGACGGACGCGATGGGGGTCTCCGTCACGCCGATGGAGCTGGAGGGGTTCGATCGGCTCCCGCTCCACACGCGCCGCTGCGTCTTCTGGGAGGTCGACCCGGACGGGGTGACCGATACGCTCGACGACGCCTTCACCGGTTCGCTGGGCGGGTTCGAGAGCGAGTTCGACAAGGAAGCCTGGGTGTCGGGTGTGCTCCTCGAATGGGGCACGTGCTGTCAGATCGCGACCGAGTCGACCACCGGTCGGGTGGTCGGCACCGCGTTCTACGCACCGCCCGGCCGGGTGCCCCGCGGGAAGCGATTCCCCACGGCGCCGGTGAGTGCGGACGCGGTCTTGCTCACCAAGATCACCACGGAACCCGGCTTCGACGAGGCCGCTCCCCTGCTGCTGGACGCGGTGGTGGCCGATGTGGTCGGCCGCGGGGTGCGGGCGATCGAAGCGTTCGGCTACTCGGCGTCCGACGCGGAGCTGGCGAAGGACTTGGTCACTCTGCTGCTCGGCGGCGGGGTGTCCGGCAACGTATGCGACGAGTGTCTGATGTCGACCGACTTCCTGATGGCCTCGGGCTTCGACGTGGTGGCCGAGGATCAGTATCTGCCGCGGCTGCGACTAGACCTTCACGAAGGTCTGGGCTGGAAGAGCCAGGTGGAACAGGCCCTGTCGAAGCTGGTGATCTCCGAGAGCATCTCGCTGCAGGCGGTGCACTGAACTCAGCGCACCGCCTTGCGGCGCAGATCAGTACGAAAGACGTTCTGCCGCAAGCAGATCGGCGAATGTGTACGTCCCCGTGGGGCGGTCGTTCTGGCCCTGGAGGTAGAGCCGCTTGACCGCGACGAGGATCGCCTCGGCGATGGTGTCTCGGAACTCCGGTGAGCTCAGGAGCGCCGCGTCGGAGGGATTGGTGATGTAACCGACGTCCAGCATCACCGTCGGCATCCTGGTGAGCCGCAATAGATTCCAGGTGCGCTCATGCACCCGGCAGTCGCGCAGCTGCGTCCGTGCGACCACTTCGCGCTGGATGTAGCCGGCGAGGTGGCGGCCGATCGTCGAATAGGAGCCGTGGTGGTTGCCGAAGTAGAAGCTCGCGGTGCCGTGCGCCTGATCGTTGCGGTAGCGGCCCAGCCGGAGCGAGATCATCAGGTCCGCGTCGATGACGTTGGCGATGCGCGCCTTGTCGTCGTCGGTCGGTGAGGCCGTGCGGTCGTGCGAGAGCGACGTGGTCATCCCGGCGGCGGCCATACGGCCCTCCAGACGGGCCGCCAGGTCCCAGAGAATGATCTTCTCCGTCTCCCCGGCCTCCACACCGTACGGGTCGATCAGAATGCGTTTGCCGGTCAGCTGCGGCCCGGAATCGCGGACCAGCTCCTCCTGACGGATCGCATGCGGCGAGCCGCCGGTCACGCGTGAACCGAGGCGGTTGAGGGACAGCAGCGTGGCCGGACCGCAGATGCCGTCGGAGGTGAGGCCGTACTCGGCCTGGTACAGCCGGACGGCGTCGTGGGTGGTCTCGGCGAAGATGCCGTCCACCAGACCGTGGTAGTAGCCGAGGTTCTGCAGTCGTCCCTGCAGGGTGGCCACGTCGTCGCCGGACATCGGTGCGGACAGGCGGTAGGTGAGCACACGACTGCCGAGACGGTAGGAGGCTTCCCGAAGCGCGGCGTAGGTGGAACGTCCGACGATGCCGTCGGCCATGAGGCCCCGTTGCTGCTGAAAGGCGCGTACCGCTCGTTCGCAGGCCGCGTCGAACAGGTCCCCCGCGGGATCCGATGCGGCAAGCAGACCTTGTCCGACGAGAATGGCACGGATCTCGGCCACCCCCGAGCCCCTGTCCCCCGGCCGCAACGTCGCCATACAAAACCCGCTTCCCTCATTTGATCTCCGAACACCGGGACCTCAGTCCACAGCGTCCAGGACACCGCTCATTCTCTCAGGTTCCCGACGGCCCCGACAAATGATCCGGCCGAATGCCGTCCGGGGCTAGTCGGTGCCGAGCACCGGCGCCAGCTCGCGGAGGATCGCGGCCTTGGACTTGACGCCGCGCATCGTGGTCACCGCCTTGCCGCCCTGGAACAGGATGAGGCTCGGCACCGCCATGATCTGCAGGTCACGAGCGGTGATCGGATTGGCGTCGACGTCGATCTTGGCGACGGTCAGAGCGTCGCCGTGGTCGCGTGCGATCTCCTCGACCACGGGCGAGAGCATCTTGCACGGGCCGCACCAGGTGGCCCAGAAATCCACCAGGACAGGTTTGTCGGATTCGAGCACCGTGCTCTGGAAGGTGGCATCGGTGACGTCGATCGTGTGGGCGCCCATGGGGTTCTCCTTCGGAGGTCGAGTGATTCAGGACTCGCGGGCGGCGAGCCAGCGTTCTGCGTCGATCGCCGCGCTGCAGCCGCTGCCGGCCGCGGTGATCGCCTGACGGTAGGTGTGGTCCACGAGGTCGCCGCAGGCGAAGACGCCCGGCAGTGCGGTCCGCGTGGAGCGGCCGTCCACCTGGACGTAGCCGTCCTCGTCGAGCTCCACCTGGCCGCGGACGAGTTCGCTGCGCGGGTCGTGGCCGATCGCGACGAACATGCCGGTGGCGGGCAGGGTGCTGGTCTCGCCGGTGCGGGTGTCGGTGATCACGAGCTCCTCCACACCGTTGCCGCCCTTGACCTCAGAGACGGTGGCGTTGGTCAGGAACTCGATCTTCTCGTTGGCGCGTGCCCGCTCGAGCATGATCTTGGAGGCGCGGAACTCGTCGCGGCGGTGCACCAGGGTCACCTTGCGGGCGAATTTGGTGAGGAAGGTGGCCTCTTCCATCGCCGAGTCGCCGCCGCCGACCACGACGATGTCCTGGTCGCGGAAGAAGAAGCCGTCACAGGTAGCGCAGGACGACACACCGCGGCCGAGGAAGTCCTGCTCGCCCACCACGTCGAGGTAGCGGGCGGCTGCGCCCATGGCGAGCACGACCGCGCGCGCCCGGTACACGTCACCGGCGACCTCGACCTCCTTGATCTCGTCTTCCAGGCGCAGGGCGTCGACGTCCTCGGTCCGCAGATCGGCGCCGAACCGCTGTGCCTGCTCGCGCATCTGCTCCATCAGGTCCGGCCCCTGGATGCCTTCGCGGAAACCCGGGAAGTTCTCCACATCGGTGGTGGTCATCAGCGCGCCACCGTACGAAATGCCTTCGAAGACAAGAGGCTTGAGTTCCGCGCGTGCCGCGTAGATCGCGGCGGTATAACCGGCCGGCCCGGATCCGACGATGATCAGGTCGTGGATCGTGTTGTCGGTCTCGGTCATTGGTCCTCCGTGCTGCGGGGTGGATGGGTCGTTTAGCTCAACACCAGCCTAGGTGGTGGTGTTCCCGCGACGGCGAACGAGGTGAGTCCGGGCGGGCAACGGTAGATTCGTGGCATGAACGACGATGCGCCGCTGCGGGCCTGGAAGGCTCGTCGCCCGGTGGGGCGTGGCCTCGCCGGCGGTCAACTGATCCTGACCCGGACCCACATCACCTTCGAGCCCAAGGGGCTCGCCGCCCGCGTGGACGGCTTGCGTTTCTCGGTGGCCACCAAGCATGTGGCGGCGATCGGGACCGCGCCGGGGCAGGGCGGGCGGTTCGCCCGGCGAATCGAGCGCCTGTGCATCACCCTCGGCGACGGTTCGCAGTGGGAGTTCGTCGTCGACGATCTTCCCGAGGTGGTGGCGGCGCTCACCGAGGCCCTGCCCCCGAAATAGGCCCCAGAAACAAGCCCGGAAAACAATCCCCGAAGGAACAGTCGCCGCCGGAACAGTCGCAGCAGCGCTAGACGGCCGCGTCCGGTGCCGGATCTGTCGGGCCGGCGCGGAGGATGTGGTCGTAGGTGGCGACCAGCATCGAGGTGATGACCCGGTGAATGGCTTCCGTGGAGAACAGCTCGGGTCCCGATTCCGGGGTGATCGGGTCCACCTTGGCCATCTGCCAATCGACCAGCAGCTGGGTGATGGCCCCGACCAGTCCGATGGCGGCCAGGCGGCGTTCGGGCGACTGTCGGTCGTTCGGGGCGGTGAAACTGAGGATCAGATCGGCCCAGTCGTGGATGGCGCCGATGCGGAGTCGTTCGAGCGCCGGGCTCACGCCCACCACCTCGATGAAGATGATGCGCGCCCGGCGCGGATCGAAGGTCAGCTGATGCAGGAACGATCCGAAGGTCACATCGGCCAGTCCGGGCATGGCCTCGTCGGGAATCGGCTCGCCAGCCATCACCTCGGGGATCTCCGCGAGATAGGCCAGGGCCGCGGTGGTGATCCCGGTCCGGGCCTCGTCGACGCAATAGCGGTAGACGGCATCGAGCAGGGCTTCGCGCTCGCTGAAGGACTCGTAGAAGTAGCGCTGGGTGAGTCCGGCCTCGTCGCAGATCAATTTCACCGGCACATTCGGGTAGCCCTCGGTGCCGAAGAGCTGCAGGCCGGCCTCGATGAGGGCAGCACGGCGCTGCTTGCGGCGTTGGTCGGCGCTGACGCCCCGGTAGACCCGTTCACTGTCATTCGTCATCGGCGTACATACTATCGACTTTTCCTACGCCAAAACCGAGGTCACTCACTTCTGAACGCAGGTGATGTCAGAATCAGCTGACAATTCGTCGTTACGGAGGACTGAATGCTCGACTTTCTCCCCGAGGCGATGCGGGAACCGACCGTGTTGGCGATCCCCTTCTTCGCCCTCATGCTCGGCCTGGAGCTGTGGGCGGCCGCCAAACTGGAGCACCTCGACGAGGAGTCTCGGCCGCCGAAGGGCTCGTATTCCCGACGTGACACGCAGGCTTCGCTGCTGATGGGCGTGGTGTCCATCGGCACGTCGGCGGTGACCAAGGTGATCGCGTTGCTGGGCTACACGGCGATCTTCGCCTACCTCGCACCGTGGGAGCTGCCGATCTACGCCTGGTACACGTGGGTGATCGGTTTCGTCGCCCTGGACTTCCTCTTCTACTGGCAACACCGCATCGCGCACCGGGTGCGCCTGGTGTGGGCCACGCATCAGGCGCACCACTCCAGCGAGTACTACAACTTCGCGACGGCGCTGCGGCAGAAGTGGAACAACTCGATGAGCATGATCATGTGGCTGCCGCTCCCCCTGCTCGGGATTCCGCCGGCCGTGGTCTTCGCGGTCTACTCGCTCAATCTGATCTACCAATTCGGTGTGCACACCGAACGGGTGGATCGACTGTGGCGGCCCGTGGAGTTCGTCCTTAACACGCCCTCGCACCATCGGGTCCATCACGGCAGCGACCCGGAGTACCTGGACCGCAACTACGGCGGAGTCTTCATCCTCTGGGATCGGATGTTCGGCAGCTTCGCGCGCGAGAGCTTCCGGCCGACGTACGGCCTCACCACGCCGGTCGGCACCTACAACATCGTCACGCTGCAGACGCACGAATACCTCAGCCTGGCGCGCGACGTGGCCGGCGCCGATCGTCTGCGCGACAAGCTGGGCTACGTGTTCGGTCCGCCCGGGTGGGCGCCGCGCACCCTCACGGACCGGTGAACGAGACCTTCTCGATGATCGCCTGATACAGCCCGTCGTCGTTCTCGGCCAGCGAGGTGATCCAGATCAGCAGGTAACCGGCCTTCGCGGGGGCGTCCAGCGTCAACGTGGTGCGCGACTTGCCGACGGTGCCGCTCCCGACCACGGAGGTGGCGTTCAACGACGGTTTCGCCTTGTCGGAGGTCCGGATCTCCACGGTGAATCCGGGGGTCGGGGTGGCCACGGTGAGCTGGGAGACGGTGGCGCCCTGCGGCAACCGGAACATCAGCCCGAGGCCCTTCTTCAGCCCGCCGTACTGGGCGACGCCGCGGTACTGGGAGGTCTTCCACGGCGGTGCGGCCCCGGTCAACACGTGGCTAACGTTCGCGGCCGCCGTCGTATCCGCTTCGCCCTCGGGATCGAAAACGGTGACCCCGCGCGGCGTCACCGCAGCGGCTTCGCCGGTGGTGGCGGGCGCGCTGTTGGTGTTGTCCGGCAGGAACGCCTCGAGGTCGTTGGGGTCGTCGCCGCTGAACGCATTGGTGAGCCACAGCACCAGGGCGACCACGACGAACAGCACGAACAGCCCGGCGCCGATCAGCAGCGCGCCGTTGCGCTTGCCCGCTTCGCCCTCGCCGAGCAACCGTTCCTTGCGGGACCGGCTCAACGGCGCCACCGACACCGGTGTGCGGTCGTCGGGGATGCGCGGAATCACGTCGGTGGCCAGGTCCACCACCGTCGCCTGATCGAGGATGTGCTGGACGGTGCCCGCGGTCCGGATACCGGCGCCGCCCTCCAGTGCGCGCGTGGCCACCGCGGAGATCTCGAACGGGATCTCCGGGCGCACCCGCACCGGGGGAACCGGACGGTCGGCGTCGCCTGCGGGGTCCGGGTCGGCCGCCGCGAGGCCGCCGACAGGCCCGCTGTCGTGCGCGGTGGTGATGACGGTGCGGCCGGTGTCGCCGTCCAGCGGCCACCGATTCAGCAGGAGCGCGTACAGGACCGCACCCAGTCCCCGCACGTCGGAGGCCCGGTCGTCGTCGGACAGGACGGCCGGGAAGGCGAGCACGGCGTCGCCGTCGACGCTGATGCGGATGCGGTCCGGGTGATCGATGGACAGCGCGGCCCCGGCCCGGTGCGCGGCCTCGGCGCCGGCGGCCAGACTGCGCACGGCGCGGGCGGCGCCGGTGGCCGACGGTGCGGCCTGCGCGGCCTCCGCCAGCGTCGACCCCGGGATCCACTCGGTCACCACGATGCCGCCGGAGGCACCCCGGACCACGTCGAGCACGCGGGCCACCCCGGCGGTGTGCAGTTGGCCCAGGCGGCGGGTGCGGTTCAGGATGGCCTGCGGCCCGTCGGGTTGGGTGTCGCGATCCTCCGGACGATACGGCGGTGCGATCTGATCGGGGTCGACGAAGGTCAGACCCACCTCGCGGTCGAGCTGGCTGTCTTGCGCATGCCAGAACTGCAGGCCGCGGGTGCCGCCCTGGTGTTCGAGGAGTCGGTACCGTCCGCCAGCGACCGCCGCACCCGGAACCAGGCGCGGGCCGCGCGGCTGCGGGGCTGCCGGAGGCGTGTGGGTCATCGGGGGTCGTCCTCGTGCAGGCGCAGCCGGAGGCTTGCGGAAGGTGGTGCGCGTCGTCATCTGCGACGGCAAGGGCTGGCTGGGATCGGCGCCGATGCGCGGCAGGACGGTGGTCTCCCCGGCGGCACCACCGCTGGTCACCGCGTACTCCTGCCAGCTGGCCGAGCCGCGATCGAACCGTCGCCGAACCTCTACTTGACCAGAGTACGGGAGAGCTTCGTCGGGATTGATGCGCGGGAACTGCACGGTCATCGTGGTGGATTCGCGCGGTTCGGTCCCGTCGGTGTCCGACGGAGCCGACGGTGCCAGCGCCGGAACGAACCGGCCGACGAGCCGCATCACGGTGTCGCTGATGGTCACCATGTCCGGGATGCGCAGGGCCACCAGGAACAGGTAGGTGACCGCCAGCACCACGACGCCGGTGATGGCGAGGTAGGCGATCGAGCCGATCTTGCCGGTCTGCGTGGCCATCTCCGAGAAACGCGTCAGGTGCGCGACCGCCCAGACCGCTCCGGTCACCACCAGCGACACGGCGAAGGTGAGCGCCGTGGTCCGGGCCACGTGCCGCATCTTGGCGTTGCCCAGCCTCCGGTACAGCAGGTAGTGGCCGACGAGGGCGCCGACCAGGTAGCCCAGGCCGTTGGAGAAGGCCAGCCAGCGCACCACCAGCTCGGGATCGGAGAACAGCACGGGCCCGAGGAACGACGCCGCCACCTTGACGATCGTGATGCCCAGCACCATCAGCGTCGGAGTCCAGGCGTCCTCGCGGGCGTAGAACACGCGCAGCTGCACCAGCGTCATCGCATACGGGATGAGGGTGAAGGCGCCCCACGCGAGGACCGAGCCGAGCTGGGCGGCCTGGCCCTCGTCGAAGCGACCGAAGTTGAAGATGGCCACGCCGAGGGCGGGGCCGAAGAAGGTCATGTAGACCACGGTCGGGACCAGCGCGAGCATGGTGAGCCGGGTGGCCAACGACATGTCGTCGATCACCGCGCCGGTGTCGTCGGCCGCGGCGTTGCGCGAGAGCCGCGGCATGATCGCGGTCAGAATGGTGACGCCCAGGACGCCGTAGGGCAGCTGCAGCAGCTGCCAGTGGGTGGCGTAGACGGAGATGCCGGAGTCGGTGGCCGCGGCCGCCAAGCGGTAGGTGATCACCAGTCCGACCTGCAGGATCAGGACGTAGGCGATGATCGCGACGGCCATCCCGCCGAAGCGCCGCAGCCGGGCGTCGATCCCCCACTGCAGGCGGAGCTGGATGCCGGCGCGCTTGAGGTAGGGCAGCAGGATGCCGGCCTGCAGCACCACGCCGACGGTGGTGCCGACGCCGAGCACCAGCAGCTTCGGATCGCTCATCCGCACCGGGTTGAGGCTGATCTCACCGGGCATCACGAAGAACAGCACGAGGGTGGCGATCTGGACGATGTTGTTCAACACCGGGGCCCAGGCGCCCGGCTTGAACACGTTCTTCATGTTCAAGATCGCCATGAACAGGGCCGACAGCCCGTAGAACAGGATGGCCGGAAGCAGCAGATAGGCCAATGCCGTGGTCAGCGGCCTGTCGACCTTGCCGTCGCCGACGTTCAGGTAGGTCAACAGCGGAGCCGCGACGACGGCGATCACCGTCGCCGCACCGAGGATCACCACGGTGAGCGTGTAGATCCGGTTGATGAAGCCCGCGCCGCCGTCGTCGTCCTCCATCTCCGCGCGCACCAGCACGGGGATCACGATGGCGGTCAACACCGCGCCCAGGACCACCTCGGCGATCATGTTCGGCAGCACGTACGCGGCCTGGAAGGCCGACGACAGCGCGCCGCCGAGCAGGGCCAGGACCAGGACGGTGCGGATGAAACCGGTGATGCGGCTGACCAGCGTCGCCACGGCGATGGAACCGCCGGTGCGCATCACCGAGGCGTCGGAGTCGTCCGCCTGTCGCTGGGCGACGGCGTTCTCGGCGAGCATCTCGGTGCTCGCGAGGGCGTGCGGTTCGGCCGACTGGGCCTGGGGCCGCGGCTGGGGGTCGCGATCGGAACTCATACGTCGTTCTCCCGGTCGCCGGCGGGTGGTTGCGGTGGCGCCTCGGGATTCTCGCGGGCGCGCTCGACGCGCTCGGCGTAGGGCGCCGAGGCGAGCCGGAGCGAGTCGGCGTCCGGCTCCGGCCGGTCCTCGTCGGCCGGATCCGGCTTGCCGCGGAACCGATGCCAGAGGCGTCGGGCGGTGAGCAGGACGAGCAGGACGCCGGCGACGATGGTGATCCAGAACAGCGGCTTGCCGTAGGCGTTGGAGTAGATCGACAGCGAGATCGGCTCACTGAGCGGGACGCCGGTGGAGGTGAGCATCGAGATCTCGACGGTCGCCCGTTCCGAGGTGGAGGCCCGGGTGGGGATCTGGATCTGGCGGGTGCCCATCGGCGGAATCTCCTGGACGCCCACGTCGCCGACGTTGAGCGCGTCGGGCGCCTGGATGTCCATCCGCACGCGGACCGGCAGGGCCAGATCGTTCCGCACGATCAACAGCAGCGGGCTGCGCTCGGAGGCCAGGGTGTACCGGCCTCCGGGGTCCAGCAGCGCCACGGACTGCTTCATACGGTCCAGTGTGGCGGTGACCGCGTTGATTCGCAGGGAGCGCAACGCGCGCGTCTGCGCCAGGGTCTGCGATTGCGGCGTGGCGACGGCGCGGAGCGCGTCCTCGCGCAGCGGCGCCAGGTACGACTGCGGGGTGGCGACGAGGTTCGGCGACTTCACCAGGGAACCCTCGAGTGCGCCGCTGAGTGTGAGATTCTCGCGGACCGCCGCCGCATCGGCGGCACTGATCGGGAAGCCCTGGGCCACCAGGGGTTCGACGTCGCCGGGCGTCACCAGCCGGGTGTCGGTCGACGCGGCGGGCAGCTGCGCGGTCAGCTCGCGCAGACCCAGCGGCTCGGCGGTCCCGGAGGCCAGCAGCAGGTCGGCGGCGTTGAGCAGGCCCAGAGCGTCGTCGACGGTCGGCGACCAATACGTGGGCGGCATCACGAAGGCACTGCGACCGGTCACCGAATCGGCCGCGTCGTCGGTGGGCGTGTCGGGGACCGCGAGCATGGGGAACGCCAGTGCCGCGACCGCCGCCTGGCGGCGGCTCACCGGCGATTCGTCGTCGAGGGTGGGCTGCTGCCAGCTCGGCAGGATCGACGGCACGACCGGCTGCGTGCCGACGGCGCCGAGCGCGGCGGTGATGGGGAGGTCGTAGGTCTGCAGGGCGACCGGTCCGGAGCGGTAGCGGCCGGACGCGGTGAGGCGTTCGGGCTCCACCGCCGACGACGCGACCGCCGCCTGCTGGTTGTGGGCGGCCAGCACGTCGCGGCCGGAGGCGGACAGGGTGCCGACCGCGGGGATGGTGACACCGCGCAGCGATTCGACCCCCAGGAGGGCGTCGACGATGTCGGAGGCGCCGGTGACGGCCGTGGTCGCCAGGTGTTCGTCGCCGATCGTCGCCAGCGAATCCAGACCGGCCTGGGCGAAGGGCAGTGCGGTGATGCACAACTCCTCGGCGAGGGTCCGCAGTTTGGCCATCCAGGCCTCCGCGGCCTCCCGGCCGGTGCCCGGCTTGGTGCTCGAGGTGGGATTGGCCGGATCGCTGCTGACCTCGTAGCCCAACGTCATTCCGTGCACGGTGACCAGCAGGTCGGGGTCGACGGCGACGCACAGGCCGGCCGCCACCCGGGGGTCGAGTCCGTCGGCGGCCTTCTCCAGGGCCTCCAACTGGGCGCCGAGACGACCCTCGGGGGCCAGGGAACCGGCGAGCTGATCGCTGATCAGTCGCACCGGCTCGGTGCCGCCGCCGAGGATCCCCGGCGCCAGTTGCGGGGGTGCGGCCAACGGCCAGATGAGGGTGAGGGCCGCGGGGGCGGAGGTGTCCGGGGCCACCGAACCGTCGCGCCCCAGCCGCGAGTCGCCATCGCCGACGGCACCGGTGAAGGCGGCGGCGCGGCGGGCGTTCGCGGGCAGGGACACCACGGGCAGCTGGGTGCGCGACTGGGCCACCTGCACCGTTCCCCCGGATTCGGGTACCCCCGAGGCGCTGAGCTGCAGCGGATAGACGCCGGTGGTGTCGATCTGCAGGCCGTTCGGGGCGCTCAGCGGGGCACTGAGTTCGAACTCGGTGCTCTGCCCGGGCGCCAGGGTGTCCTCGAGCGTCAGCGGTGCGCTGAGCACGGAGTAGTTCGTCGACGGCGCCATCAGCGACGTGCGCAACGCGACGGCCGTGGCGACCCGCGCGCCGCGTTGCAGGCGGATCTGCAGGTTGCTGATGGGTCGGTCGAAGGTGTTGGTGAGGCGGCCGCGGACGCGCACCTCGTCCTCGCCGACGCTGGTCACGGTCGACGGGGTGATTTCGGTGATGGTCAGCGTCGCATATCGCGGGTCGACGGCGTGGGCGGGCGCCGCGGCGAAGGGGGCGACCGACAGACCGAGGATCAGCAACGTGCTCGCGAGGAGGGCGGCGAAGCACCGCACGCGGTCAGCCGGCACCGTCGGTACGATTCCCGGCTCCCCCGCGTCGCGGTCGACGGCGTCGCCGCCGGGGCTTGGCCGGCGGCTCGTTGCGGCGCTGGTTGCGGGCTGCGGCGGCTTTCTCATAGTCGTTCGGCTCGGTGCGGTTGGCCTCGGCTTCGGACTGCGCCAACCGGGCCGGATCGTCCCGGAGTTCGGCGATGACCGTCTCGGCGGTTCGAGCGAGCCGTCGTTCGTCAGAATACGTGAGCCGTCGGGGCAACTCGCGCAGCGGCACCCAGGCCACGGCGCTGACCTCGTAGTCGCCGTCGCACAGTTCGCCCCCCGTGTACCGCAGCAGGTAGTGGTGCACGGTCTTGTGGATGCGGCGGCCTTCGCTGACGAACCAGTAGTCGATCTTGCCCAGGGTCGCCACGATGGTGCCGTTGACACCGGTCTCTTCGGCGATCTCCCGGATGGCCGTGGTCTCGGCGGTCTCCCCGGTCTCGATGTGCCCCTTGGGCAGCGACCACATCATTCGACCGCGCCGATCGATGCGGCCGATCAGTACCGCCTTGACCTGGTCGAAGGATTCGTCGATGTTCGACAGGACCAGGCCGCCGGCGGAGGTCTCCCGGACGGTGCGCAGGCGCTGCCCGGACTGGCCGGACTGCCCGGCGCCGGCCGGGGTCTGTCCACGCTGGTTACGACTCGCGGTCTTGGCGACCGGCCGCGGCGCGGTGCTGGGTCGACGCCGGGTTCGCGGCATCGCGGCCAGATCCGAGGGCTTGGGTCCGGCGGGCGGAGCGGACGGCTCCTCGCCGTGGGTGTTCGGCGGGGCGGCCGCGGCCTTGTCCCCGCCGGCAGCGGTGGTCGCTGCGGGGGTCGCCGCGGCCTGTTGACCATTGCCTTTACCGCGACGACGGCCACGGCGTCGGCCCCGCCGCTTGGACTTGGGCCGCGGGGATTGTCCGTCGGCTGCGGCCGGACCGTCGTTCACGACGTCCGGTCGGCTCACCGACGACTCAGCAGACACACCACGACTCTATCCGCTCGTTACCCACCGTTAGCTCAAGCAACCCTGCAGGCTCGGTAGGCTGGCATGTCATGACCGAAAGTGCCCCCGCGGATGCCGCGGTGATCGCGGCCCGGGCGGAGCGACGGGCCCGGTTGCTCGCGGCCGCCGCGATCACCCTGCGCGACCTGAGCGACGTGCTCACGCCCCTCGCGCAGCGGTTCGCCGCGCGTGGCCACGAGTTGTATCTGGTGGGCGGCAGTGTCCGCGATGCGGTCCTCGGACGGCTGGGCGAGGACCTCGACTTCACCACCGACGCGCGCCCCGAGGTGATCGTGGAGATCCTCGACGCGTGGGCCGACGTGACCTGGAAGACCGGTATCGACTTCGGCACCGTCAGCGGCGCCAAGGGTGACCACACCATCGAGATCACCACCTACCGCGCCGACGTCTACGACCGGGTGAGCCGGAATCCCACGGTCACCTTCGGCGACACCCTGGACGGCGACCTGATCCGCCGCGACTTCCGGATCAACGCCATGGCCGTGCGGATCGACGCCGACGGCAACCAGGAGTTCGTCGATCCGCTGGGCGGCATCGACGACCTGCTGGCCGGCGTCATCGACACGCCGGCGGCGCCGGAGGACTCGTTCAACGACGATCCCCTGCGCATGCTCCGCGGGCTCCGCTTCGTCTCCCAGCTCGGTTTCGCTCTGACTCCGCGGACCCTGGCCGCGATCGAGCAGCTGGCCGGCGAGATCGATCGCATCACCGTCGAGCGGATCGCGGTGGAGCTGGACAAGATGATCTGCGGTGAGCATCCGATCGAGGCGATCGAGCTGCTGGTGCAGACGGGGCTGGCGGACCGGATCCTGCCGGAGATCCCCGGCATGCAGCTCACCATCGACGAGCACCACCAGCACAAGGACGTCTATCAGCATTCGTTGACGGTGCTGCGGCAGGCGATCGAACTCGAGGACGCGGGGCCGGACCCCATCCTGCGCTGGGCGGCGCTGCTGCACGACATCGGCAAGCCCGCCACCCGCAAGCACGAGGACGCCGGTGGGGTGAGCTTCCATCACCACGAGGTGGTGGGCGCCAAGATGGTGCGCAAGCGGCTGCGCGCGCTCAAGTACCCCAAGGCGACCGTCGACGACATCGCCCAGCTGGTGTTCCTGCACCTGCGATTCCACGGCTACGGCGAGGGCAAGTGGACCGATTCGGCGGTCCGGCGCTACGTGACCGACGCCGGTCCGCTGCTGGAACGACTGCACAAGTTGGTGCGCGCCGACTGCACCACGCGCAACCGCCGCCGCGCGCGGCGTCTGCAGGAGACCTACGACGACCTCGAGCGCCGCATCGCCGTATTGCAGGAGGCCGAGGACCTGAATCGGGTGCGCCCGGACCTCGACGGCAACGCCATCATGGAGATCCTCGATCTGCCTCCCGGCCCGGAAGTGGGGCAGGCGTGGCGCTTTTTGAAGGAGTTGCGACTGGACGCGGGACCGCTGTCCCGCGAGGAGGCCGAGGCGGCATTACGCCAATGGTGGTCGCACCGGTAGATTTGAGGCATGTACTGCAGCGACCTGGGCGAACAGTGGCATACCGCACGAATTGAACCGTCGATCGATCACTTGGACGCGGCGTCGGCGGGTCGCGCGTCGCGCGCGAGTATCGACGCCATCACCGGGCATCTGTGGCGGGAGGCCGAACGCGGCGCCTACGTCGCGGCCGAGGAGCAGGCCGAGATGCTGGTGCGGGGTCGTCGGGACCTGGCCGCGCTGATCGGACATCGCCCCGAGGAGCTGTCGTTCCGGGACAGCGCCCGCGCCTGCCTGCGCGCGCTGCTCAACAACTGGAATCTCCCGCTGGCGGCGACCGTGTGGGTGGCGGTCAACGAGTTCGGCCCCAACCTCGACGAGTTCGAGCGTCGCGGCATCGCGGTGCGGACGATGCCGTCGGCCGACCGGTTCGGGCACGTCGACGTCGATGCCCTGGAGAACATGCTGCAGTTCGAGCAGCCAGACTTCCTTCACGTGTGCCAGATCGGTTCGGCCAGCGGGGTGGTGCAGCCGGTCGCGCAGATCGTGGAGGTGGCGCACCACGCCGGGGTGTCGGTGGTGGTCGACATGGCCCAGGCCGTCGGCCACATCCCCACGGTGACCGGCGCGGACATCGTCTACGGCACCTCGCGCAAGTGGCTGACCGGCCCGCGCGGCGTCGGCTTCCTGGCCGTCCGCAGCGACGCCCTGCGCCCGGTGCAGGTCGAATCGTCGGAGGCCTACGTCGCGGGCAGTCTGGGTCTGGGCCAGGCCGTGGCGGAAGTGAAGGAGATCGGTCAGCAGCGCGTCTACCGCGAGTTGGCACGGATCGGTCAGATCACCCGGGAACGGCTGGATGGCATCGGTTCCTGGGAGGTGCTGGAGCCGATCGACGAGCCGTCGGCGCTGGTGACGCTGGCCCCTCCCCCCGGTTGGCAGGCCAGCGACGTCGCGACGGCGCAGGTGGCGCTCCGGGAGACCGGCATTCTGGTCACGGCCGCCGAATCCTGGCGGGCCCCGCTGGCCGGCGAGCAGTCGTTGCTGCGCATCTCGCCGCACCTGGATGTGCGGCGCTCGCAGCTGGACGCCCTCGCCTCCGCGATCCGCACGATGGGGTACTAACCCGCGGGCGTGTCCCCTCCGGCGTGTCACGGAACCGGGGCGGGCCGCGGCGCGTCTAACCGGTATGGACGGCCTCGAGTACTTCTTCGGCACCGGCGACGGATCGCTGTCCACGTGGCACAGTCCGGCGGATCTGGATCTCGACCACGACGGCATCGGCGATGCGGTCGCCCTCGACTTCGACGGCGACGGCCTGCGCGACGACGCGATGTGGGACAGCGACGGTGACGGCGTGGCCGATCGTGCGGTGCTCGACCTGGACGACGACGGCACCGGCGAGGCGGTGTTCGCCGACGGCGGCGAGGGGCTGTGGGAGCTGCCCGCGCAGGTCGGTCGGCTCATCGTCGACGACGACGGCGACGGCGTTCCCGACACGGTCCTGGAGGACACCGACGGCGACGGCAACGCCGATCGCGCGACCCCGCTGCCCTGAGCCGCCCCGCTTCTCCCTCCCCCGTTCGCGTCGCTCAGCCGCATTCGCGCCGCTGCATCGCGTTCGCGGCAGTCGCGGTCGACGCGAACGTGTCCGGCCGGCGCGAACGAGCCGAGCGGGTCAGTGGGCGGGGTGGAGGTCGACCGGGGTTTCGATTCGGGTGGGCACGTGGCGCGGGTGGAGGAGCCCGACGCCGATCGCGCCGAAGAGGTAGAGGCCGGCGGCCAGGACCACCAGCTTCGGGTCGATGCCGTCGGCCGGAAGCGCGGTGGCGGCCAGGATCATGGCCAGCACGAAGGCGGTGTTGAACAGGCCGTCCTGCACGGCGAAGACCTGGCCCCGGTAGGTGTCGGCGATGTCGGCCTGCATCGCCAGATCGCCGCACAGCTTGATGGTCTGCCCCACCAGGCCCAGCAGGACGGCGCTGACGATCACGGTGACCCAGGTGATGTGGGTGAGCATCAGCTCGGCCACCACCGCCACGGCGAGCGAGGCCACAATGGTCCATCGCCGCCCGAGCCGATGCACGGCGACCGGCGTGGTGAAGGCGGCCAGCAGGGCGCCGACCGCGACCCCCGCACCGATCAGGGCGAGGGCTCCCACGTCGTGGCCGCGGATGGGACCCAGATCCATCGACCGCACGATGAGCAGGAGCATCAGGGTGTTGATGCCGAACACGAACCGGTGCACACCGATGGCCGACAGCACCACGGCCACGGTCCGCGTGGTCGCGGCCGCGCGCAGGCCGTGCCCCAGCCCGTGGGCCATCGCGTAGACGGCACTGCGTCCGGCGTCGTCGGGGACGTCGGGCCCGAGGAAGCGGTGGGAGAAACCCGCGGCCAGGGCCGCGGAGATCAGCACGATCCCGGCGCCGGCCAGCAGGGTGGCCGCCGATCCGGCGTTGTCGGCGCCGAAGATGGCCCGCAGGCCCACCGAGACCAGGGTGCCCGCGGCCAGCAGGCCGGCACCCAGGGTGGTGAAGAAGGCGTTCATCTCGATCAACACGTCGCGGGATGCCACATGGGGCAGCGAGGCGGAGAGTCCGGCGGCGACGAACCGGCTGCAGCCGGTCACCAGGAGCGCGGAGATCAGCACCACCGCATCGGGCGCACTGGTGGCCATCACCACCGCCACCAGGGCGACGGCGACGGCCCGCAGCACATTGACCCAGACGAGAACCCGACGCCGGTCCCAGTGATCCAGCAGCGCGCCGGCGAACGGTCCGATCAGCGAATACGGCAGCAAGAGCACCGCGAAGCCCAGCGCGACGGCCATCGGGTCGGTGTGCCGATCCGGGTTGAACAGGATCGAGAAGGCCAATGCGGCCTGGAACGCCCCGTCGCTGAGCTGGCTGGTCAGCCGGACCAGCAGCAGTCGCCACAGTCCGGGTGAATGCCCAAGCGATCGGAGGAAGCCCACTGATCGAGCCTACCGATCTCGGGGTCGCACCGACGGCGGAGACGACGTGCGGCGGCTGTGCCATGATTGACGGGTGACTGCCGACGACTTCCGTGACCCGGCGCAGGTCGGACCGGGTTCGGTATTGATCGCGTCGACGTCCCTGACCGGTCCCACTTTTGCGCGGACGGTGATCTATGTCATCGAGCACGACGAGCACGGCACGCTCGGCGTGGTGCTCAATCGCATGAGCCAGGCCGCGGTCTACAACGTCCTCCCCGACTGGTCGGAACTGGCGGCCTCGCCGCGTGCGGTGTTCATCGGCGGACCGGTGCAGGCCGAGTCCGCGGTGTGCCTGGCCGTGGTCAAGACCGGAATCGACTTGGCCACCCAGCCGAAGCTGCACCAGGTGCGCGGCCCGGTCTGCATGGTCGATCTCGACGCCGACCCCGACGACCTGCAACCGGTGCTGACCGGCCTGCGGATCTTCGCCGGTTACGCCGGCTGGGATGCGGGCCAGTTGGACGACGAGCTCGCCGAAGGCAGTTGGTGGATCGCACCCGGCCTGCCGTCGGATCTGCTGGCACCGGCCGACGTCGACGTCTGGCAGGCGGTGCTGCGGCGTCAGGACTGGCCACTGCCCCTGTTGGCCACGTACCCGGCGGATCCGCTGACCAACTGATATGCACGAAATTTCCGAATGGTTGACCTCTGTCGTCGACATGGCTCCCCCGTGGGCGGTCTACCTCGTCGTCCTCTGCGTGGTGTACCTGGAGACCTCGGTCCTGATCCTCGGGCTGATCCTGCCCAGTGAAGCGGTGCTGATCGCCGCGGGCGTCGCCGCCGCGATCGGCCAGCCCAACATCTACATCGTGATCGCCTGCGCGTGTTTGGCCGCGTTGTGCGGCGACATGACCGGCTATGCCCTGGGCCATTTCTCCGGGCCGCGGATCCAGCATTCGTGGGCCGGCCGCAAGTTCGGCGACGCGCAATGGGAACGCGCCGAGGAACGGGTGCGCAACAACAGTTACGTCACGGTGCCGGTGGGTCGCTGGATCGGTTACGTGCGCACCCTGGTGCCCATCGCGGCCGGGATGTCCGAGGTTCCCGCGCACCGCTACGCATTGGCCACGTTCCTCGGCGGCACCACCTGGGCCACCACCGTGCTGCTGCTGTCCTACCTGCTCGGCGCCACCGCCGGCGTGCAGTTGATGGGCGTGATGGTGATCGGGCTGATCGGCACAGCGGCGGTGCTGGTCCTGGTGCGCTGGCTGGTGCACCGCATCAAGCTGCGCCGTGCCGCCTCCCCCCGGCGCCTCGTAGATCTCGGGGGGCCTCGACGGCGTCAGCCGAACATCCGCTTCTGATAGTCGGCGCGGGAGGCACCCGCGGTGGTCAGCTGGTTCGGCACCGCGCGGCGCAGGAACGCATCGCGCAGCCGCTGCGGCAGCAGACCGGTGATCGCCACCAACGGGCCGATGTAACCGGGCACGGTGGTCACGAACCGCGGCGCGACGATCACGTCGAGGACGGTGGCCGCGATCTTCTCGGGCGTGAGCAGCGCCGCGGCACCGGTCGCGGTTCCCGAGGCCAGTTCGGTGTCGACCACGCCGGGCAGGATCGCCGAGATCTGCACGCCGCTCCCGCGCAGCTCCTCCCGGACACCGGTCAGATAGCCGAGGACGGCGTGTTTGGTCGCGGCGTACGTCGACTCCCCCGGCGGCGACAGCTTCGCGGCGGCGGACGCGATGGTGACGATGTGGCCGCGGCCGCGAGCGGCCATGCGCGGGGCGGTCAGACGGACGCCGCGGATCACGCCGAGGACGTTGACGTCGAACATGGCGGCCGTGGCGGTCTCCGGTTCGGCGTCGAACGGTCCCACCCACATCACGCCGGCGTTGTTCACCAGCACGTCGACGGGGCCCAGATCGGTATCGACGGCGTCGAGGAACTCCCGGAACGACGCCTCGTCGGTCACGTTCAACGGGTAGCCGCGCACGCCCAGCTCGTCGGCGGCGCGTTCGGTGCGCTCGCGGTCCAGGTCGCCGATGGCGACGCGTGCCCCGGCGGCGTGTGCGGCGGCGGCGATCTCCCGCCCGATCCCGGCGGCGCCGCCGGTCACCGCGACGACACGGCCGTTCAACTGGTGCTGTCCCATCGTCACAGCCTGGCACAGGCCCCGTCGGTTGCGAGTCAGGCGGCGGGTACCGGTTCGGCCTGGCGCCCGTAGCGGGTGGCGAGCCAGGAGCACAGGATCAACTGCACCTGGTGGAAGATCATCAGCGGCAGCACGATCAGACCCACCGACGAGCCCGCGAACAGCACCGTGGCCATCGGCAGGCCGGTGGCCAGGGACTTCTTGGTGCCGCAGAACTGGATCGCGATGGTGTCCGCGCGGGAGAAGCCCAGGCGTTTGGGCAGCCAGCCGGACAGCAGCAGCATGACGATCACCAGCACCGTCGCGATGATCGTCATGAGCACCACCTGCCAGGCGCTCACCAGCGACCAGAGACCTTCGCGGACGCCCTCGCTGAAGGCCACGTAGACCACCAGCACGATGGAACCGCGGTCGACGTATTTGGTGGGCTCGGCGTAGCGCGCGAGCCACGGCGCCACCCACGGCCGCAGCAGCTGGCCCACGATGAACGGGAGCAGGATCTCCAACATCAGCTTGGTGATGGAGGCGCCGGAGAACTGCACGCCGGAGTCGGTGCTCATCAGCCACACCACCAGCAGTGGCGTCAGGAACACGCCGAGCAGGTTGGACACCGAGGCG
The DNA here is from genome assembly GCF_042432625.1 of Gordonia phosphorivorans. NCBI lineage: Bacteria > Bacillati > Actinomycetota > Actinomycetes > Mycobacteriales > Gordoniaceae > Gordonia > Gordonia phosphorivorans. Next base: position 55,972 of record NZ_JBHLWV010000027.1, on the reverse strand, counting down.
CTCACGATGGCGCCGGGCACGTTGCCGCGGGCGATCGAGGTGAACGCGATCGACGACTGCACCGTCGACGGCACCAGCGTGAGGTACAGCATGCCCATCGACAGGTCGTCGCCGATCAGGTGCTTGAGCAGCGGTGCGAGCACCACGCCGATGATCGGGAACAGGACGAACGTGAAGCCGAGAATGGTCAGGTGCAGGCGCCAGTGCGTCAGGCCCTCCAGCGCCTCCTTGGGATGCAGCCGGGTGCCGTAGAGGAAGAACAGCAGCGCGATCGCGGCGATGACGACGTAGTCGAGCACGTCGGCGAAGGCGCCGGTGGCCGGGAGGAACGCGGCGACGACCACCGCGAGCATGATCGAGAGTACGAAGCCGTCCAGCGGTGACTTCGACAGGATCTTGCCGAGCATCAGGGAGCGCTACTGCTGCCCGCCTGCGACTCCGGCAGGCACATGCCGCTCAGCGCGCAGGATCCGCAACTGGACTGACCGCAGTCGGCGGCCGCTGCGGCCGCACCCTCGTCGTCGAGGCCGGTCTCGTCGGTCTCGGCGGCGGGCGAGCAGCATCCGCTGCTGCAGCCGCCGGACTCGACCGGCTCGGCGACGGCTTCGGCGGCGCGCACGGCCACTCCGCTGACCACCGAGATCGCGAGCAGACCCAGGATCAGTCCGCCGAGCGCGTAGAGGAAGCCCCACGAGTTGACCAGCGCCAGCGCTCCACCGAGGGCGGCGGCGACAGCGCCGCCGAGGAAACCGGGGGCCGCGACGCGGTGTGCCAGGATCCAGGCCTGCTCCGAACGGATGGTCTCCGGGGTGCGCACGCCGACCCAGCGATTGCCGGGGAACTTCTGCAGCAATCCGGCTACGCCGACGACGGCCCACAACGCGGCGAGCGCGAAAGCAAGGACGGCGACGATCAGCGAGGCGGCATACACGCCATCAACTGTACGACCGAGGCGCTGTGCGGGCGACATCGGTGAGGATTTACCCTGGTCGGGTGAGCATCGCCGACAGCACCCCGGGACATCGTTACACCGCACAGACGGCCGGTGACATCGAATCCCGCTGGCAGGAGTACTGGACCACCGAGCAGACCTTCGCGGCCCCGAACCCGGTGGGGCCGCTCGCCGGCGACTTCGCCGGCTTCTCCGGGCCCGACCCGCAGGCGCCGGACAAGTTGTTCGTGCAGGACATGTTCCCCTACCCCTCCGGCGCGGGGCTGCACGTCGGGCATCCGCTCGGCTTCATCGCCTCCGACGTCTACGCGCGCTTCGCGCGGATGACCGGGCGCAATGTGCTGCACACGATGGGCTTCGACTCGTTCGGTCTGCCGGCCGAGCAGTACGCGGTGCAGACCGGCACGCACCCGCGGACCACCACCGAGGCCAACATCGAGCGCTACCTGCAGCAGATCCGGCGCCTGGGCCTGGGTCACGACGAGCGCCGCCGGGTGGCCACCACCGACGTCGACTTCTACCGCTGGACGCAGTGGATCTTCCTGCAGATCTACAACTCCTGGTTCGACGTCGAGCAGGCCAAGGCCCGCCCCATGTCCGAGCTGATCGCCGAATTCGATTCCGGCACAAGGGCTCTCGACGACGGCCGGGTCTGGTCGGAGCTGGCCGAGGCCGATCGCCGCGAGGTGCTGGACTCGTACCGCCTGGTGTACCTGAGCAATTCGCTGGTCAACTGGTGCCCGGGCCTGGGCACCGTCCTGGCCAACGAAGAGGTCACCGCGGATGGTCGCAGCGAGCGCGGCAACTTCCCGGTGTTCCGCAAGAACCTGCGCCAGTGGATGATGCGGATCACCGCGTACTCGGACCGGCTGCTCGACGACCTGGAGCTGCTGGACTGGCCGGAGAAGGTCAAGTCCATGCAGCGCAACTGGATCGGCCGATCGCACGGCGCCCGGGTGCAGTTCCCGGTGCCCGGCGAAGCGTCGATCGAGGTCTTCACCACGCGCCCGGACACCCTGTTCGGCGCCAGCTACATGGTGCTCGCCCCGGAACACGACCTCGTCGACCGGCTGGTGCTCGACGCGTGGCCGGAGGGCACCGATGCGCGCTGGACCGCCGGTGCCGCCGATCCGCGGGCGGCGGTGGCCGCCTACCGCGCATCGATCGCGGCCAAGAGCGATCTGGAGCGCCAGGAGAACAAGGAGAAGACCGGTGTCTTCACCGGCAGCTACGCCACCAACCCGGTCAACGGCGAGCAGCTCCCGGTGTTCATCGCCGACTACGTCCTGATCGGCTACGGCACCGGCGCCATCATGGCGGTGCCCGGTCACGACGAGCGCGACTACGAGTTCGCGACCGCCTTCGGCCTGCCCATCCGCGAGGTGATCGGCAGCGACGTCGGCATCGCCGAGGCCGCGTTCACCGGCGACGGACCGCTGGTCAACTCGGGTTTCCTGGACGGCATGGCGGTCGAGGAGGCCAAGGCCGCGATCGTGGAACGGCTGGAGTCCGAGGGCGCCGGCCAGGGCACCGTGCAGTTCAAGCTGCGCGACTGGCTGTTCGCCCGCCAGCGGTACTGGGGCGAGCCCTTCCCCATCGTCTACGGCGACGACGGCGCGCCGGTGGCCCTGCCCGAGTCGATGCTGCCGGTGGAACTGCCCGAGGTGGCCGACTACGCGCCGGTCTCCTTCGACCCCGACGACGCCGAGAGCCGTCCGTCTCCCCCGCTGGCCAAGGCCACCGAATGGGTCACCGTCGACCTCGACCTGGGCGACGGTCTGAAGACCTACTCGCGGGACACCAACGTGATGCCGCAGTGGGCCGGCAGCTCGTGGTACCAGCTGCGGTACATCGACCCGACCAACCAGGAAACGTTGTGCGCCAAGGAGAACGAGGCGTACTGGATGGGTCCGCGACCCGAGCTGCACGGGGCGAACGATCCGGGCGGACTGGACCTGTACATCGGCGGCGTCGAGCACGCGGTGCTGCACCTGCTGTACTCGCGTTTCTGGCACAAGGTCCTGTTCGACCTCGGCTTCGTGACCAGCCGGGAGCCGTACCGTCGGCTCTACAACCAGGGCATGATCCAGGCCTACGCCTACACGGACGCGCGCGGTGTCTACGTGCCCGCCGAGGAGGTCGTCGAGCGCGACGGCACGTTCTTCTACGGCGACGAGGAAGTGACCCAGGAATACGGAAAGATGGGCAAGTCGCTCAAGAATTCCGTGGCGCCCGACGACATCTGCCGCGACTACGGCGCGGACACCCTGCGGGTGTACGAGATGTCGATGGGTCCGTTGGACCAGTCCCGGCCGTGGGCCACCAAGGACGTGGTCGGTGCCCAGCGGTTCCTGCAGCGCGTGTGGCGCCTGGTGGTGGACGAGGAGTCCGGGTCGGTGCGTGTCCAGGACACGCCGGCCGGTGACGAGACGCTGCGCGTGATGCACAAGACGATCGGCGGTGTGCGGGCCGACCTGGCCGCGCTGCGGATGAACACCGCGGGCGCCAAGCTGATCGAGTTCACCAATCACCTGACCAAGAGCTACCCGGACGGGGCGCCGCGCGAGGCCGTGGAGGGGTTGATCCTCATGCTCGCTCCGCTGGCCCCGCACTTGGCCGAGGAAATGTGGAATCGCTTGGGCCACAACACTTCTCTGGCTTACGGCCCCTTCCCGGAGGTCGACGAGGCGTACCTCGTCGAGGACACCGTGGAGGTGCCGGTGCAGGTGAAGGGCAAGGTTCGCAGCCGCATTCAGGTGGCCGCCGACGCCGACGAAGCCACCGTGGTGGCGGCGGCGCTCGCGGACGAGAAGATCGCTGCCCTGCTGGACGGTGAGCCCCGGAAGGTGATCTACGTGCCCGGCCGGATGGTCAACATCGTTCCGTAGAACCTGCTGGAACCCCGCGGGCCCGAACGGTCCGCGGGGGGCTCTGCAGATTCGGGGCTCTGGGGGTTTCGGGGTGTCCGGGGGTCAGACGGTGATGCGCTTCTGCTCGCCGACGCCGAACATCCCGTCGACGTTCAGGCGGGCGCCCTCGGCCTCGATGGCGCCCTCGTACCAGCCGTAGGGCGCGTAGTACTCGGCGAGTGCCTTGGCCGGGCCGACGTGCATCGTCGACCGCACGGTCGGGGTGAAGGTGACGTCGACGGCGCCGGAGGCATCCCGGATCAGCCACTTGCCCCACGGGCCCTGCGGCCGTTCGACGGTCACCGGCGGCAGCCGATGCAACCGGTTGCCGATCCAGATCGCGTTCTCGTTGAACTGGGCGGGATCGAGGACCTGGTTGTGGGTCAGATTGAAGCCCTCCACCTGCCCGGAGGCGGTGCGGCGGGCCGCGGTCACCCAGTCGTATCGGAGCGGCCGCGGGTAGTCACCGTGGTGGTCGTCGAGGATCGCGAACCCCCGGTCCTCGGCGAAACCGACGTGGTCGCCGCCGATCACCAGGTTGCCGGTCATCGGCATCATGACCTTGTGCGAGTACAGCGCGCGGTCGGCGCTGAACGGGTGGACCACCACGAGGTGGGCGGCCTCCTCGGGTCCGCAGCGACCGGTCACGTGCAGGCCCATCGACGGCCGGTGCCGGTCGCCGGGGTGGTGCGCGTCCACCGCGAGGCGGCCGCGCTCGAGATGATTGACCACCTCCACGCGGAAGTCGGCCACCCGACCGCGCGAGGACGAGCGCAGCAGGCCGCGCGCCACCGACAGCGTCGGCGGCGGCATCTTGGTCTCCCAGCGGGTGATCGTCGCCGAGTGCTTGTGCACGGCGAGCACCTGGATCAAGCCCACCGCCTTGGCGTTGTAGACCGCCCCCAGCACGAACCAGTCGTCGTCGCCGAGTTGGAAGGCCTCCCACTCCTTGAGCCGCAGGTTGCGGCCGGCCGTGCGCAGCCCGGAGAAACGTCGGCGACCGGCACCGACGTCGAGCGGGTTGATGGTCGGAATGGGGCCGTCGTAGGTGCCGAACTGGTAGTCGCCGTCCACCACGAGGGCGGGCGGCGGCGCGACGGGCAGCGGGGGATACACGGGAATGGACATCGGATACGAACCTAGCCGGTCGTCGCTCAGGAGTGTGCGCGTACCTCGACCGAGCGCAGCAACGCCCAGTTCAAGTGGGACATCGTCAGCGAGATGTCCAGCTGGTCGAGCCGGGTTCTCGGGGGCAGCCGGGCGAACCGATCGGCGATCGTCGTCTCCAGCGTGCTGCCGGGCGAGGGGCTGCCGTGCACCAGCGCGGCCCGGGCCCGTGCCGATGACTGCAGCAGGTGGTCGACGGAGTCGGTCAGGGCGGCGTCCAGTTCGCTCGGGTGCGGCGTGCGGGGCGCGGTGGTGGAGACGACGGTCAAGCGGGCGAGCTGGTTGGCGAGCTGTGTGGTGACCAGCAGCAGGTGGCCCAGATCGGCGGCGAGGGTGCGCTTGCCGGTGACGAAACCCACCGACATGCCGCTCGCGAAGTCGCGCAGCTCCACGTGAGCGGTGTCGAGGCGGCGGACGCCGGCGAGGACCGGCTCGGCGAGGCCGGGCCGGGTCGCGGCCGTGCGGACCTGCCGCAGCAGGTCGTCCAGGGCGTCGAAGTAGACGTCCATCTGGTGCAGCAGTGCGGGCCGGGAGCTGGTGGAGAAGACCAGGTAGGCGCAGGCCACACCGATCACGGCGCCGACCGCGGTCTCGGCCAGACGCAGCTCGAGAAGCTCGTGGTCGAGGATGCCCAGCAGGCCGAACATGGCGGCCAGCAGCACCGTGATGAAGAACGACTGCCACACGTAGTTGAGCGGTCCGAAGTACAGCATGCAGAAGACGCTGGCCACGCACATCACGATCAGCGCGGGCGGGCTGCCGGCGAGCAGGAAGGCGAGGGCGAACCCGACGGCCAGGCCGGCGAGGGTGCCGACCACGCGGCGCCAGGCCTTGGTCAGGATGCCGCTGCGCGTGGTGGTGCCGGCGAAGATCATGAACGAGGTCACGACGGCCCAGTACCAGCGATCGGCGGAGATCAGCTCGCCGACCACGGTCGACAGCGCCGCGGCCACCATCACCTGCACGGCCATCCGCGTGGTGGGCCGCCAACCCCGCCACGGACGCCACCGCGAGTGCGCGGTCGGGGGAGTCGGCGCGGGGGGAGCCGGTGCCGTCGGTGGTGTCGGGGGTGTCGTGGTTTTCGGGGCTGTCAGGGTTTTCGGGGACGTCGGCTGCGTCCGAGGACCCCGCGCGCGCTCCTCCCGCGGCCGCGTCAGGTCGACGGCGCGCAGCCGCGCGTGCGCCACGACGGCCCGGTTGGTGATCACCACCGCCAGTTCGTCGGGGCTGTCCGCGTCGGTGAGCTGCAGGTGGGCGTGTGCCCGTGCGGCGGCGGCGTCCCGCTCGACGGTGGTCGCGCCGGGGGCCAGCACGGCCCGCAGGTCGGCCACGGCGTCGGCCAGCAGACCGCCCGCCGCCGGATCCCGGGCGGAGCGATCGAGCGCGACGAGTTCCAGGCAGGTGTGTTCCAGGCCGATCCGGGCATCCAGGACCGCGGCGGCGAACTCGGTGGGGTCGGCGTCGATCACCCGCGCGGTGGCGAACTGCGACTGCCAGCGGTCGATCGCGCGGCTCACGTCGTCGATGCGCGCGAGTTGGTTGCGCCGCAGCCCGGTGGCCTGCAGCCCGGTGGCCTGCACCTCGGGCTCGGCCGCCAGGGTGTACTCCAGGGCGTAGCTGCCCGCACCGCGGAACTCGCCCAGCAGGGCGACGATCTGGCGGCGCGGTACCGCCCGCAGCAGCACGAGTCGGATCAGCAGCACGGAGCCGACCGCACACACCGCGACCAACCAGAACTGGAACAGGTGTGCCAGCGAGGGTCGCAGGAAGACCGCGAAGAACAGGCCGAAGAAGGCCATCATCCCCAGGGCGTTGGCGCGCGGGCCGAAGCGGCGCAGCCAGGTGGCGCCGCCGGCCACCGCGATGAACACGCCGATCTCCACCGGGCGCCAACGATCCAGCAGTGCGCCCAGGCTCAGGGTGGCGAGCAGGGGCACCGTCAGCAGCGCCGTGGTGATCAGGCGCGCGCGCCGGGTGGAGTCCTTGACCACCATGCCCGCGTACAGGGCCAGGAAGGGACCCATCGCCAGGAGGGCGTGATCCTCGTGTCCGACGTGCACCAGGGACCAGGCGACGAGACCGGTGACGGCCACCGCGAGGGCGATGGCGGCGGCCTCGATGAGGCGTGTGCGCGCCGGATCGGTCGCCACGAGCCGTCGACGCCAGAGCGAGAGACCAGAATGCACGAACCCCAGTGTGGCCCAATGCCCGGAAGGAGAGATCCTTGGCAAGTACCTTACCGGGTAGTAAGGTAACCGGTCATGGCGATCAATCTGGAGCTCCCCGAGAAGCTGAACTCGACCATCGAGCGCGCGCACCTGGCGGCCGAGCACATCTTCCGGCCGATCAGCCGCAAGTACGACCTGGCCGAACACGAGTACCCCGTCGAACTCGACGAGCTGGGGAAGCTGGCCAAGCAGTCGCGCGGGCAGGAGCGGTCCGGCGACGCGGCCGCCTCCGACGAGGGGACCGTCAACGGCGCCAATCTGCGGTCGGTGCTCAACGCGCGGGAACTGAGCTGGGGCGATGTGGGCCTGATGCTGTCCATCCCCGGCCAGGGCCTCGGCAACGCGGCCATCGCCGCCGTCGCGAACGAGGAACAGCTCGAACGCTTCGCCGACGTCTGGGCCGCCATGGCCATCACCGAACCCGGTTTCGGCAGCGACTCGGCCGCGGTCACCACCGCGGCGGTGCTCGACGGTGACGAGTACGTGATCAACGGCGAGAAGATCTTCGTGACCGCGGGTTCGCGCGCGGACCACGTCGTGGTGTGGGCCACGCTGGACAAGAGCCTGGGCCGCGCGGCGATCAAGAGTTTCGTGGTGCCGCTGGATGCCGCGGGCGTCGCGGTGGTCCGCCTGGAGCACAAGCTCGGCATCAAGTCCTCGGACACCGCCGTGGTCCGCTTCGAGGACGTGCGCGTACCGGCGGGCAACCTGCTGGGCAGCCCCGAGATCGACGTGAAAAAGGGCTTCGGCGGCGTGATGCAGACCTTCGACAACACGCGCCCGATGGTGGCCGCGATGGCGGTCGGCGTCGGACGGGCCGCGTTGGAGGAGATGCGTCGGATGCTCAGCGAAGCCGGCCACGAGGTGGACTACGACAAGCCGGCCGCGGCGCAGCACGTGGCCGTCGCCGAGTTCATCCGCCTCGAGTCGGACTGGGAGGCCTCGTGGCTGTTGACGCTGCGCGCCGCCTGGATGGCCGACAACAAGGAGCCCAACTCGCTGGAGGCTTCGATGAGCAAGGCCAAGGCCGGTCGCACGGTGACCGACGTGACCAACAAGGCGGTCGAGATCGGCGGCACCGGGGCGTACGCGGAGAGCGAGCTGCTGGAGAAGTGGGCGCGCGACTCCAAGATCCTGGACATCTTCGAGGGCACCCAGCAGATTCAGCAGCTGATCATCGCGCGCCGTATCCTCGGCCGGTCCAGCGCTGATCTGAAGTGACCCGCCTGACATAGCCCGCGAGTCGGGCGTCGCCGGGGTTGTCACAGGGCGGTGCTACCGTTTCTGCGAGAGATGCAGAAATGGAAAGATGCAGGTTGTGAAGACATTCGAACTCCGTAACCGGCGCTATCTGGGATCCAAGCGTGCGGTGTTGCCGGTGATCGAGCAGGTAGTGGCCGCGCTGCCCGTCGCGCCGAAGACCGCCGCCGACGTCTTCGCCGGCACCGGCGTGGTGGGGCAGTCGCTGGCCCGTGCCGGTCTCGCGGTGACGGTGAACGATCTGCTTTCGTCCAACACGACCGTGTATCGGGCGTTCTTCGGCGCCGAGCCGGTGCGATCGGACCGCCTCGCCGAGTTGGTCGGTCAGATCAACGACGCGCCGATCGCGACCCTGCCACCGAACTATTTCTCCACCACGTTCAGCGGCACCTACTACAACGAGGACAACTCCCGGCTGATCGGGCACTACCGCACGCAGATCGAGAAGTGGCACGCCGACGGCGTGCTCAACGACCGTGAGCGCGCGGTCCTGATCGCCAGCCTCCTGTACGGGATGGACAAGGCCGCGGCGACCGTCGGGCATTACGACGCCTTTCGGGAAGGGGCCGCCGCGGACGCCCGGCTCGTCTTCGGACTGCCGGAGCTGGAGCAGTACGACGTCGAGCACACGGTGACCAGGCGCGACGCGAATCAACTTGTGCGCGAACATCATTGGGACCTGATCTACATGGATCCGCCGTACAACTCGCGGCAGTACGGCGACCTCTATCACGTGCTCGACAACGTGACTGACTGGCAGCAGGGCCCGGTGCAGTTCAAGGCGCGCAAGATGGATCGGCGCCACCTCAAGAGCGACTACTGCACCACCGCGGCGGTACCGGCGTTCACCGATCTGATCGATGCGGTGGACACGTCGACGATCATCATGTCGTACAACGACACCGGCGCCCGCGGCAACGCCCGCTCGGCCGCCCGCCTGTCGGACACCGACATCCTCGGCGTCCTGGAACGTCGGGGCAGGGTAGAGGTGGTCGACGTCCCGCACCGCGAGTTCACCACCGGCAAGTCCGCTATCGGCGACATCGTGGAGCGCCTGTTCGTCTGCCATGTGCAGACGCCGCCGTTCGCGGGGAGCAGGTCGGGGGCGGCGGAGGCGCTGCCGGCCACCGCATCCGCCGCCCAATCCGCCGGCGCCCGGTCCGCCGCCCGGTCCGCCGCCTCACGGTCCGCCACAGTGCCGTCCGCTACCGTGCAGCCCGCCGTGGTGCGCAGTCCGTTGAACTACACCGGCAACAAGAAGCGCCTGGTCAGCGAGATCATCCCGCTCCTGCCCGCTCCCGGGGTAGGGCACGAACGCTTCGTCGACGTGTTCAGCGGGTCGATGACCGTGGGCATGAACTCGGGCTATGCCCAGGTGGCGTTCAACGACGTCCAGGTGGACGTGATGGGTCTCGGCGAACTCTTCTCGCACGTGCCGTACCCGACGATCATCGCCGAGGTGGAGGCGATCATCGAGCGCTACGGCCTGTCCGACAGTCAGCGCCACGGCTACGACGCCTACGGTGCGAACTCGTCCAACGGGCTCGGCCGGGTCAACAAGGACGCCTACCTGCGGCTGCGCACCGACTTCAACCGGATGGATTCGGCGGACCGTGCGCGTCCGTACTACTTCTTCACACTCGTGGTCTTCGGCTTCAACAACCAGATCCGCTACAACCGCAGCGGCGAGTTCAACATGCCGGTCGGTAAGCGTGACTTCAACAGTCGGGTGCGGAAGAACCTCTTCGACACGGTCGCTCGCATGCACCGGTTGCAGGCGGAGCTGTGGACGTTGGACTTCCGTGACGTCTTCGGCAAGCTGGCCACCACCGACCTGGTCTACTGCGATCCGCCGTATCTGCTCGGCACCGCGCCGTACAACGAACAGAACGCGTGGACGGTGGACGACGAGACCGACCTGCTCGACGGCCTGGCCGCGTTCGCCGATCGCGGGGGAGTGTTCGGACTCTCGAATGTCTTGACGCACAAGGGATCCGAGCACGACCAGCTCTCCGACTGGGCGGCTGAGCACGGCTTCGTGGTGCACACCCTGGACTACAGCTACGCGAACTCGTCGTACCAGCGCAAGGACCGCAACGCCTCGCGGGAGGTGCTCATCACCAACTGGACCGAAGGCTGAGAGTCACGCGAGGGCGCGCAGCGCGACGACCAGCTGGTCGTTCCAGTCGGAGTTCAGATGCTCGAGGCTGTCGCGGCGGGCCTCGGCGGCGACCAGATCGAGCACCCGGGACAGGGGCGCGTGCGCGATCTGCACCCAGTCGGCGGTGCGCAACGAGACGATCAGCGGGCTCGCGGTCCCGGCGCCGCCGTCGGTGGGGCGCATCTCCATCACCCGCGCGAAGCCGAAGATCCGTGCCACGTTCTGGTCGATCTCGTTCGCGATGAACAGGGTGAGCGTCTCGCCGCCGGGCGGCTCGCAGGCCAGGTTGGTGGCGTGCCGGAGCACCGGCTCGAGCTCGCCGCGGCGCTGAGTGCTCGGATCCATCAGGGTCACCTCCACCAGGACGCGCCGGCCGTCGAGCGTGAACTCGATGTCGCCGCGGAGCCCGGGGGCATGGCTGATCGGGAGGAAGTCGCCGTCCAGGGACAGCCCGAATGCGGCGCGCGGATCGAAGGCCTTGCCCGAGGCGTAGTAGAGCGAGAGCCCGATCAGGTACTCGTACATGCACGGCACCGTCGGTTTGCCGCGGAAAGCCTTCTCCCGCACCGCCTTCACCGCGTCGGAGCGATAGTCGTCGGCGATCAGGGCCAGGTAGGCACGCACGGTGTCCGGGCCGAAGGCGGCCGCGATGAGCTGATCGAAACGCTCGCGGTCCCGGGCCTCGAGGAATTCTTGGAGGGCCGTCGGGGCGATGGCTTCGGTCGCGGTGATGCGTGCGTCCGTCCGCGCCAGCGCATCGGCGCCGAACATGGCGGCGATGCCGCGCACGCGCTCGGCCGCCGACGGTTCGCCGGTCGCCGCGACCGGCATCTCGTCGTCGACGGTGCCGAAGAAGTAGCGGGCGTAGGCGGAGCTGAGGCGCACCTGGTTCTCGGCGGCCGACAGCACGCCGGTCGCGGTCAGGATGCGCAGATTGTTGTCGAGGTACTCGCGCACCAGGGCGGTGGTGCGGCCACCGTTGAACAGATCCACCAGGGCGTGCCGGAAGGCGGGCGGCTCGTCGTGCCACTGCGGGTACCGGGCGCCCTCGTGGACGGTGCGCGGATCGCTGGTCTTCTTGCGCAGGCCGGGCAGCAGCTGCCCGGGGTCGAAGCGGTTCTTGACCGTGGTGCCGCCCTCGTCGACCGCGCGCCGCAGCCGCGCGAGGCTCGCCGCGTCGGGGCGCAGGCGAAACGCTTCCAAGGCCTCGAGGAAGACGCGGTAGCGCTCGGTGAAGCTCGGTCCCTTGCCGTTGGGGAAGGCCTCCGGGCTGAATCGCCCGGTCACGATGAAGCGATCCTGCTCGAGGGTCCGTTCCGCGGCGCCGAGGGCCGCGGTCAGGGTGCTGCGGCTCGCCCGCATGGCGAGCACGCCATCGACCGCCGCGTCCACGTCGGGCCCGAAGACGCGGGCCCCGGCGATGAAGACGAGCGCGAACTCGTCGATGCTCACGCTGCCGAGGCGGTGCAGCACCCGCAGCAGCAGACGCACGGGGAAGTAGGCGTCACCGTGGGCCGTCTCGGTGTAGGTGAGGGCGCCGCGCAGCACCGCGGAGTTCTCCGCGGTGATCGAGCAGCGGGCGTCGAAGCCGTCGAGGGCCGCGGGGTCGGTGCCGATGAACACCGCGCCCAACGGCGTGAGGCGACGTTGCTCGTCGGCGAAGCCGAGCTTGACCAGGGCGCTGGTGTACGTGCGGGCCCGCTTGGCGGCGTCGTCGGCCGACACGCGGCCGCCGCTGCCGAAGATGTCCGGAGCCGCGCTCCGCAACGCCCCGTAGAACTCCCACTGCGTGAGGGCATCCCAGGGGCGGTCATCGGACCGGAATCCGGCCAGCACCTCCAGCATCTCCCGGTAGCCGGCGATCGCATCCTTGCGTCGAAACGAGGTGTCGCCCAGGTGGACAAGGGATGCGTTCCGGTCGCCCGTCATGCGCACATCGTGACACAGCGCATGGGAGCGATCGGGCTGCTATCGTTCGACGGACTAGAACACGTTCTACTTACCGAGGAGCTGCTCGTGCTCGCTGTGAAGATCGCCGACGTCGTCGACGCCTACATCGACCGGATTTCCACCGGCACCGCCGAGGAGATCGTCGATCTCTACGCCGACGGTGCGACCGTGGAGGACCCGATCGGTGCGCCGATTCGCAACACCCGCGAGGACCTGATCGAGTTCTACTCGATCATCACCAGCCTGGAGAAGCGCGAGGCCACCCTCAAGTGGGTCAAGGTCGCCGGCGACACCGCGGTCTTCGAGTTCACCCTGGTCACCGGTGCCGCCGGAATGGCTTTCGAGATCACTCCGGTGGACATCATGGTCTTCAACGAAGAGGGCAAGGTGGTCTCCATGCGCGCGGTGTGGCAGCAGTCGGACCTGAAGCAGATCTGACGGCCGACCGCCGGCTGCTACGCCCCGGCGTTCCGCCGGGGGAGGTGCGTCAGCCGCGGGGGCGCAGCGTGATCTCGGTGGGGTGCGCGTCACCCGGCGCCGCGATCGCCTGCGCCACCGCGGCCGCCACCGTCTCGGCCTTCAGGTAGCGCGACGGCTGATACTCGCCGCCCTCGCGGGCGACGATGTCGCGCTGCATGTCGGTGTCGATGCGCCCGGGGAAGATCGAGGTGACCCGCACCGTCGGCTCCTCGGCGCGCACCCCGTCGGCCAGGGCCCGGAGGGCGAACTTGCTGGCCGCGTACGGGGTCCACCGGGCGCGGACGTTCTGACCGGCCCCGGAGTTGAGCACGACGATGTGGCCGCGACCGGTGGCGCGCAGCGCGGGCAGGAGCAGTCGGGTGAGTTCGGCGACCGCGATCACGTTGATCTCCATGAGTGCGCGCCACTCGTCGACCGGGGTGTCGGCCACCGCCTCCAGGCTGCTGGCCAGCCCGGCACAGTGCACCAGCACATTCAGCTCGGTGACGGTCTCGACGGCGGCCGCCACGGCGTCGTAGTCGGTCAGATCCAGCGCCATCGTCACGGCGCCGTCGAACTCGAGGGCCATGGCATCGAGTTCGGCCGAGCCGCGTCCGCCGAGGATCAGACGATGCGTCGGGGCCAGGGCGCGCGCGACGTGCGCGCCGACGCCGCGACTCGCGCCGGTGATCAGGGCGGTGCGCACGCCGCTCATCCGCGTCCGCCCGTGCCGATACGTCCGGAGGTGTCCGAGCCGCCGAACGATCCGGGGCTGCGGCCGCCGCTGCCGAATCCACCGCCGCCGAAATCACCGTCGTTCACGTCGTCGGCGATCACCGCATCCACCAGGACACCGGTGAGCACCGGTGCGCCCTCGTGCTCGTGCTGCTGCTTCCACAGCGTGATGTCCTGGCAGGCCAGGGTGAGGGCCTCGTCGGCGAGCGCGGTGGCCTGATCGGCCAGCGCCTCCACCCGTGCGGCCTCGTGCGCGGCCTGGGCCTCGTCGAGGAGACGTTCGGCCTCGGACACCCCGGTGCGGGCCGCGGTGCCCACCGCGCCGCGGCGGGTGTCGATCAGGCTCTCCGCTGCGCCGACGTGCGCGGTGGCATGGGCCAGGGGTGTGGTCTTCTCCGCGATCAGCACCACGTTCTGGCTCACATCGGTGAGGGCGTCGAGCAGTCGTGCGGCGGTGTCGAGTCCGCACTCGGCGGACCGGATGGCCGCGACCGTGGGCTGGCGCAGCTCGGCCTCGTCGGCGACGGCCTCGCGTCCCTGCGCGATGCTGTCCCGGGCGAACCGGATCAGTTCGCGGGCGAGTCCGGCGTTGCCGATCACCGAGTCGGCGACCGGGCCGCTGAAGGTCTTGGCCAGGTAGATCTCGGTGGCCTCGGCCGGGCCGAGGCGTTCGGTCACGGTCCGGGCACGCGCATCGAGCGTGTCGAGGCGCGCGCTCGCATCGGTCAGGAGGTCGCGGAGGGCGTCGAACGCCGGGACCTGCTCGTCGAGGGCCTCGTTGGCGTCCGAGCACATGCTGATGATCTGCACGAGCAGCGCGCGTCGTTCACCGTTGCTCAGCTCGGGCTGGTGATCGAAGGTGCGGCGGAGGCGGAACGAGGTGGCCACCGCGCTCTCCGCGGTGGCCAGAGCGGCCTGGAACCCGGCGGTGGCGGCGTCGCCGTACTCGGCGACGGCCAGGGCGAGCTCCTCGTCGCTGATCGAGACGGCATTGTCGGTGTCGGTCAGCAGCTCGGCCGCCCAGGGATTGAGGGTGGCCAGGGGACGGGTGGTCAGTTCGCTGACCGAGACCGCGTCGTCGTCCGGCCCGGCGTCGGTGTCCGACGTGCTGCGTCGATTGCGCAGGAACAGCAGGCCGGCGCCGATCAGCGCGAGGGCGATGAGCCCGGTCACCGCCAGGTAGAGCCACATGCGGGACCGATCGCCGTCGAGCTCGGCCGCGGTGTCGAGGGCGGCGTCGGCCCACCGGGCGTCGGCGACGTCCGGAGCGATGGTCTCCTCGGCGATCTTCCGCAGGTCTTCGGCGGGGTAGTCCTCGATGGCTTCCGCGCTGCCGAAGGAGAACGTCCGGTCGTCCACCGCCACGGCCAGCAGTACGTCGCGGTAGCTCAGTTCGCTCAGCTGCTGCGTCTGCCGAGCCCAGTCCTGCGGCGCCATGCCGTCGAAATTCCGCACGTAGATCACCGACAACTGCAGGTTGCGGTCGGCCATCAGCTTGTCCAAGGCGACGCCGATCTTGGTCTCCTGCTCGGCGGACAGGACACCGGCGGCGTCGACGAGCGTGGCCGGCATCTGGGTGGGCTGATCGGCCGCGGCGGGGGCGGCCAGCACCCCGCCGGTCAGCAGGGCGGCCAGAAACAGACTCAGCGTCGGGAGAACGGCCAGGCGTCGGCGGACGAAGGTCATGGCTCCAATCTAGCCGTTCGGGGTGCGGAGGACCCGGCTGTGGGAGGCTGACCGGTGATGGACTACGACGATGCGGTGGTGGGGGCCGGTCCCAACGGACTGACCGCGGCGGCCGTCCTGGCCCGCGCGGGCCGACGGGTCCTGGTGGTGGACGCCGCACCGACGATCGGGGGCGGCGCGCGGACGGACTCGGCGTTCGGCGCGGGGACTCGGCGGGACGTCTGTTCGGCGGTGCACCCCACCGGGTTCGTCTCGCCGGCCTTCGCCGACCTCGACCTGACCGCGCACGGTCTGCGGTGGCTGCTGCCCGAGTACTCGCTGGTGCACGGCTACGGTCCCGAGCACGTGCTGGGTCTGGCCCGCGATCGGGGCGCCCGCGATGCCGAACTGGGCCGGGAGGCGCGCGCCTGGGAGCGGACCGTCGGCTGGGCGGGGCACGCGCCCGGCCTGGTGGCCGACGTGCTGAACGCGCCCGCCCTGCCGCGCCGGCCGGTGGCCGCGGCGCGGTTCGCGGCGGCGGCCGGTCTGCCGACCGCGGCCCTGGTGCGCGGGGCCTTCCGGACCCCGCCGGTGCGGACGCTCTTCGCCGCCGTGGCCGCACACTCGGCGCGGCCGCTGTCGGCAGCGGGCTCGGCGGCGCCCGGTCTGCTGCTGGCCGCGCTCGCCGGCTCGGGGTGGCCGGTGGCCCGGGGCGGCTCGCAGGCGATCACCGAGGCGCTCGCCAGCGTCGTGCGCGCCCACGGCGGGACCATCGAAACCGATTGTCCGATAAGCGGATTCGAGCAGTTGTCGCGCGGAGCGCGCCTGTTCTTCGACACCTCTCCGCGCGTGCTGCGCGCGGTGATGGGGGAGCGATTGCCCGCGTGGTACCGGCGCCGGCTCGACGGCTTCGCCTACGGACCGGGCACCTGCAAGGTGGACTTCCTGCTCAGCGAGCCCATCCCGTGGCGCGACGCGCGCTATGCGGCGACCGCGACCTTCCACCTGGCGCGGGACGTGCGGCAGGTCGTCGTCACCGAAGCCGAGGTGGCCGATGGACGAATTCCGGTGCGGCCCTGGGTACTCGGCGGCGAGCCCACCCGGATCGACCCGAGCCGGGCGCCCGCCGGGGCGCACCTGGCGTGGGCCTACTGCCACGTGCCGGCCGGCTGCACCGAAGACATGTCCGCGGCGATCACCGCCGAGATCGAGCGATGCGCACCCGGCTTCCGGGACGTGATCGTGGGGCAGATCGTCACCACCGCCGCCGAGCAGGAGCGGTACAACGCGAACAACATCGGTGGCGACATCGGCTGCGGCGCCACCTCCCTGACCCAGCTGATGCGGCGGCCGGTGGTGTCGGCGGTCCCGCAGGCCACTCCGGTGCCGGGGGTGTACCTGTGCTCGGCGGCGACCGCACCGGGCGGCGGCGTGCACGGCATGAGCGGCTACCGCGCCGCCCTTCACGCGCTGGCCGCAGACCGCCCGTAGACCCGGGCGCCCGGGCCGGGATCAGCGGTTGCGGTCGCGCCAGTCGCAGAGGAGTTTGGCGGCCGACAGGTCGTAGTCCGGACCGTCGGTGGCGACGGTGAGCAGGGAGACGCCCTCGGCGGTGATCGCCTCGGCGAACTTCAGGGTGGCCGTGTCGTCGCCGTCGTACCGGATCTCCGCCGAACGTTCGATCTCTGCCGGATCGCGGCCGATCTCGGCGCAGTAGCCGGCGAGCAGGGCCGATTTCTCCCGGTAGCTGTCGACGCCCACGAAGGCGTGCCAGATGTCGGAGTAGCGGGCCACCAGGGGCAGCGTCTTGCGTGGGCCGCTGCCGCCGATCATCACCGGAATGTGGCGCAGGGGAGGGGGATTGAGCTTGCCCATCCGGTCGGCGAGGCGCGGCAGGGACTCGGCGAGGGCGTCGAGTCGGGACCCCTTGGTGCCAAAGTCGTAGCCGTATTCGGTGTAGTCGCGCTGGAACCAACCGCTGCCGAGGCCGAGGATCAGGCGTCCGCCGCTGATGTGGTCGACGGTGCGGGCCATGTCGGCCAACAGCTCGGGGTTGCGATAGGAGTTGCACGTGACCAGCGGACCGATCTCGATGCGCTCGGTCTGCTCGGCCCAGGCGCCCAGCATCGTCCAGCACTCGAAGTGCGCGCCCTCGGGATCGCCGTACAGCGGATAGAAGTGGTCCCAGTTGAAGGCGATGTCCACTCCGAGGTCCTCGGCGCGCAGGACCGCGTCGCGAATGAGGCCGTAGTCGGGTGCGTGCTGAGGCTGCAGTTGGACGCCGATGCGCAAGGGAGGTGTCATGGCTCCCAGTCTGCGCTGTTTGCCGCCGCGATGGGGATACCGTGGAGGGTATGACCGAGCACGGACAGCATTCTCCCGACCACGCCGATCACCCGCACAGCGCCGCCGAGTGGGATGAGCGCTACAGCAGCGCGGACCGACTGTGGACCGCGCAGGCCAATCCCGCGCTGGTGCGGGAGGCCGCCGATCTGAGTCCGGGGCGCGCGCTCGACGTGGGCAGCGGGGAGGGCGCCGATGCCCGCTGGTTGGCCGATCAGGGCTGGCAGGTGGTGGCCGTCGACATCTCGCAGGTGGCCCTCGATCGTGCCGCCGAGGTGGATTCACGTGAAACCATCACCTGGCAGCGAGCCGACCTGACCGTCGACGACGTGCCCGGAGCGCCGTTCGATCTTGTTGCGCTGCACTATTTTCCGGTCGACATCGCACAGCGCGACGTGATCGCGAAGCTGGTCGGCGCCGTCGCACCCGGCGGCACCCTGCTGGTGGTGGCGCACGATCCGGAGGGCATCCGCGCCCACGGCTTCGATCCGGACGCCTACTTCCAGCCGAAGGATGTGGCCGAGCAGTTCGCCGACGATCTCGACGTCGAGATCCTGGAGACCGTGGAGCGCGGCCGACCGGCCGGTGGGCCGACCGGTCCGCGGCACATGCACGATGTGGTGCTCAAGGCGCGCAAGCGCGGCTAGTCGCCCGCGCCTCGGGATCCAGCTGCGTTCGCATCGTTGGGACTACGTTCGCGACGCCCCCGGCCGACGCGCGCGCGTCTGAGCGGCGCGAACGTGGCGGGGCGGCGCGAGCGGGGCGGGGCGGTTGTTAGGAGAGCGCGGCGAGGACCTGCTCGGCCGTGGGGGCCGCCGCGGCGGCCACCGCCGGCGTCAGCGCGAGACGGGTGCGGCGTTCGAGCAGATCGTCGGCGTCGACGGCACCCTCGGCGAGGGCCCCGAAGAGCAGTTCGGCGCCGGTGATCTCGGTGCCCTCGGCGACGGGCGCGGCCCACCGCGGATCGGCGTCGGCCAGCGCGAGGATCGCCGGGGCCTCCAGCCCGTACTTGGCCACCAGGCGCTCGGGCGCGGCCACCTGTGCCAGCGTGCCCGGGATGTTGGCACCGGTCGGGGCCCCCACCAGCGGCAACGTGCGGGTGCGGCAGGCTTCGGCGGTCAGGCCGGAGGTGGCCAGGGCCGCGTCGACCGCGTCCTCGGCCATCCGGCGGTAGGTGGTCAGCTTGCCGCCGACCACGGTGACCAGGCCGTCCGCGCGGGTCAGCACGGCGTGCTTGCGCGAGACGTCGGAGGTCTCGCCGGACCCCGAGTCGAGCAGCGGCCGCAGACCGGAGAAGGTGCCGAGGATGTCGTCGCGGGACAGCGGGGCGGCCAGCGCCAGGTTGATGGTGTCGAGCAGGAAGTCGATCTCGGATTCGTCGGCCTGCGGCACGTCCGGGATCTCGCCGGGCGTCTCCTCGTCGGTGAGGCCGACGTACACCAGGCCGTCGGGCTGCGGCAGCGCGAAGACGTAGCGGCCGAAGTGCCCGGGCACCGGCACCGTGAGGCCGGCGCGCAGACCGCCGAAGCTCTTCTGCGAGAAGACCAGGTGGGTGCCGCGGCTCGGGCGCAGCGAGATCTCCGGGTCGATGTGCCCGGACCAGACGCCGGTCGCGTTGACCACCGCGGCCGCGCGCACCGTGAAGGTGTCGCCGGTGAGTTCGTCGGTCACGGTCACCGACGTGCCGGTCACGTCGGAGGCGGCGGCGTGGGTGAGGATCGTCGCGCCCAGGCCGGCGGCCGTGCGGGCCAGTCCGACCACCAGGCGGGCGTCGTCGTTGAGCTGTCCGTCCCAGTTCAGCAGTCCGCCGCGGAGGCCGTCGCGGGCGACGGTGGGCGCCAGCGCGGTGACCTTGTCCGCGGGGATGCGTCGCGATCGATTCAGCGTGCGCGACGGGGTGCGCGCGGCGATGCGGAGGGCATCGCCGGCGAGGAATCCGGTCCGGGTGAGGGCGGTGTCGAAGAACTTCATGCTGGGTAGCAGCGGAACCACCTGGGGCAGCGGATGCACCAGGTGCGGGGCGATGCGGCAGATCAGCGAGTCGCGTTCCACGGCGCTCTCGTAGGCGATGCCGACCGCGCCCGAAGCGAGATAGCGCAGCCCGCCGTGCACCAGCTTGGACGACCAGCGGCTGGTGCCGAAGGCCAGGTCGCGGCGTTCGACGAGCACCGTGGACAAGCCGCGCGCGGCCGCATCGAGGGCCACTCCGGCGCCGGTGACGCCGCCGCCGATCACCACGAGGTCCACCGCCGGGGACTCGGCGAGCCGACGCAGGTCCGCGGCGCGCCGGGCCGGCGACAGCAGCGTGCGTTCGTCGACGGCGGGGTGGTCGGCGAGCAGCTGTGCCGGGGAGGCGGGCGAGGAGGAGGCGTTCATGGGCGCAAGTACCTTTCGAGCAGGTCGGTGAGTTCGGCGTCGAGCGTTTCGGTGTCGGGATTGCCGTCGTCGTCGGTCACGAAGACCGGGCCGGTGAGGGCGAAGGACCAGGCCATCTGCAGGACGGTCGCGGCCATCCGCATCGGGGAGCCGTCCCGGATCTGTCGACGGCTCTGCCCGGCGGTGATCAGCGCGGCCAGATCGGCGAGCTGACCGTGCGAGGTGCGACCGCCGCGCTGGATCAGATAGGGCGTCAGGAACTCGGGATCGAGCTCGATGATGCGCTGCAGCAACGGGTGGCGGCGGGCCTCGCGGACCAGGTGGACCAGGACGGCGATCAGGGTGGCGCGGGTCGGCGCCTCGGGCCCGTTGACGTCGACCTGCGTCGCGGCGGCGACGCGCTGGAACTCGCGCGTGGTCACCTGCGCGGCGAGCGCGGTCACGTTGGGGAAGCGGCGATAGAGGGTGGCGCGGGAGACCCCGGCGGCCCGGGCGACGTCGGCCATGGTGGTGCGCCGGATGCCGATCGTGGACATCAGCTTGGCGGCGGCATCGAGGATGACGTCTTCACTGATCGCGTTCGCGGCGGTGCGTCGGGCGGGCTGCCCGTCGTCGTTGATTTGCTGCGACATCATGTGTAACACTGTATCAGCAAATCGAAACGGGAGACAGAACCATGACGCGCAGTGAGATCGATGTCGACGTCGTCGACTTCCAGCCCGGACGCTGGGGCAACCCGGCCGAAGCGATGCACCTTTCCGAGTCCGTGCTGGGGGCCCTGACGATGCTCGGCATCTCCGATCCGGCCCCGGCCGCTGTGTCGCCGGTGCTGCCCGCGACGCGGGTCGGCGACGAGGACGCCGCCGCGCTGGCGCGCACCGGGGCCCCCGTGGCCACCGACGACGCCTCACGCACGGCCCGGATGCGCGGCTTCTCCACGCCCGACCTGCTCAGGTTCCGGGAAGGCGACGGCACCGACGCCCCCGACGCCGTGGTCACCCCGACCACCGCCGAACAGGTGGCCGCGGTGCTGGCGGTGTGCGGCGAGCGCGGCCTCACGCTCAATCCGTTCGCCGGCGGCACCTCGGTGACCGGCGGGATGGAACCCGCCCGCGACAAGCCGGTGATCAGCCTGGACCTGCGCGGTCTCACCGGACTGCTCCACCTCGACGAGGTCTCCCAGATCGCCACCTTCGCCGCCGGCACCCGCCTGCCCGACGCCGAGCGCCTGGTGGGCGAGCGCGGCTTCGAGATCGGCCACTTCCCGCAGTCGTACGAGGGCGCCACCGTCGGCGGCTGCGCCGTCACCCGCTCGGCCGGCCAGTCGTCGATCGGGTACGGGCGATTCGACGAGATGGTCGTCGGCCTCACGGTCGCCACGCCGACCGGCATCGCCGAGATCGGCACCGCGCCCAAGTCGGCGGCGGGCCCGGATCTGCGGCAGCTGTTCCTCGGCAGCGAGGGCTCGCTCGGCGTCGTCACCGCCGTTCGGGTGCGCGTGCACCCGACGCCCGCGGTGCGACGGTTCTACGGCTGGCACTTTCCGGACTTTGTCGCCGGTGCCGCCGCCATGCGTGCGGTGGCCCAGGGGAACGTGCGACCGACCGTGCTGCGGCTCTCCGATGAGGCCGAGACCGGGCTGAATCTGGCGAACCCGTCCGGTGCGGGGAGCGCCGCCTCGTCCGGCCCGGTGGGCGGCTGCCTGATGGTGGTCGGCTTCGAGGGCGACGCGGCGGACGTGGAATGCCGCGACACGTACGTGAGCGCGCGGCTCGCCGAACTCGGCGGCACCGCGCTCGGCACCGAACCCGGCGAGCACTGGCGCCTCGGCCGCTTCCGCGGCCCGTACCTGCGCGATCCGCTGCTCGATGCGGGCGCGCTGGTGGAGACCCTGGAGACGGTCACCTTCTGGTCCAACATCGACCGACTCAAGGCCGACGTCACCGCCGCCCTCACCGAGACGCTCGGCGCGGCCGGCACCCCGGCGGTGGTGATGTGCCACATCTCGCACGTCTATCCCACCGGTGCCTCGCTCTACTTCACCGTCATCGCCAAGGCCCTGGAGAATCCGCTCGAGCAGTGGGGTGCGGCCAAGCGGGCCGCCAACGCCGCCATCCGCGCGGCGGGCGCGTCGATCACCCATCACCACGCCGTCGGCATCGATCACCGGGAGACCTACCTGCAGGAGATCGGCGACGTTCAGGTCACGGCACTGCGGGCCGTGAAGCACGCCATCGACCCCGACGGGGTTCTCAATCCGGGCATTCTGTTGGCATGAGTACCAATAAGGGTGGGAGACGTATCGTCGCGGTGATCAACCCGATCTCCGGGGGCGGCGCCGCGCACAAGCAGTGGCCCGCGGTGGCGGCGGCGCTGGCCGAGCGGGGGTTCACCGACATCGCCGAGGTGGAGTCGGAGTCGTCCGCGCACGCCACCGAGGCGGCCGCCGACGCGGCCGCGAGCGGTGCGATCACCGTCGCCGTCGGCGGGGACGGCCACATCCGCGATGTGGCCGAGGGCGTCCTGCGCACCCCCGGCGCCCGGCTGGGGATCGCGGCCGCCGGGCGCGGCAACGACCTCGCGCGCCACCTCGGACTGCCGGAGGATCCGGCGGCGATCGCCGCGGTGATCGCCGACGGCGTGCTGCGGATGGTCGACGTCCTGGATGTGGCGGTACCCGACGGCTCGTCGCACGTGGCCCTCGGCAATGTCTACGTCGGTCTCGATTCGGTGGCCACCGAACTGATCAACGACCTGCGTTGGATGGGACCGCTGGCCTATCGCGTGGCCCCGGTGCTGACGGCGTTGCGCTGGAAGCCGATGAAGGTGCGTCTGACGATCGACGGCCTGGTCCGCGACGAACTCGCCCACTTCGTGGTGGTCGCCAACTCCGGCGACTACGGGCACGGCCTGCGCATGGTGCCGTCGGCCTCGGTCGACAGCGGTCACCTGCAGGTCCTGATCGTGCATGGCAGCGTGCATTCGCTCCAGCTGGCGCCGCTGATGAAGGAGGCCAAGGTCGGGGCGCACGTGGACCGCGAGTACGTCGAGATCGTCTCCGCTTCGCGGGTGGAGTTGATCGCCGACGAGAGCCTGCCGGTGCACACCGACGGCGACTACCTCAGCGCCCCTCCGGTCAGCGTGACCATCCGTCCGGCGGCGTTGCCGATTCTGGTCGCGGCCTGACCCGCAGCACCACCTTCCCGGGGGCGTGCCCGCCGGCCACCACCTCGAGCGCTTCGCGCGCGGCGGGCAGCTCGAAGGTCCGGGCGATCGGCACCTGAAGTCGGCCGGCCGCCAGCAGCCCGAGCAGTTCGCCGCGGACGCCGTCCCGGTAGGCGGCGCTGTCGGGGCGGCTGCCGGAGAGGAAACGCAGGCCGTGGGCGCGCGCCGCCGGCGCCGCGGCCACGGTGATGATCCGATCGCGGTCGGCCACGAGTTCCAGGCTCGCGGCGACGGCCTCGTCGGTGCCCGCGCAGTCCAGCGCCGCCACGATCGGTCCGGGAGCGGCCGCACGCAGGCGAGCGGTCAGTCCCGGGCCGTAGGTCACCGGGATGCCGCCGAACCGGCGCACGCTCTCCTGCCGCCGCGCACCGGCGGTGCCGACCACGACGACGCCGGCCTGCCGGGCCAACTGCAGCAGCACGGCCCCGACCGCGCCCGAGGCGCCGTGCAGCACCACGGTCTCGCCGGGCCGCGCCCCGGAGCGGTGCAGGAGCTCGGCGGCCGTGCACCCGGCCAGCAGCAGCCCGGCGGCGGCCGCGTCGTCGACGGCATCGGGCAGCACGAAGGCCTTCGCGGCGGGCAGCGTCAGGGCCTCGGCATAGCCGCCGTGCACCCGGAAGGCCGCGATCCGACGTCCCAGCGCCGCGGCGCCTGCGGTGCCGCAGCCCAACCGGACGTCGGGCCCAACGGCCGTCACCACCCCGGCGATCTCGTAGCCGATCGGTATCGGCAGCAGGGCCGGATCGTCGGCGCGCAGCACGTGTTTCAGGTCCGCCGGATTGACCCCGGCGGCGGAGATCGCCACCGTGATCTCGCCGGGGCCGGGCGGGGGCACGTCCCGTCGGCCGAAGACGAAGTCGTCGAGTCCGGTGAAGCCGTGCGCCATCCAGGCGGCCGCAGTGGTCATGGCACCAAGTGTGGCCGATCACACGCCGATTACAGTGACTGCCATGACAAGCAACGTTGATGCCTCCAACCCCGATCTGGTGACGGCGGAAGTACCGACGCACTGGTACAACCTGGCCGCCGAACTGGATTCGCCGATTCCCCCGCACCTGCACCCGGGCACCAAGGAGCCGGTCGGACCGGAAGACCTGGCGCCGCTGTTCGCCTCGGGCCTCATCGCCCAGGAAGTGACCGACGAGGTCTACGTCAAGATCCCCGAGCCGGTCCGCGAGATCTACAAGATGTGGCGGCCCTCGCCGCTGCTGCGGGCCCGCCGCCTGGAAGAGGCGCTGAACACCAAGGCGCGCATCTACGTCAAGTACGAGGGCGTGAGCCCGGTGGGCAGCCACAAGACGAATTCGGCTGTGGCCCAGGCGTATTACAACAGCCTCGACGGGGTCAAGAAGCTCACCACCGAGACCGGCGCCGGCCAGTGGGGCAGTGCGCTGGCCTTCGCCGGCGCGCAGTTCGGCGTCGACGTGGAGGTGTGGCAGGTGCGCGCCTCCTACGACTCCAAGCCGTACCGCGGCTTCCTGATCCGCACCTACGGCGGCACCCTGCACCCGAGCCCCTCGGACCTGACCGAGGCCGGTCGCGCCATGCTCGCGAAGGATCCGAACACCACCGGCAGCCTCGGCATGGCCGTCAGTGAGGCCGTCGAGGTGGCCGCGAAGAACCCGGACACGCGGTACGCGCTGGGCAGCGTGCTCAACCACGTGGTGCTGCACCAGAGTGTGATCGGCCAGGAGGCCGTGGACCAGCTGTACGCGGTGGAACCCGGCGGCGCCGACGTCGTCTTCGGTTGCGCCGGCGGCGGTTCCAACCTGGCCGGCCTGGCGTTCCCGTTCCTGCGGGAGAAGATCCACGGTCGCAGCAACCCGCGCATCGTCGCCGCCGAGCCGAGCGCCTGCCCGTCGATCACCCAGGGCGAGTACCGCTACGACCACGGCGACGTGGCCGGCCTGACGCCGCTGCTGAAGATGCACACCCTCGGCATGGACTTCGTGCCGGACCCGATCCACGCGGGCGGCCTGCGGTACCACGGCATGGCCCCGGCGCTGAGCCACACGGTGGAGCTGGGTCTGGTCGAGGGCATCGCCATCGATCAGCATGACGCCTTCTCCGCCGGCGTGCAGTTCGCGCGGACCCAGGGCATCGTCCCGGCCCCCGAGTCGACCCACGCCATCGCCGCCTGCGCGGCGCACGTGGCCGACAGCGACAAGGAAGAGGTCGTCGTTATCGGTCTGTCCGGCCACGGGCAGCTGGACCTGCCGGCCTACGCGGACTTCCTCGACGGCGGCTTCTGACCGTCCGAGCCCGCACAGCATTCGACCCCCGACCGCGAACGGTCGGGGGTCGAATGCATCGGGGCGGGTGCCCCGGATCGGGCGTGGTGCAGGCTAGGAAGCGCCCGCGGGTACCGCGTCCGGCTCGGGGGCGTCCTCGACGGCGATCGGATCCACCGGCGACTTGCGGGAGGCGATCCACACCGCGATCGAGGCCACGAAGCCGAGGAACAGGAAGATCGACGTCGCGTACAGCGTCCACCGGGTGGCGTCGGCGAAACCGTCCGACAGCGCCCGCACGACGGCTTCCTCGCCGCCGTGCTCACGCAGGGCGGTGATCACGCCGCCGGCCGAGCTACGGGTGGCCTCGGCCATCGCGCCGGCGGGACCGGACAGCGACGTGAGGAAGTGACCCAGGCCAATCGACAGGACCGAGCCCATGATCGCGGCGCCGAACGCCGAACCGATCTGCCGCACGGTGCTCTGCGTGGCCGAACCCTGCCCAGAGGCGTCCAGCGGGATGTCGCGCAGCACGGTGCTGGTCAGCTGTGCCGAGGCCAGGCCCAGTCCGGTGCCGTAGATCAGCAGAATGCCGGCGATCATCCACACCGACGAGTTCGCGTGAATGCTCAAGCCGAGCGTGATCACGCCGATGAACTCCAGTCCGACGCCCACCAGCACGGTGCCCGCGGCACCGATCAGGGCGGCCACGTGGCGGGCCATCGCGCCGGAAAGGAAGGCGCCTGCGGCCATCGCCGCCAGGACGTAGCCGGCGGTCATCGTGCCCAGGCCCACCGCGTTGATCAGGTACAGCGGCAGCACGAAGA
This sequence comes from Gordonia phosphorivorans, assembly GCF_042432625.1. Taxonomy (NCBI): domain Bacteria; kingdom Bacillati; phylum Actinomycetota; class Actinomycetes; order Mycobacteriales; family Gordoniaceae; genus Gordonia; species Gordonia phosphorivorans. The sequence goes on along the minus strand of NZ_JBHLWV010000027.1, from coordinate 29,484 downwards.
TCAGGCCGAACTCGCCGATCGCGATCATCATCGCGGCGACGTTGCCCCAGCTGAAGGTGGGGATGAAGAACAGGTGCAGGTCCAGCAGGGCGGCGCGCTGGTTCTTGGCGCGGTGCCGCTCCCAGACCATGAACAGCCCGAGCGTGACCAGGGAGATCGCCAGCACCACCGGGATGATGGAGATCGGCATGTCCCGCGACCAGGTCATCCCCAGAATGCGCAGGTCGCCGATCGGTTTCCACCAGCCGAGCGTGGTGGATTCGATGATGGCGAACACGAGAAGACCGAAGCCGATGGCGCTGAGCAGCAGGCCGTCGACGTCGAAGCCGCGACGGCGCACCGGGGAACGGGTCTCCGGCACCACGATGGCGGCGGCGACGATGAGCGCGAGGCCGATCGGGACGTTGACCCAGAAGATCCACTCCCAGGAGAAGGAGCTGGTGAGCCAGCCACCGAGCAACGGGCCCAGGGCGGCGGCGCCGGAGATCACCGCGCCCCACACGCCGAAGGCCGCGGCGCGGGCCTTGCCGCGGAAGGTGTCGCTGACCGTCGCCAGGGTCGACGGCAGGATGCACGCGCCGCCGATGCCCTGCAGAACGCGGGCGCTGATCAGCAGTTCGGCGCTGCCGGACAACGCGGCCCACGCACTACCGCCGATGAACAGCGCGATACCGATGATGAAGATGTTGCGCCGGCCGAACCGGTCGCCGAGCGCGGCCGCGGTCAGCAGCAGCGCGGCGAGCACGATCGAGTACAGGGAGTTGATCCACTGGCCGTCGGTGAGGTCGAGGTGCAGGTCGTCGATGATGGTCGGCAACGAGACGGCGACGATGGTGCCGTCCATCACGATCATCGCCAGGCCCAGCGAGAGGACGCCGAGGGCCCACCAGCGGCGGGATCCCTGCAAGTGCTCTGGCTGCGCCGGCGCAGAATTCTGGACATTGGTCATTATTGGGACTCTAGTGGCTGCGACCGGCACGTCCATCCATCGAAAGTCGGACGTTCGAGTGTGGCCTACCAGACTCGGTTTCGGATGCGGCCGCATCGGCATCTATCCTGGTCCTATGTCGAAAGTCCTGAGCTCGCTGCCCATTGGTGAGCGTGTCGGTATCGCCTTCTCCGGCGGCCTTGACACCTCCGTCGCCGTCGCGTGGATGCGTGAAAAGGGTGCGATTCCCTGCACCTACACCGCCAACCTCGGTCAGTACGACGAGCCGGACATCGACTCGGTGCCCGACCGCGCGCTGGAGTACGGCGCGGAACTGTCCCGCCTGGTGGACTGCCGCGAGGCGCTGGTCGAGGAGGGCATCGCCGCCCTGCAGTGCGGCGCCTTCCACATCCGCAGCGGTGGCAAGACCTACTTCAACACCACCCCGCTCGGGCGCGTGGTGACCGGCATGCTGCTGGTGCGCGCCATGAAGGACGACGGCGTCAACATCTGGGGCGACGGTTCCACGTACAAGGGCAACGACATCGAGCGGTTCTACCGCTACGGCCTGATGGCGAACCCGAACCTGCAGATCTACAAGCCGTGGCTCGACGCCGACTTCGTCGAGGAGCTCGGCGGCCGCACCGAGATGAGCGAGTGGCTGCAGGCGCGCGACCTGCCGTACCGCGACTCCGCCGAGAAGGCGTACTCGACCGACGCCAACATCTGGGGCGCCACCCACGAGGCCAAGGTGCTCGAGCACCTGGACCAGGGTATCGACATCGTCGAGCCGATCATGGGCGTGCCCGCGTGGCGCGAGGACGTCGAGGTGATCACCGAAGAAGTCACCGTCACCTACGAGCAGGGCCGTCCCGTCGCCATCAACGGTGAGCGCTTCGCCTCGGCCGTCGACCTGGTGATGAAGGCCAACGAGATCGGCGGCCGCCACGGACTCGGTGTCTCCGACCAGATCGAGAACCGCATCATCGAGGCCAAGTCCCGCGGCATCTACGAGGCCCCCGGCATGGCGCTGCTGCACATCACCTACGAGCGCCTGGTGAACGCGATCCACAACGAGGACACCGTCGCGACCTACCACAACGAGGGTCGTCGACTGGGCCGGCTGATGTACGAGGGCCGGTGGATGGACTCGCAGGCGCTCATGCAGCGCGAGGCGCTGGTGCGCTGGGTGGCCTCGGCCATCACCGGTGAGGTCACCGTGCGTCTGCGCCGCGGCGACGACTACCAGATCGTCAAGACCGACGGACCGTCGTTCAGCTACCACCCGGATAAGCTGTCGATGGAGCGCGTCGGCGACTCGGCGTTCGGCCCCGCCGACCGCATCGGTCAGCTCACCATGCGCAACCTGGACATCGCCGACTCGCGCAGCCGCCTGGAGCAGTACGCGGCCATCGGCATCGTCGGCGGCGCGACCGCGGAACTGATCGGCGAACTGACCGTGGGCGGCGCCGAGGCGATCGCCGGCGGCGAAGGCACGGAGGATCCGGCCGAGATCGCTCTCGACCGGGCCGCCATGGAGTTCGGCACCGACTAGCTCTTGAGTTTCAGCAAACAAACCCCGGTCACCTGAGTAGGTGGCCGGGGTTCGTTGTTAAGAAGATGCAGGTGACGAACTGGAGCGGGGATCACCCATCGAGCAGGTTCGGCCGCTCGGCAGCCGGAGGCCGTCGTCGGAGAACATCGGGTAGCCGAGTTCGCGATCCCTGTGCCGAGAATGTCCTCGAACCGGAGTCGGACACCGGTGGCGAGCGATTCGCCGCCGGGTGGGCACCAATACCACTTGCACTGCTGTTTGAGCTTCGTCGATAGTCCGAACATCGCTTTGCTGTTCGGCACTGGTGAGAACTCCGAACCCTGCCCAGAGAGGTCACGGGGCCGACCTCAACCGCATCCGCGGACAGGGGGCGGCGCTCCAGCCGGGCTAGAACTCTTATTGCCCAAGCGACCGTCATTTTGCGACTCTCTGAATCTCACCTGGGTGCTATGAGCTCCGAAAGTCTCCGCATCCGGCGGGGATGGGATAGCCGCCGCGCCCGCCGTCTTGGCTTAGCCTACTACTCAGCTGCCTCCGGGTGTGGCCCATTCGACAGATATCCCGCCGCGAAGGCGCTACCTGGCACCAGCCAACGCTCGCCCTGGTCGCCCTGTACGAGCCAGTCTCCCGCGACAGCTGTGGTGGCACCTTCGAGCGATTCGACGACTTCACCGATCCGTGCCGGCCTGGCGCGTACGTGGCCGATCCGGTGGAAGCGGCCAGCTGTACCCGGCGACGGCGCGTATAGCCCGTTGAACTTGTCGGCGGCCACCGAACGCTGATCACCGCGCTCATCGGTCACAAGCCAATCCCCGGCGGAACCCATCAAGACGTCGCCTGCCGTCGTCGACCACTCCCAGCTCTCGGCCTGCCGTTCGGCGGTGACTTCACTCGGTCTCCGGGTGAACACCCACCACTGCGCCGGGTCGTCGCCGGTGCCCTCGGGGAATGCAGGCATGCCACGACGCACGATGGCGTAGCCAAGGGCCGCGGCGACCTCGGGGAAGGCCTCGGTGACGAACTGTCGAACCGACTCGGATTCGGCACGGTCCGCCTGCACTCCCGGCTCGACGTGTCCCTGCTCTGTCGCCAGCCACCGCTCGGCGATACTAGAGACCTGATTGTCGGTTAGTCGGGGAGGAACTGCGGGCCGCTCACGTTCGACGTCGTAACGTGTCAGTTCGAATCCCGCAGTTTCCAGCGCGGCGAGCATCGACGCCCCACCTGTGCCGAGGGCGGCGTTACACGCATCGCGTCCCGCTAGCTGGAGCGTGAGTCGATCTGCCAGCGAGTCAGTGGACATCCGGTCTGCATTCAATGGCACCACCTCCGCAGGTTTCCGCAAGGGGCCCAGGGTCCCGAGGAACGATCACGTAGCCGAAGTACGCCGCTATCGCAGGATAGGTCTCAGTGACAATGCGCCGATTGTATTCGACAGTACGCCGATTCTCTGCCGCTTTCGGTGCCGCTTTCATATAGTCCCCGGTCAACCGATTAAGAAGCTTGAACGTCAGCGCGTCTGCCCCGGAGCTGCTGTAGTCGGCGCACCGGTGTAGCTTGTGGTCGAACTGCAGACTCGAGGCACCCGAGGTCGCTTCCGACCCGACCGTCCGTTGAACACGAAACCGCCGCCGCCGGCTGGTGTCGTGCCAGCAACGCTCCCGCCAGTTGTCATGCTCACGCTCCGCGATGTCATTGACGGTCGCGCCGGGGAAGGCCGGTTGTGCCGGGGCGCCCTCCCGTTCAAATCGGCGCAGTTCCCATCCCGCCGCCTTGAGGAATTCGAGCATGTTCCGCGCCGCACGCTCACTCGAGTACCAGTTATTGATCCGCTTTCGCACTTTCTGTCGCGCCGTTTCGATGCTACTCGCAGCAGCTCGAATGCCGGTTCGATCACGAGTCGCCCACCACTCGGTGAGCGCCCTCCGAGCAGCAGCCCGTTCTTCAGCTTTAGTCTGACTGGCGAGCGGCTCTCCGGGGAGCCAGCTCCCGACGGGCTCACCGGATGCGAACATGAACTCGTAGGTCTGATGGAACAGCCGCGCAGACTGCAGCCGAACGTCGTCGGTCACCAAATGCGCGTCGAGGCCCGTCTGGTCCGGATCAATGTAGGTGATCACGTTGTCCGTTCGAGGGTCGAACTTCCCGGCCTCCGTAGTCAGCCAGTCCCGACCGGAAACCACCTTCGCAGACCGATCGAAACTCTGCATTGCGGTTGCCACCAAATCGCCTTCTGCGACCACGACTGTGAGTACCGGGGGAGGCAGATCCGAGCTGCGGTCTGCCAGCACCCGAGTCATCACTGCAGAATCCGGCCGACCAACGTAAACGCGAACGAGCAGGTCATTCTCCCCGGGGTCGGCGTCGTGGGGACCTTCACGCAGCCTGATTCCAACGATCTCATTCGGTATGTCTGTGGCCACAGACCTGTCGCCCCGCAGGAAGGCACGCCCCCACTGTTGCCTGCGTACCCAGCGCCGTAGGGTGACGGCAAGGGCCTCTCCACTCGCTGTTTCCGCGGCGCCCTCGGTGGCATCGACGATCTCAACGACGACGGTCTCGATGAGCAACTCAGCTGCCGACTCAGAATCAGCGGGCTTCACGACCGCCGACGGCCCGGTGGAGATTGAGTCGATGATGTGACACACATGTTCCGCGATGTTGTCAGCCGGGCAGGTGATCCCCTCTTCAGACAACTCAGCGAGGCGGATCGGCCGCATCGCATCGACGAACCCGGCATCCTCGACAACGGCAACGACCGAGAAGCGATCCCTGCGTCGGCCGTGCCACAGCGTTCGCCACTTGGCTCCCCAACTGTCTGCCTCACCGCGGTGCTTTCGCTGGGCAACCGCAAGGACCAGCGGCTGAAGAGTCAGATTCCTCGAATCCGAGTCCGTGGCGATAACCACGTTGTCGGACAACTGCAGGACCCGACGCGGCACTCCGAATCGACCGCACTCGGCAAATGTCCCAATCTCTACCTTGGGAATCACATGCCCGCACGCTTTCGCCGCTTCGCCAGCTCCGTCCTCGGTGATAAGCAGGGCCTTCAGGCCGTGATCGATGCACGAGCGAGTGATCGCGGCGGCAGCCTCATCGGAACCGATCACCACCAGCCGCGGCCGTCTAAGCCAGTCCCAGAGACGTCGCCACGCCAACGCCGACAGCTTCAGGGCGATTCCGCTCGCCGCAGCGATTGTCACCGAGAAAGCGATCACCGATGCCATCGCTACCTTCGGGGTGGGCACCGGGTCGAACTCTTCTCCACCGATGAGCGGGGCGTAACCGCCGCCGAACATCAAAAGTGTTGCGAACGCCCGCTGCCAAAACGAACTGGACGCATCCTCGTATGTCGTTGACACCACCGAGTATCCCCAGAAAAAAGCCCCGAAAGCCCACAACGTCAGGATTGTTGGCACCACAGTCGGCGTGGCGACTCGGATCAGCCGGGCCAAGGCTCCGACTTTGCGGCGAGCGGTAGCGGCGCCAGTTGCCCAGACAGTCTGCACCGCCACTGCAGCGACAGTGCCCGTAGCTTCAATCCCGGTCCGGAACTGTGTCCACCTGCTCGGCGGCGTCACCTTGCGGTAGGTGCGGTGGAAATGATCTTCGCTGACATTCCAGCTGTCGTCGGTTTCCAGGTCGGTGACGACCCACTTCGCAACCTTCTGCGGGCCGTTGTCGTCGGGTGTTGTCGGCACGAGACCATCCGGGGTTACCTGCGGTTCATCCGATCTTCGCGGTCGTGCACGCACCGTGCCAGTCCGCCGAAATCTGTAAAAGTCGGGTTCGGCGGCCGGGGATACTACGGATGTCGGGTCCGGTTCAACGTCCGCAACGAACTCATAGCGACTCGGAAACATGCTCGCCGCGATGGCCCATGGCCTGTCCTGCGGCAAACCACCCGGCACGTCACGCTTCTCCGCCTCGCTCCGTGCATGCCAGCCCTCAACTGTGTACACGCGCCAGTCACCGGCGTTCGCGCGTTGCCCAGCACCCCAATCCCACGGCTCTCGCAGTTGCTCAGCGATCACCTCGCCAGTCCTCCGGTAGAGGTTCTCGTCGAGACTCTGGCTGGCCTCGCCGTCTTGGTCGACCATTCCAACCTCGCAGTTCAGCATTCGACAACAGCAGATTAGCCCAGGCTCCGACTGTCGGTGGACTCTCGTTCGTCGACGGCTCAGAGCTGCCCCGTGTGCAGATTAGGGCGATGAGATCCGGCGACTACCTCGATCCGTTCCACCGAAGACTCGCGCACGTCATGGAGCAGCGCAGCGTGTGGGAGATCCGACGAGGAAATCGTGGCCCGATGATGCTGAACTTACCAAGCAGCGACGCGAGGCACGCGTGCCAAGATCGCCTTGAGGTCCGGATCAAACTCAGCCGCCATTGTCCGATGCCGGCCAAGCAGCGTCCGTCCGGTCGCCGAGGTCAGCGCCGGCGGCGGTGAGACCGGGAGCACCGGAGTAGCCAGGAGCGCCGCGACACCGTGCATCACCGCCAGCGCCGGCGGGTCGTCGTCCTCAACAGCCGACTCCGCTACGGGCGGACCACCTTGAGCACTCGCCACCTCGGCCACATGCACCGGATCTTCCGGCCCGGGGACATAGACACCCGCACTGAGCGCCGATTCGATCAGGTCGGCGACTAGCTCCGGCGATCCGTAGTGGTACGCGAGCCGAAATGCCTTCCTGATGCGAGGACCAATGTGCTGGCTCCACTGTGTCCGGCGGGCGGAGTCGTTGAACTGAAAGCGTTCGTAGTCAGACGCGATGACTGCAGACACAGCTATGTCCGCAGCACGCTGGCGTAGCTCCAGTTCGCGCTGGCGATCGACGCCAGACATGGATTCCGCTTCCGCCTTAAGCCTGCGCACCCGATTCCACTGAAGATTCGCCAACTGGTGGTGCTGACCAGCGCCAGCCAGTCCTCGCGCAGCAGCGTCGAAGTAGCGATCAGCCTCGGCAAACATCCCCTCATCAACCAGGTAGTTCGCCCAGTTGTAATCGCAAGCGGCGACACGCTCCGGACGTTTCATGGCGACGAAGGCGGCCCGCACCTGCGCCCACTCCGCCCGACCGCCGTCGTGCGAACCTGTCGCCAGCAGAACCCAGGCCAGGCTCGCTCGGGCTTCCAACTGGCGGATCTTCTTGCCCAAGTTCGCATAAATTGCGATCGCCTCGGTCAACGGCACAATCGCTAGTTCCGGACGATGAGTCTCCGCGTACAGGACCGCTAGGGATTCGCGATTGGTCGCTCCGCGGAACGAGCCCGCCGGGTAGTGGTTCAGGCGGCCGGTTAACTCGTGTTCGGCCACATCGTGCCGCCCGGTAGCGCAGAACAGATTCGCCCGCGTCATCAATGCTTCGCCGATGACCTCGTCGTCTATCGGCAGGTTGGTATGCGCGTCGAGAATCTCTTTCAGCGTGTCCTCGGCGAGGACGTACTCGCCAAGTTGTACTGCGACGCCCGCCAGGTCGGTGACCGCAGCCGCCCACCGTTCACGATCACCCGTCGTTGCACACGCCGCAGCGGCCGCCACCAACCTGTCCAGTGCTCCATCGAGGTTGCCGTTCACAATCTCGGCGTCCTCGGTGCCGGGGAACACTAGAAAGGGATCTACTCGCAGACCTTCAAACCAGTTGCGCACTGCAGAACGCTCGAATGAGGTCATCCGATCATCGTCGGCCTATCCACCGGGCGGCTCACCATCCCGGCCTCGGTGCGCGACGGGATGATCGGCGGTTCGATCAGTTCCATCTACCGGAATCCCCTCTTCTCGGATGTGATTTTAGACAGACCAACGCTCACTGCGCACTGCGGTTGGTGACTCCACGGAGAAACTGCCCACTCGAGGTTCCCGGCCTTGGGGAAACGGTCAGTCGGTGAACCAGCCACCGGGCTGGACGACCCGACAAGGAGAAGCACATGTTCGCAACCCTCCGTTCCCGATGGCACCGCCGCAAGGCAGAAAACGCCGGCGAGGCGGTTTACGCGCGCGCCGCCCAGCAGATCGGCCGCGTGATCGAGCAGGGCGCCTTCGGTACCACCGACGGCGACCTCCTGTATGGCGAAGCCGAGCTGTTGTCGCTCACCTCGATGGCTGTCTCGGCCACCGAAGACGGTTACGGCCGCAAGCTCAACTCGCTCGCCGAGCAGCGGTCCGGCCTCGGCCAGTCCCTCGCAACCACGCAAGCCGAGCTGGACCAGTCGGCCACTCGGTCGCACCTGGTGAGCGAATCCAAGCGGATCAAGGCCGCCAGTCGCTCGATGCGAGTCTCGGAAATGACCGAACGTGCCGACGACCTCACCACCCAGATCGACGAGGAGACCGCCGCTGGCGCCACCCGGCATCGCCACCACGTGTCCCGCTTCTGGCGTGCGGCGGCCGTCAGCCTGCTGGTAATCGATGTCGCGGCGCTATTCGTGCTGATGATGACCATCGAGAACACGAGCTTCGCGAAGCTCGCCAAAAAGCCGGGCGAGCAGATCGCCCCGATTGTCACCGCCCTGGGCTTCAGCCTGCTCGCCGCAGCGGTGCTCGCCATCGCGGCGCACACGCTCGGTCAAGCTGTCTACCGGCGCTTCCACCGGCTGGGCGACAGCGTCGACCGCCAGCGGCTGATTGCCGACAGCCTTGGCGCCCTAATAGCAGCGGCCGTCATCATCACCACGATCGCCATCGTGGTCGGCTGGTCGATGTACAAGCGCATCGGGCTGGCTGCGGGCGAGTCCAGCGCAAAGCCGCTGGTTGGCACGGTCGGCCTGGCGATTGCGCTCTGCGCGACCATGGCTCCGCTGATCGTCGCCTGGATCACCGCAATGGAGGCGTCCCCGGAGGTCACCTTCCGCGATGCGCTGAGCCGACAGATCGCTCAACGGAAGCGGGAGGACGAGCAGCTCGCCAAGCGGATCATCGGATTGCAATTGCAGATCGCCGAGGTCGACGAGAAGGCCGAGCGCACCCTGCACAACGCCGAACGCGCCCTTCAGGATGCGATGCTCCCGGCCACCCAGTTGATTCTGCGTCTGCGCACCGACTTCGGCCACGCCGGTGAAGTGTATGCCCCGATACTCCTCCCGGAGTTGACCGAGCGTCCCGCGGCAATCACCTGGGCCGGGCTGGAGCGTCTGCGCCTGACGTACCGCCCCCGGGTCCGCACGGCCGACGAAGAGCCGGCCGGCCCGCACGCCATCGAGCAGGCGGCCTGACCTACCGGGGGAGCGCGTTGGAAGGCGGATGCACTGCCTGCCTTCCAACGGCCGCCCGGCCGGTCTGATCCGCGCAGGCCTGGTAGTGTTCGACCTCACCAGACCTGCACGCGCGGCTCTGTGTTCAGGATGTTTGCCAGGGCGGGGTCGAGCGACGTCAGTGGCACCTGCAGCCAACCCATACACACCACCGCTGAGCGCCACCTCGATGAGATCGGCCATCAGTTTCGGCGCGCCGACAGCGTAGACAAGAAGGAAGTCATCGTAATCCGGTGGCCCAGCTTCTACACCAGGAGACCGATCAAATCGTCGGGGCCTACTTGGCCGGCGAAATGCTCAACAAGCGCAAGGTAGGCGGTCCGACCACTCTCGTGGGGTCTCCAACCCTCGTCGGCGGCCTCCACCGCCGCGTCAAGCTCATCCAGACGACGACTCCACTCTTCGAACTCGACGTCGTCGGATTCGCCCGCGGCAGTCATTTCGGCTCCGGCGGAAGGACCGCCCTCGGCGGGCACACATGGCAGCCGACCGCTGCCCAGGTGAGCGGCGAGGTCGCGGGCCCCGGGTCGGCGAGCCATTGGGTGAGCTTGAACCGCTGCCACCGAGCGAGTTCGGCCGCAGGGTCCGCGGCTTCCTGGCTGAAGTCGACGGCCAGCGCGAGTTCCAGTGTCGGCCCGGGCACCTGGTCTACCCCGGCGAATGTCGCGAACGCATGATCCGACGGAAGCGTCCACCGCGTCGTCGTGATCACTTCGGCCCCGGCCGAGAACATCACCGTCACGAGACCGAACGTCTCCGAACTCCGGTAATCAGCCCCGCCTTCGCAGGCGATCAGCGCCACCCGCGGCGGCATCGGCCACAAGTTGGCACCGGCCTCCCGTGACTCCGGGCGCACCCCCTCGCAGGGGCCCAGTTCCGGCGATGCGGTCCCGAGCAGGAGATCGAGTGCCGAAAGCGGCCGATGGGCGTCGTTCATCGTTGCCGCCAGACCCCAGACTCCGGCGTCATCACCGAGATGCAGTGATGCCGACCCGGGTTGGTCCAGGGTCGAGGAGACGTGCCCAAAGTAGAAGAGCCGTCGCGGTCGCTCGGCCAGGTCATCTCGCAGATCCCAGCGATCCAGATCCACCCCGATTCCCGAGTTCACGGTCAGCCGATAGCGGTTCATGCGGGCGTCGAAGAGGTCCTCGGCGGGCGATCCGCCTCGTTGAACAAGCACGGCCCCGAGCCCCGAGCCCGCTGGCAGCCGCGGATCAACGAGGTAGCAGACCGGCTGATCGACGACGTCGTGCCACGAGGCAGGCAGTCTGCTCCGCCCCACATGTATCGCTGCCGGCGGTTCGTAGACGACGTCGGCGAGTTCGAGCAACCGCTGATAGCCGTCTATCAGCAGCAGCTCCCACGGGACCCGGGCGAGCGCGCGACTCGGTGTGACCCTGACCGTGACACGCCCGCTGGCCGCTCGCGAGGCCAACGCCGAACGGATCGGGCCGGGCAGCAGCCACTCCCCGAGATTTTTGCTGATGGCAGCCTCGGCAGTCGGATCGGTCAGCGGCCCCGTCACGGCAGCGCGAATCTGTTCCTCCAAACGCGCCTCCGACCCACCAACCAATCCCGCGTCGAGTTCCGCCAGTAGAGCATTACGTTTGGCAGCCTCGACAGCGTGGACCACCGGATTGTCTGGGTCGTCCAGCCAGCGGAACGAGAGGAACGTCGAGTCTGCATCGAACGCTCGCAAGAGGAGAACAACGTCAGTCATGCGGGCTCAATAAGCGACCGCGTATAGCTCGGCAATCGTCGGTCCCGTCGGACCGTCGGTCGCTGGCGCCTCAGCGAGCCGATCGGAAAGCCACGTCACCGCTGCTGCGTACTGGTTCAGCCCGGCCGTCCCAGACAGTCTGGATGCGCGCTTGGCTGCAGACTTCACTTCTCTCTCGGCGCTCTTGCGGGCGCGCGACGCAGCGCGCGCGACCTTCTCGACTTCGGCCTCTGTCGACGAGGCGCTCACCGAGGCGAGCAGCGCGCCAGCCCGGCGATGCTCGGACCAGGCGAACCGACACTGCCGGTCGATCCCCGCAATTCGGGTACCGATCTCGTCCAGGCGGACCGAATCGATATTAACTTCCGAGCCCACCAGAGCACAGCGCACAGTGTCTGGATCGATGCCGTGCAGTGCCACCGTCGCCTCGACCCGATCCCCCACGACGCGAGCGGGAGCATGGGAAAGCAACTCACCGGTCTCCTCGTCGGCGACGACGGCAAAGACCTCGTTGGCTTCGGCACCATCGACGTCGACGGAGGGGCGCAGCTGTGCGGACAGGGTGACCTCGTCGTCACCATTTGTAATGGTGACTTCGGGAACGTCGGGACCGCCAAAGGTCAGCAATCGCCGCGGCACCAGGCGGAGGTCAGCGATCTGTGCGCTCACCGACTGGGCCTCGCCCAACGTCAGGGCGAGCTCGCCGGAAGCACTCGCCTCGACAAAGGTTCGCCACGGTCCGTCGGTCCGATCCAAGCGGCCGCGCAGAATCGATATGTACTCGGTGCGGTCGCCGTCTGGGAAAGTACCCTCGGGTGCCGCAAGGACAGCTTCCAGCAGTCGGCTGTTTAGCGGCCCCAGGTAGTCGTGGTCGGCAATCTCAGTAACCATCCTGTCGGCCACCACGCTCGCCAGCATGAAATGTTCGGCGCCACGGCCGAGGTTGCCCGCAGTGGTGGCAGCAAACGCATGGTCCAGGAGCAAAACGCCCTCGTCGAGGTCGCTCAGCACGAGCGAGTCGACAGCTTCGACGGTGGCAACCCGCCGGACTGCGTCGCCTGCCACCGGTCCCTCGGTCTCGGTACCGTCGTCAGCGGCCGCGATCGTCGCGATGACTGCCGGATCAGTGAACCAATGCGCGACGCTGCGCAACTTATCGGCATCGACAGCCGCGAGCGCAACGATGTTCTCGGGTGCCGCGGCGTCAACGATTAACTGCACCCCGTCCACCTCGAACAGGATTGGGCCGAGCGCTACGCCAGCATCGGCGTGCCAGGAAATGCTGCCGTCCGCGGCGGCTTCAACGGTTCCCCACATCACAGATCTCCTCCGTAGGTATTCTCCAGATCGAGTTGCGCTCGTTTTAGCGTCGTGCGAAGGAGTATCTCGCAGTCCATGGACGCGGCGATGGCGGACGTCGACCTAGCATTACTCGGCCGCTGCTGCTTCCATGCTTCGCGGACACGCGGGGTGAACTTTCGCTTGTTGCTGTTGTCGCGATCGACCTCGATGAGTTCCGATGCGAACTCGGCGCGGACCTGCTCCGCTTCCCAGCACAGGCCTCCCGCTTCCGTCCGAAGTTTAGGGTCGGCGTCGAGGAACCTAATCGCCACCTCCAACACCCGATCATCGGTGATGATTTCCCGTGTCGGATCACCCGGATCCGCGAGGAGATTGGGGGCCGACGTGGGACGTTCCTCATCTATCGAGTCACCCTGTCTTCGGGTGCTCCTCTCGTCGTCTAGCCGCTTGGATTCGATTCGCTTCCGGACGTAGCTGGCGCCGATCTGGTCCACCGGCTCACCTTTGACGAGCTTGTTAACGTAGGTTGTTATCACCGATTGGAACGCTCGAGCCAGATAGTCGTCGGCCAGCAGGTCCGGATTCTCACGGATGATCTGCGTCAGTGCCGCTCGAGCCTTCTCGCGGTACGCGGCGACGAGCGCAGCATCGATCGAGGTGTCCATTGCTCCAAGACGTTCGAGTGCCTTTGCAAAGCCGTTGAGGGCAGTGACTCCCTCCGGGGTGAGTGGCGCGACGAGGCCCCCCTCGATGTCCCTGACCCACTGCGCAATCCGGGTCAAGTACGCGTCGAGCGCCGTGCGTTCGTCAGTCTCATGCCGGGGGGACGGATCGGCTATGAAACCCTCTAGGACACCCCTCGACTCCAGGACACCCGACGCGGCGGCCATCGCTCGCACGACTTGCCCGGCGGCGAATCGGCCGACCTCCCGAAGCCCCGTCCTCGCTGGCCCGCGAACGTCCGGAGGGATGAGAACCGCCAGGCTGCCCACCCAGCCCGCCGTATACCTGGTCAGCGGATCGACGTAGGTGTTGCATGCGGTTACGGCCGCCGCCGCCTCCTCCGGGAGAGCATTCACGGCAGGGTCGGCAAACAGGATGGCGGTCTGCGGGAACTCAGTTCGATACCATTGCGTGCCCCCGAGATGTCCCGACCAAGATTTCAGGTGCCTGGGGACCGTCCCGCGTTCGGGTAGGGGCTCGGGCATCGCCAGGTAGTACGCAGCCAGAATCTGGTTCCGCCGAAGCCCCTCTCGTGGAACATCGAGCGTCACATCGACGCGACGGTGCGCAGCGTCCGGTACGAACGGTGGTGACAAGCGTGCCATGTGTGTCTCCTCTTCCGCGATGAGTGTAGGCTGCTGGATCTCTATACTCATGACGAACACCGCCTCAACGCGCCAGGTCGACGACGACGACGCGGTTCGCTGCAGCGGTGGCGTCTTCGTCGGCACCGGCCGGGGTGATCAGCTGGTCGTACCCGACACCGCGAACCTGCGTGATGAGTTCCGGCCGCAGGCCCGACGATGTCAGCGCATGGGCGACGGCCTGCGCGCGACGCTGCGAGAGGTCGCGCGCCGAGTCGGCAGGCCCCCACTTCCAGGCATGTCCGGTGATGGTGATCGCCTTGCCCTGGTTGTTCAGGTGCGCCGCGAGCGTTCCCATCTGGGCGGTCGCTTCCGGACGCAGGTCTGCCGAGTCCGGCCCGAATAGGGCCTGCGAGTCGAGCCGCAGCTCGTCAATCCCGTTGTTCAGTGGCGGGAGCGCGAAAACCGGAACCGGAACCAGCTTGGCCGGGGTTGTTGACCCGGTGGCACCGGCGTTGGCCGGTCCCGCGACCACGTCGCAACTGTTGGCCTTGGCCGCATTGCAGAGGTCGAGCCAGAAAGAGGTGACCTTCCGAATCATCGGCTCGGGCAGCACTTCCTGCTTGCCTGCCACCTCACCCAGTCCGCTGAAGTAGACGCGACGGCCACTCAGGTCCGGCAAGAAGCCTGCCTCCGACAGCTGTCCGATGACATCAGCGTTGTCGAACTCCCATCCGAGACCGGCGAAATCGGCCAGACCTTCGGTTTGCAGACCGCTAGAGATAGCGACGATTGTGCTGTCACTCGAACGACGAGCGGCGTCGTTCAATCCCGACAGGAGATCCAGCGATGTGCTGTTTGACGCCGCGGAGGCGAGCCGCTCATCGACGGCCGCACGGATCGGAGCAAGCCCCTTTGCGATCTCGCCGGCATCGTTTTCGACGTCGTCGCCACGCTTAACGACGATGTCGATCGGACTACCGGCAGCCGCAACGGAGCCGTCATCCTGCGGGATCAAGACTGTCAGCAAACCTTCACCGGCTTCCACAGCGGTCTTAAGCACGCCACTGAGCGAATCCGGAAGTACCGGCAACGGTTCGTTGGCGGTCGCGGTGGCGACGACGAAGAGGGTCCCGTCACGTCGGGCTTCTGCGGCGTCGCCGCACGCGACGAGTCCCGCGGCCAGTGTTGAGGCAAGCACACCGGTCAGCAGTGCGCGGAGGTAACGCCGGGGTTTGGCGGAGGTGTTCATCGGCGAATCACTTTCTGAATGGGCCGGTTCTGAGTCGTCCGGCGTTCAGTAGACAACCGTTTCCCCGCACCGAGGCCCACTCCGTCACGATAGTTCTGGCGGCACGATCAGCGACTTAAGCCGCTGACCACGCCGCTCCCGCGTCAGACCCCTCGGCTGACTCGGGGCCGCACTCAGACATACGAATCCATCCGTCTGCCACCAACTGCAACAGCAACGGCGCCTTCTTGGTGACGGACCGACTAGCTGTGATGTCCAGGGAGGTTGTCCCGACTCGCGTTGGTGAGTTCGGCTGACAGGTGAAGGCCTCCGGTTGTGAAGTGGAGCTGTCTAGTTCTTCGCTTCACAAACCAGGAGGCCTTCGCGTCCCACGCTAACGCGACCTTGACCCCGCCGCAGACCTCGATGGTGACTTCATCGTCCGTCCATGTGAACACACGACGATCTACAACGATGCTGGCTGTGCGCCGATACCATCGGCATGCGATCGCCTAGAGCCTGACCGCCGTCTAACCAAGCGAGGAGAGAGTCCGATGGCTAAATGCACTTGCAACTGCGCGTACTGCACAGAAGCGCGGGTTAACAACCGTTCAGAACATCCGTGTTGGCAGATCCCCAAGCACGGAGGCTAGTTCGCCGTAACCACAATCCGCAGATCGGCTGCAAGAGCGTCGCGCTGCCGTCGCGGAGAAGACGACGAGGTCCGCTCACAGAGGAGTCGGCCTCGTCGTCTTTCGGGTTGCGGATCAATGTTTGGGCGTCGGGAAACCGTCGCGCGGTTGGTGGACGAGCTCAAACGCGATATCGTCGCCAGTCGAGACTCGATCCTCGGTGGCACGTGAACTGTGCGGCGCGGGAACGTGCATGTGTGCGAACACAGTCGATCAAGCAGTGTTTCCGCCGGAGATGTTCCCCCGACCGTTACTCGGACCAGCGAACATGCCCAGGAGTGCTCAGGACTCCATGTGTGCGACGAGGTCGTCGTAGAAGTGCAGGTGGGATAGCTCCGGCCACGGGGCCGGTACGGGCTTCTCGATGATCACCGGGATGATAACCGGCGCGTTCTCCACGGTGTCGTCGTCGGCGACCCGGAGGGCTTCCTCGGCTTCCTTCTTCACCCACTCGGAGTCCTTCGCCGCCTGTGACCAGAAGATCAGGAAGAGATCGCATTGTGGGATCTCCTCGTAGAGCCGGTTCTGCCAGCGTTCTCCCGGCTTCAAGACGAGCACGTCCTGGAAGTACTTCATATCGGTGATGAGGCGCAGCATTTGGACCCGATGGAGCACACGGTCGCGGTCGGTGCTCTCGTATGAGATGAAGGCGCGCCGGTACCGGTGCGCCACGCCGTCGACTGGGACCACCGACGAATTGGTCGGAGTCTGAGTGACGGACTGTTTCCACTTGACGGTACCTATTGGGATGCCCGCCCAGAAGACAGTGACGGTGCCGCGCACCGAGTTCGATGGGAAATCAATAGGAACGTCGACCCCAAACTGGACTGCGGCCGCCTTGCCTTCCTTCCAGATCAGCTCTGGGGCGGGATCGTCGATCTCCATTCCGGGCATGGAAAGGGTGAGGGTGAGCGGCGCGCGGTCCGGTAGCGGCAGGCTGAGGGCGCTGTGGCCTCGGCGGGTGGCCTCGTGATCGGCTTCGAGGGCGAGGGCATGTGCGAGGTCATCCTCATCGGGAGCGTGCAGGAGAGCTTGGACCAGGAAGTCGTTGCCCGGTACCGCGGATGGCGGAGCAAAGACTGTCACCTCGACGTCGTCCCCGTCGTCAGTGGCGACGCCGGCCATTGCTTTGAGGTCACTGATCGGTGTGTGGGGTCGTGTCCGGTCTGCGGGCGAAGTTGCTTCGGCTGGGCCTCGTCGGTCGCTCTCGCGAGTAACGGCCCGGTGAAGGGCGGCGAGAGTCGAGGGGCCGACGAGTCCGTCGATCACTAGCCCACGTTGTTCCTGGAACTCGCGGACGGCCCGTTCGCACTCGTGATCAAAGCGATCGTGCGGCTCGACGCTGGAGCCCGGATCGGGCAGCAGTCCGAGACGCACGAGCAGCTCCCGGATCTTGGAGACCTCGGGTCCGTGGTCTCCCAGCTGCAGCATCTCCATGTGACTTCCCTTCGTCCCCCGCACGTTAGGGGCCTGAGGTTACACCGGTTCCGCGGGCTGGCGACGCCCTTATATGTCGTTCGAACGTGCGAAGTCTTGCAGAGCAGTGCGGCCTGGCTCGCGGCCGTTGACGTCGTGAAGCGCCTGGCAGGGACCAACGGCCCGCCCGGCGCTTCTGTATACTTCGCAGTAAGCGCTCAGGAGTGTACATGCGAATCACAGGCTTAGGCCATGCCGGAATGTTCATCGAGACGGCCGGGGGAACGATCCTCTGCGACCCGTGGGTTAAGTCAGCCTTCTATGGTTCGTGGTTCCCATTCCCCGACAACCGGAGTCTCGACTGGGAGTATTACGGCAAGGCCGACTACCTCTACATCTCGCATCGGCACCGCGACCACTTCGATCCTTGGCTGCTGGAGAAGTATGTGCCCAAGGACATCAAGGTCTTGCTGCCGGAGTACCCGACGAATGACCTCGAGAAGGACATTCGGTACCTCGGCTACGAGAACATCATCTATACCGAAGCGGGCAAGGTAATCGAAGATGGGCCGCTCCGCATCATGATCACGCCGCTGCGTGCACCGTCCGACGGTCCGATCGGAGACTCAAGCCTGTCTGTCGACGACGGCACGGCCAGCATCTTGAACCAGAACGACTCGCATCCGCTCGACCTGGAGGCGATACTGACGTTCGCGAAGCCGGATGCGTATTTCACTCAGTTCTCTGGTGCCATCTGGTGGCCGATGGTTTACGACCTGCCGGAGGACGCGAAGCAGAATTTCGCGCGCCTCAAGCGGGAGGCGCAACACACCCGGGCGATGTACTACATCAACAAGGTTGACGCGCCGCACGTCTTCCCGATGGCCGGCCCGCCGATGTTCCTGCGCGACGAGCTGTTCCGCTACAACGGCGACGGCGTCGAGAACGACTCGATCTTCACGGACCAGGCCGAGTTCATCGGCCGAATGGAAGCCGAGGCGCCCGACTACCGCGGGTACGTCTTCATTCCTGGGACGGTCGTGACGATGAACGACGGCGAGGTCTCGGTGGAGCAGACGCTGTTCACTGATGACGAGGTGACCGAGCTGTTTGAGAGAAAGTGGGAATACTTCGAGGAACAGCGAAGCACTCGGCAGGACGAAGTTGCCGAGGAAGAGGGATCGCGTGCCGCGGTCTTGCCCCCGGACAAGATGCTGGCGCGACTGAAGCGATGGTTCGAGCCGCTGCTGCGCCGTGCGGACACGATCCGCGCCGGAGTCGGCGGCCCCGTCCGGTTTCAGATCGGTGAGCTCGACATGGTGGTCGACTTTCCCAACGCAGAAGTGCGCGAGTACGACGGCGAAGAGACGAGCTACTGGTTCACGATTCCGGCCGATATCGTCTCGACGAACATCAAGGAGCGCGAGATCGACTGGTCGAACTCGATCTTCCTCTCGATGCAGTTCGAAGCCGGACGAGTGGGGAAGTTCAACGAGTTCATCTACACCTTCTTCAAGTGCCTGTCGCGGGATCGGATCGAGTATGTGGAGAATTGGTACGCCGAGCAGGCTGACCAGACCGAGGATGTCGAGCTCGACGGCTGGCTCGTCCAGCGCCGGTGCCCCCACCTGCGCGCCGATCTGACCCTGACCGGCGACATCGAGGACGGCGTGATGATGTGCAGCCTGCACGCCTGGAAGTGGGATCTGGAGACGGGTCGCTGTCTGACCACCGCCGGACATCCGATCCGGGCCAGTCGAATCGACGAGACGACTCAGGCGGACGGCCAGACTTCAGCCTGAACTGACAAGGCGAGTCGGATTCGTCCGATCGGAGGAACTTGGAGTCGCCGACGGGTGGAGTAGGAACTCTACGCATTAAGTTGCCGTGAGTGAAGACGAGGGTCGGCGGACTGGCGGAGGGTATTGGGGCATGCGACGAGTGGGGCGCACCGAAGGGACCAGGGCCGGCAGGCTCAAGCAAGTGTGTGAGGACTTGCAGCGTCAGGACGATCAGGATGAAGCGCTGAATGCCGCCTTCCCGATCATTCGCGAGTCTTACGAACACGTTCGTGGGGCGTATTCCGAGGCCCGCGCAGCCCGTGTCGGGAATGCTCTGCTGGTTCCGCCGGACGAGATTGTCGTCGAACTGCGGCTGCTCGGCTGGGCGATCTACGAGGCTGCCCGGGTGGCTATCGACCGAGTCCTCCGGGCTTACACCAAGCTCGAGCCGGAGCAGCAGGAGTCCTCGTTGACGTCGGTTCAGCAGATCGGCGAACTAGCACACCTCGCGGAGAGCCTGCCGTGGTCGGTGTTCAGCATGCGGTCACTGGGAGCCCTGCGCAGCCAGGCGTTGGCGCATTCCAAGCTCGACACGGAGGAGGGGTACCTCGATGCATGGACGGCCCACGACAGGCTCGACGAGAAGCTCACACAGCGCACCGGCGAGATCGACTCCGGGGTGTGGAGCGATTCGCCGCATTTCCCGGATCTGAAACACGTCTTGAACGAGATCACCGAACAGCACTATCTCGCGTGGACCGGCACGGCTTGCCGTGAACCGGAGCACATGCTGTGCCGATGGTCCGAGTTGATTGAGAACGGCGACGTCGTCGACGACGACCAGGAGGACGTGCTCATCCGGCTCGCTCAGCGACTGCAGGTGGGGATTACGAGCGGTGAGCGTGCGATGAGGCTGGCCGACGACCTCGTCGGAACCGGCAAACTCAAGCCCACCAAAGACGAGAAGCACCTTCTCGGGCCCACGGTGAAGCAGTTGCCGTCGATCATGACCGCCCGGGCGTACCTGCTGCTGCTTCCCATGTGTCCGCGCCTCGCCGACTATGGCTTGCCGCCGCTGGGTGACGCTGACACCTGGGATGGTTTCATCGCAGATCTCGTCAGCGGTTTCATCGACGCCTATAGGCAGATCGAGCAGGAGCATCCGTCTCCCGAGGTCTCTCGGTCGTTGAAGGACAGCCACCTCCGATCGTTGGTCCAGCTTCGGCTGAACTTCCTGTTGTTGTTTCCCGACCGCACCCTGGACACCCTGCTCGCGCCGACCGAGGTGGGCGAGGAGTGTGACCTTAACGATGTCGACAGCCTCGCGGCATGGCTGGACCGCCGGGGCGACGATGCCAACGTCATCGGGAGTGTCATCATGCCGGAGTACCTGACCGGAATCGCCGAACTGCGGGGTACCGCGGGCTATCTGACATGGAGAGCGCGCTGGCTGAACATCGACCGCTTCGCGAAGAGCGAGCCTGGTCGACGTGAGAGGGTGCTGGCCGCTCTGAAGCGAGCGCCGCAGTGACGAGACCGGAGTGACCAGACCAGATAGGGCTCGCGCGCGTCTCGTGCGCAACTGCCTCAGTCGCTACGACATGCTCATCACGGCGCACAAAGCGGAAACAGCGATCCGGATTAACCATAGCCGCAAAGCGCGGCCCGTCGTCGATCGGGAACCGCTCCGGCAGGCCGCGTCCGCGCACTTGGCCCGGGCGAGTGAAGCGGCCGATCCGTACGCGACACCGAACCGAGTGCAGAATCTGGCCCACGCGGCATCGATCGCACTCTTCACCGATCAGATGGGTGATTCTCGTCGCAAATGGTTCGACGAGGACGATGTGGTCGGGCACCTGGCGAGAACGAAGGAATTGGACCTCGGCTGGCTTCGGCAGAGGCGGGATGCACACAAATTGGAAGCTCCGACGGCAGCGCACCTGTTGGAGTTTGCGTTGGGCTTGATCGGCCACTTCGACGAGAGCGGTGGCGTCGCGGGCGAGGTCGACTACCTGGAGTTGCGGGTGAAGATCGTTCTCGGCTGGATCAGGTCGTCCCGGATCGGAGACTCGCCCGGAACTCGGTGGTCGGACTCTTTGCACGACCGCATCGAGGAGGACCTGATCCCGGGTACGAGCCTGGAGTACTACCGGTGGAACTTCGAGTACGAGAGGATTGCCGCACTGTGCGGTAGTGGGTCTGTCGAGGATATCGCCGCATACCTCGATGGTTCCGACCCCGCGGAGCGTCCGGAATTGCTTGCGATCAGTCAGCACTGGTGGCGGGGCAAGGTGCTGTTCGCGCGGGCGTTGGCTGAGTATCTGTGTGGTCGCAGCTCCGCGGATGATCTCGTGTATGCCCTGACAGTGCATGTGCCAGATGCGCTGAGCGCAGGCCGAACTGACTCGGCCGAATATGTCATCCACCAACTGAACGCCACGCTCTGCGCGATGGATGTGACCAACCGACTCGATGGTCCGGTGGCCACTAAGGTGGTGGAGCGCGCACTGGACGCGATTGCCGCCGTCGAGCGGATCATGACCAGGTGGCGGATTTTGGCGCGGAGCGGCAGTTCACTGGCGCTCGTTCTGAGGGCGTGTCTCGGCGACGTCGCTTTCATGTGTGCCCGGAATCCGGCCATCGCCAGTGAAGCGGGATTCCGACTGGCCACAATTGTGAAACAGTCGACTCTCGGGCTTCTCCTGCGAGATCCGGCCGTTGACCTACCGCGGGTGGTTCGCACTTACCTCACCCAGATCGCCGAGCAGGAGGAAATCCTCTGGAATGGGAACCTCGAATCCGAGTTCAGCGAATCGGTTCGTGCCGACCAGGAGGCCGCGCTCGAGAAGATACGCAACGCTCAACTGAATATCAGCCGCAACGAGACCAGGGTGCTGCAAAGGCTCGGGCCCCTGTCTATCGACATGACTGGAGAGATGCAGGCCGAGCCCGATGACATCCGCGACCGGTTGCACGGTGCGGAGGCGCTGGACTTCGTCTGGTTGGCGAGAACCGTTAACCCGTCCGACGAGTCGTGGTTCAAGACGCACATCTCCCCGACAGGGAAGTTCACCTTCACCGGACCTTACGGGTCCTTCAACGCGGAGCAAGGCAAGGACCAGTTGGCCGCCGAATGGCTGCAGGGCCTGCCGAAAGCTTTGCTGCCGGCTGACCTCGGTGAAGGGGATGCGTCGATGCTGTTGATCTCACCGCATCAGAAGCATGACCAGGTCCCATGGCCGGCGTTGCAGTTAGGCGACCAGTTCCTCGCGGAGCGGTACACGATCGCGCTGGTACCGAGTCTCCCGAACTTGTCCGATGAGGTAATCGAGGCGGTGTCGGGGCCGAACATGGCCTACCTTGCCGGAGACGTCGTCCGCAATGGTCGTGCGGTCGGCTCGCCTTTGGATCTGACGGCCGAGTTGGCGAGCTGGGAGTACCGGCCGGGGCCGGGGGAGCAGGTTCATGTCCTGCTTGACGAGAGAGGCTGGAAAAGCCGCGCCGCAGGATCGACAGATCTGGCGGAGCTCCTTGCAGAGCACGCCGAAAGCACGGGATTCCTGCATGTTGCGGCGCACTGCGCGGGCAGTGGCCTCCGGCAGAAGATTCAGTTGGCGAAGGAGTTGACTGTCGCGCAGGCGTTCTCCCTGAAATGGCCTCGGTCGGTCCTGCTGGCGACATGCCACTCCGGGGAGATCGGCGAAGACAGTGAGCCGCTGGCGCTGTCTGTCGCTCTGATGCTGGGCGGCGCGACGTCAGTCGTCGCCGGTATCGGCGGGGTTGACGATCGTGGAGCGGGTTACCTGTCGAGCAGGATCGTCACGGCTGTACGGGAGGGAACAGACCAGACGCTACCGGAGCTGCTCAGGGCTGCACAGTGCGCCGCCATCGCTGATGGACTGGGCCCGGGGGAATGGGGCCGGCTGGTAGCGTACGTACGGGGTAACGGCGTGGAAACCAGGAGACACTGCAGTGCAGTTTGACGTTGGCGAATCTAGCGACGCGAGCGCTTCATGCTGAGTGAATTGCTGGGCAGTGCCCTGCCGGTCAGCGACGATCCCCGAGAACGTTCCCGACACGCATTCGGCTTCGTCTCCGGCTGGCTGTTCAGCGAACCGATGCGCGAGCTGCTCGTCGAGTTCGGTGAGCACCTGCCGCCGAGCGGATCAATGCCGTCGCCGCCGCCCGACGACGATTGGCTGCATTCCGGTGAAGCGCTGCCTGCTTGGATTCCGGACCTGCTGCGCGGAACGGCCGAAGACGGAAGGCTTACGGCGGATCAGGTCGACGTCCTCCGGCGGACGATCGCGGTGGAGCAGATCGCCGCCGAGCATTTCGATTTCCGCGGCCGCGGCGCGACGGGGTATCGCGAGCGCCATCAGGCCGTCGCTGCCGACTTCTCCGATGACCGCCGGGAGCGGATTTTCCGGCTCGCCGCTCAGCTGGGCCTGGTCAATGAGGCCGCCCCCAGATACCCGGAGTACGACGAGACGCTGATCCTCGGTGGCGGCTATTCGTCACCCCAGCTGCGTGCCAAATACGCCAGCCAAATTGGCAGGAACTACGAACTTGGCCGACTGTATTTCCTCGGCAGCCCCCGCTTCCTCATCGCCGAACCACCCGAGGCGCCTGCGGTGGAGTACTACGCCCGCGGTGCAAGCGATGAGTTCGACCTGATGATTGGGGCGGCGGAGCGCGAGTTCTCACTGATATCGGCGGCTCCGATCCTGGTCTGCGGGTGCGTGGCGACAGATGTCCTGTGCGAGGAATGGCGGGAAGCATTCGGTGAGCCCGGGGAGACCCCGCTGGCCTACACCCATGAGCGTGTAGCCGATTTGCGCGACGGCGGCGGTCCGCGTGGGCAGGTGCTGTCGGCGCACACGAGTCGGCCGCCGTTCCGGCCTGACACCTCAGACACCTTCGCGCTCTGGGCCAGAGTGTCTGAGCCCCAGCTGGGGCAGCGGGCGTTGATCGTCACCACCCAGGTGTTCGTGCCCTTCCAGGCGTTCGACGGCGTGCGTCGGCTGTACTTGGCCCACGGACTCGACGTCGACGCCGTCGGTTTCGGAGCGGGTTGGGGTGATCGGCCCCTCACGGCCGAGTACCTCCTCCAAGAGACGCTGTCGGCGATGCGCTCGGCGCGGCGCCTCTTGGTGGATGCGGCCGAGGTCTTGCTCGACGTTCCGGTGACCGACCCTCCCATGGAGATGTCGTGAACATCGCCTCTGCACGGACATCATGACCGGCAAAAAGCTGGCGTGTGTCATCGCTGATTCGGGCGGAACGAAGACGTCTTGGGCGTTTGTCTACCTCGATAATTCGAGGGTGTTTTTCGACACCAAGAGCTACCATCCAGTCAACTTCTGCGAAGCGTTCTTCGGCGACAGCAAACAGTTCCTGGAATCGTACATAACTACCAAGGTTCCGCTGTATTTCTTCGGCGCCGGTATGGGGAAGCTAGGGAACAGGCAGGTCTTACACGGCCTGTTCCGCACTCACTTCTCGTCAGTGGCGATATTTACTGACATTCAGGGGGTAGTTCACGCTCTCGACATGAAGAGTGGTGTGATAGCCGTGATGGGAACGGGTTCCGTTCTCGTCGAGGTGCACCGCGGCTCGATACGTCGGCAGGTCGGTGGTCGAGGGCACCTGCTCGGCGACGAAGGTAGCGCTTACTACTTTGGGAAGCTCGTGCTGGCGGCCTATTCTGCGCAACAACTCACTGAAAAGCAGGTCGAAGACCTGGCTTCAACGGTAGATATACAGACGGTCTCGCGTAAAGAACAGTTGACCAAGAAATATGAAACGGCGAACCTTGCCAAAGTATTGGATTCCGAATTGTTCGAACCGTTTCATCGGCGAAACATCCAACTGTTTTTGGCAACTCATATCGACGGCCAGATGGACACCGATGAACTTGTCATCGTCGGCTCGTACGCTTACTTTAATAGAGTTGCGATAGCCGAAGAACTGCGGATCAGGCGCATTGAGAACGTCCAATTTATCAATAACCCGATCGAATTGATCTGTGAGCGGCTGGTAGGCCCGAGGGTGACCGGCGCCGGACCGGTGGGTTTCGGTTGGTGACGGATCGTCCATGTCGGGCCGCTTGTATAATGACGCCGTGACTACTACCTTCGCCGAGTTGACCACGATGCGCGTCGGAGGTCCCGCCGACGAGTTCGTAGCGGTACGAGAGACTGCAGAACTGGTCGAGGTCGTCAAGCACTTCGACGCCAAGAAGGTGCCGGTCCTCATCATGGGCGATGGCTCGAATCTTGTTGTTGGCGATGCTGGTTTCCGAGGAGCGGCCGTTCAGGTTCGGACGTCCGGAGTCGTTATCGATGGCGGGCGGGTTCTCGCGGACGCCGGCGCACTCTGGGACTCAGTCGTGGTCGCGACTATCGAGAGCGGACTCGGGGGGCTTGAGCCGCTGTCTGGGATCCCCGGATCGACTGGGGCGACCCCGGTCCAGAACGTCGGTGCGTACGGAGCTCTGGTCTCAACCTTCCTGACCCATGTGACCGCCTACGATCGGCACGACGGCGTCGTTCTCGAGATTCCACTCAACGATTGTGGGTTCGGAAGCCACCGGAAGTCGTTGTTCAAGCGAAACCCGCGGTACGTAGTGCTGTCAGTGGGATTCGAGCTGCCTCGCACCGGAGAGTCGCAGCCGATCGCTTACGCAGGGCTCGCCCAGAGGTTGGACGTCGAAGTTGGAGACACAGTCAGCGTCGCAGCTCTTCGTGAGGCCGTCGTCGCGATGCGCACCGAGCGGGCGATGGTGCTCAATCCGGCGGACCACGACACCTGGAGCGTCGGCTCGTTTTTTGTGAACCCGGTGCTCCATGAGGTCCCGGCGCGGGCGAGCGAATGCCCCAAGTACCCCGATGTTGCGGGGACCAAGCTTCCCGCTGCGTGGCTGATCGAGAACGCGGGGTTCCCCCGCGGCTACGGAGCGGACTGGGGCAACGGGCGTGTCCAGCTCTCGAGTCGCCACACGCTGGCAGTTACCAATCGCGGCGGTGCCACGA
Organism: Gordonia phosphorivorans; assembly: GCF_042432625.1. Lineage (NCBI taxonomy): Bacteria > Bacillati > Actinomycetota > Actinomycetes > Mycobacteriales > Gordoniaceae > Gordonia > Gordonia phosphorivorans. The sequence goes on along the minus strand of NZ_JBHLWV010000027.1, from coordinate 3,267 downwards.
CTTCCGACGTCATGGCATTCGCTGCGCACATCCGGGACGGGGTGGAGGAAGCCTTCGGTGTTCGCCTCGGACCCGAGTGCGACCTCATCAACTGTTCGTTCGACGATCCGCCGCCTACAGTTGGGATCTGATCTGTCTGATCGGACTTACCGTCGGCACTCGGGTCGAGCCAGCACAACCCGGAGAGACGAAAAAGCGACACGGGCGGGCCGCATCGCCTTTTCGCTGGAGTGGATCGGCCGACTACGCAGTTGCACGTAGCGTGGCGATTTCTGCTTTGAGCTCCTCGACCCATTTGGGTTCCGCCAACGGATCCAGAAGGTGTTCGCCAGACCAAACGTCGCCAAGGTCAGGCTTGAGGGCGGCGCGCACGCCCGCAATGTAGCTGGTGACGATGGCCTCACGAGTGGCGATAAGGGAGTCGTATACGTCGAGGAACGACTCGAGGTACTGCATATTGGCGGCAGCGATCTGGGCCGGTGTCGTTGCCGACATCGCAGCCAGTGCGTTGGCAGCGACTTCCTTCTTGCGTTCGCGCCACAGGTCCAAGAGGTGAAGAAGCATGACGAGTGCGGTGACCATCAATAGGAGGGATACGTAAACCCCAAGCTTTACGAGATGGTACCCGGTATCACCGGAACCGTCAGAGGTCGCCACTCCACCAGAAATCCCACCTCCGGAGATTCCCCCGCCACTGTTGCTGCCTTTAACAACGGTTTCGGAGATGATGAGGCCAGCACACACGATCACAATCAGAATCAGAAGAACTAGCAGCGCCGTTGCGGACTTGATGATCCGAGGCGCGCGGTTTTCTGCGCTTGCCATCACTCCCTGTGCGACAGCCAGGCCGACAAGGGCGAAGAGGACCGGCAGGGCCAGTGCGAAGATGTGCGCTTGATCGGAAGTGAGGTCGAAGACACGCTGCGTCCACCCCGTACCGATCATCCACTCGATGAAGCCAACGACAATGACCGCCAGGATTAACAGGCGATGGCGCGACAGGACGCTCCGGACCGAGTCGCGGAACGAACTGCCCTTTGTTTTCGCGGTCTCTCTGGAGAGCGCAACCCCGCTGCGGGATTCGCTAATTGCCATGTCGACCCGTCGCCCGATCTCCGGGAACTCCGCCTTGACAGCCGCCGCCATGAATTTTTCGCTCGGCAGGACGTGTTGTGTCGAATGAACATCGCAGCCCGGCTGGCCGCCGTCGATCTGCCCGATCTTCTGCGCGATGCCGACCGCCTGTGCGGCGGTCGTCTCGTCGATCACTGGGTTGTTCTGATTATCAACACTCACTAGTGCGGCGGTTGCTGCCACCAGCTCTCCCAAAGGGCGCTCGGTCACTCCCCCAGCGGACTGCGCTGCGGTCTTATCCTGCGTAGGTTGCATGGGTTGCCTCTGCGTACTCTCTGAAGAAGGCCTTCAGGCCTTGAACTTGTGCACTGTTGATATCCGCGCCGCGGCCTAGGCCGGTAATCGTCAGCGTGACTCCGGTCAGGTCGGGTTTCATTTCGGTCGGCAGGGCTTCGATTCGCGCGGACCGCCAGGCCGGGTCGGTGACCTCGATCGCACAAGTGTTCGCGCCGTAGCTGTTGTTGCACCCGTCGGTCACCAGGCTGATTGCCTTGTCGCCGGGCGTACTGCGCAGCACGTCGGCGGCCTCGGCGATGCCACCGATGATGTCGGTGCCTTGAACGCTCGTATGGGTCTCGACACACTCGAAGTACGGGGCCACTGCCGCAGGTGCCTGGGCGACAAGCTCCTTTTTCTTGTCATCAACCGTGGTTGAGTTGGGATCCCACGGAAGGCTGGCCACCACCGGCTCGCACGGCGAGGAACCGACCTGCGTGTTGAAGGCCATCAGTGTGACCTTGCCAGGCGCCGTAAGCCGACCGACAGCGCTCGCGAACTCCTCGGCCGCCTTATTCTTCATCTCGGATTGCTCTGCACTGGCCGAGGCATCCGCGAGCACGACGGTGCCGTTCTCAGGAGGCTCATTGTCACTCCCGCAGGCGGCTATCGTGGTGATCGCGAGGCCGATGGCGACGGCCAGAGGCGCCCGCCGTAGATTTCGCCGGCTTATCACTGATCCTTCTCTCGAGCCCGGCGCAGGTCCTTCCGGGCTGTGTCCTGGCCAAAATCAAACATGTCGTCCTCCAACTGGAACTTTTCGGGATTCCACCTCAACTCCAGAATATCGGGGAAGGGGTGATGCTGCTTTAACTCGTGGGTGTAGTGGCTGGCAAGCCGGTCGAAGTGAGTCTCTAGCAGCTGCAACCGTGCGTTGAGGGCGTCTTCGAGTCGTTCGACTTCCGCCTCTAATCCAGCGAGGGAAACGCGAATTGCCTTCAGCTGTGCCGCAGCGCGGCGGTCATTCGCCGAACTCGCCGCGCCGAGCACTACCGTCTCCGAGTACTCCGCAATTTTCCGCCGGGAAGGCGTAAAGATATTAACGGCGACCTTCGTTCTCCCGTAGCACAGATCAGTCACGACACTCCGGAGCCGCGTTAGGGCATCGGGCTCATCGAGAGGATTGGGGCCCTCGACATTTGGGAGGCCCTTACGTCCCGCATCGCGGGCGTCCTCGAAAATTTCCTTCTCTAGGCCGTCGCTGGGGACCCAGAAGGTGAAATCGTCGAACGCATCGTCGGGGGTTCCGGACTCCTTGTCGCCGGGAGGCACCTCCTTCCAGCTCGACTTGCCCTCGTCGTCTTTGGCAGCCACTTACTCTGCGCCCTTCTTGTATGCGGTCATACGGTCCTTCACTGTCGGCAGTCTGCCACATCACATCGGGGCCTCGCTGACGTTAAGGATTCCAGCTGTACGGGAGGGTCCTCGGAGCCTGACCGGACCCTCGTTGCCCGGCGGCAGATGGCAGCATCGCTCACCATAGGTACTTGGGCGCGCCGGTCGCCATCGGTCAAACGAATGAATGCTCGCGCGGACCCGGTTTGCGCGACCGTACAGTGTCTAGACTCGGCGCGTCCGGACGCAAGGTCGAGAAGCATGATGGGGCCGAGCAGCGCGGGGTTTGGGTATCCCGAATCTCAAACGCGCCTGAATCACGGTGGCTGCAACCGTCGCCGGTCCCTTGTTCGGCGAAATGCATGTGCTCGCTTCTCCCGAGGTCCGGGGCCGGCCTCCTGAGAAGCCCATCGAGCTCTAGTGTCTCGTGTCATTAATTAGTTTTCGGTTGAGCTTTCTTCAGAATGTCCTCGGCGGTCTTGGTCCAGACGAAGGGGTGTTTGCGGTCGTTCCAGCCGTTGA
>NZ_JBHLWV010000026.1:0-65399 GCF_042432625.1 Gordonia phosphorivorans | reverse complement strand
GATTCCTCGAAGGATCACACGGTGACCGCTCCCGCTCCGAGCAACGACACGCTGCTCGTCATGGTCCCGGTCACCGGGCTACACCACTCTATGGGGCACTACTGCGCTCTCAGCTCGAGACGGCGAGGGCAATCCTCTCCGACCCCGCACGGAAAGCAACCTACGACGCGCAGCTGGCCGATTCGGCCGCGCCGCCGCTGGATCCTGCAGCGCTCCAGGCGTTGGCAGCCACACCGGGGGGCGCAGCTGCCGCAGCACCGGCCGCACTCAGCACGTCGGCTGCCGCCGCCAGCGGGCTCGCATCGATCCCCGTCCTGGCCACAATCGCGCTGGCCCTCACCGTCGCCGTCGCCGCCGCACTCGGCTGGGTCGTCACCCGGGACGACAGCGACGGAGAACGATCAGCCATGCCAGCCAGCACCAGCCTGGGTCCCGAGGACACCAGCAGCGGTTCCGCACACCCGTCGGCAGGCAGCCCAGCGCCGGAGTCGGCGCAGCCCGACCCGCCAGTGCCCGGTGCTTATCCCGGGGCCGGTGGATCACGGCCGGTCTCTGCGACTCCGTTACCGACCTACGTCAGCCGGTACGGCCGCCTCACGTCGGCCCACCTGCTTACTCCGACGGGCGGCATCGGGTGCGACTTCCAGTCACCGGGACCGGGGGGAAAGCAGGGCCAGTGTGGCGTGCGGAGCATGAACACCGTCAACAGCCCGCTGGGGACCGAAAAAATCGGCGGCAGCACTAAAGGCAAATGGCTGTTTCCCTTCGCGCACAACCATGTCGGTGCTCCCTATGGCAGCAGCGGCACCACCGGCTGGATGAATCGGCCCGCCAACGACGGCTATCAGGTCCCGCGCGTCGAGTACGGCAAGCAGTACTACTTCGAGAATTGGGCGATCGCCTCGCAGGAAAACGGACTCACCGTCTGGAACACGACGACTGGAGCGGGCGTGTTCCTCTCGAACGAGAAGGCAGAGACCTTTACCGGAACCGGGAATCAAGCACCAACAGCGGGCAGCGACGACCAGACCACCGTGCTCGGTTCAATGCCATCGAACGGACGTGGCTTCGGAACCGCGAAGCCTGCCGAGGTTTACGCCGGCGGCTCGCCCACGAGCCGCATTCGCGACATCACCTGGTCCGACTGGGGAGCCGATCACGCAGAAGGCGTAGGCATCGGCACCTGGCGCGAAGGCGGTCGGGTGGGAAGGGAGCAGTACATTCCGGCCACCGTGGTGGTCTCGGACATCGGTACGTGCGACGGCAAGCGCGCCTACCTCAAGATCAACTGGTACTTCCCCAGCAAGGGTGAGACGCTCGACAGCCGGGAGGGAATGCGGACCTGCTGGACCAGGTGACGAGCTGACCAAGACTCGGAAGCCGACCGGTCAGCGCCTGTTACCGGCTGCTGCTCCGCCCGCGCTAGCCGCGCGCGGCGAAGACGTCGCCGATGGTCCGCGCGGACTCGGGCGACGACAGCACCGTAATCGGATCCCCGGCCGCCACCGCGCCGCGGTCGACCACGCGCAGGTAGAGGCCCGGCCGACCGGCCTGCATGAAGCGCTTGACCCAGCCGCGCTGCTCGTCGCCGCCCACCCGGCGGGCGAACGTCTGGCAGGGAATGCGCGGCGCGGTGACTTCGACGACGAGCTTCTCGCCGATCCGCCACTGCTCCCCGATGCGCGCACCGGTCAGGTCGAGGCCCTCCACCCGCAGATTCTCCCCGTACCAGCCCGCCGGAGTCGTCCGGCCGAGTTCACCCTCCCAGTAGCGCGCGTCCTCGGCGGAATAGGCATAGATCGCCTGGTCCAGGCCGCCGTGATACTTGCGATCGGCTTGCACGTCGGCGTACAGCCCGTACGGCCCCGCCTGCACCGGACCCCGCACGGGCCGCTTGTCGATGGCCGTGACGCCGACCTTTCCCGCATCCGCGAGCATCCTCGAACCCCTTGACCAGACTTTGCACTAGTGCAATACTGCACTGGTGCAAGATTCTATCGAGGAGGGCCCGACCGTCGGTGTTCGCGACCGCAAACGCGCCGAGACCTTCCGACGTATCCACGAGGCGGCCGTCGACCTGACGCTGCGCGACGGCCTGGCGGCAGCCACCGTCGCCGACATCGCCGAGCGCGCCGGCGTCTCCCGCCGCACCTTCTTCAACTACTACCCCTCCAAGGAAGACGCCGTCCTCGGACTTCGCGAGCCGCAGATTCCGGCCCACGCGGTCGAGGCCTTCCTGCATCCCTCGTTGCCGCCGCCGGACGGAACTTCTCCCGGCAAGGACCGGTTGTGGCAGGCGGTGGAGCTGACCGTCACGACCCTGGCGTCGCTCGGTTCGCCCGCGAACCCCAAGGTCCACGCCATCGTCGCCGCCAACACCGAGCTGTTCGACCGCGTGCGCGAGCACCGGGACGCCACCCAGGAACTCCTGGTCAACGTGCTCACCGAGCGGGTCGCCGAGCAGAACCGGTCCCCCAGCACCGCCGACAGCGTGCGCGCACTGGTTCTCCTGGCCGGCGCCATCCTCCGGTTCGCGCACTGCGAGGACCCCGACATCCTCAAGAACCCCGACCCCACCGCGATCAAGAAGGCCATCACCACCTTCCGCGAAGCTTTGAAGGACATCGCATGACGACACCCCCCACCGCGGTCGCGGCGACCGCCGACACGCAGTCCACGGAGAAGTCCGCCGACCGCAGCCTGCTCTTCTTATTCATCGGCCTGATGATCACGATGCTGCTGGCATCGCTGAACCAGACCGTCCTGTCCACTGCCCTGCCGACCATCGTCGGCGAGCTCGACGGCGTGGATCAGATGACCTGGGTCATCACCGGCTACATCCTGGCCAGCACCGTCGTGATGCCCGTCTACGGCCGCATCAGCGACCTGCTGGGCCGCAAGCCCGTGCTGCTGGTGGCCATCGGGCTGTTCATCCTCGGTTCGATCGTCGGCGGCCTGGCCCAGAACATCGAGCTGCTGATCGCGGCCCGTGTCCTGCAGGGCATCGGCGGCGGCGGCCTGATGATTCTGTCGCAGGCGGCCATCGCCGACGTGGTGCCGGCCCGCGAACGCGGCCGCTACATGGGCGCCATGGGCGCGGTCTTCGCCGTGTCGTCGGTCGCCGGGCCACTGCTCGGCGGCTGGCTCACCGAAGGCCCCGGCTGGCGCTGGGCCTTCTGGCTGAACATCCCGCTCGGCATTCTCGCGATCGCCGCGTGCTCGGTCTTCCTGAAGCTGCCCAAGAAGGACGTCACCGACCGGCCCAAGCTCGACTACCTCGGCATGGCCCTGGTCGCCGCGGCGACCACTGCGCTCGTCCTGGTCGTGACCTGGGGCGGCACCACCTACGACTGGGCGTCCCCGCAGATCATCGGCCTGATCGTCGCCACCGTCGTGCTGGCCGTGCTGTTCTGCCTCGCGGAGATGCGCGCCGAGCATCCGGTGATTCCGATGGCCCTGTTCTCCGACCGCAACTTCGTGCTCACCACCATCGCGGGCCTGATGATCGGTGTCGCCATGTTCGGCGCCCTCGGCTACATGCCGACCTACATCCAGATGGTGACCGGCGTCAGCGCCACCGTCGCCGGCCTGCTGATGATTCCGATGATGGGCGGCCTGCTGGTCGCGTCGGTGACCTCCGGGCAGATCGTCAGCCGGACCGGCAAGTACAAGGCGTTCCCGATCGCGGGTTCGGTCCTGATCGGCGTGGGCCTCGGCCTGCTCTCGACGCTGACCGTCGAGGATCCGACCTGGCTGATGTGTACCTACCTCGCCATCCTCGGCGTCGGTATCGGTCTGGCCATGCAGTTGCTGACCTTGATCGTGCAGAACTCGTTCCCGGGCGCCATCGTCGGCACCGCGACCGCGGCGGCCAACTACTTCCGTCAGGTCGGCGCCACCCTCGGCTCGGCGGTGGTCGGTTCGATCTTCGCATCGCGCCTGATCACGATCCTGTCCGAGAAGCTGAGCAGCAGCGGGGCCGACCTCGGCGCCGCCAACAGCGACGACTTCCGCAAGCACCTGACGCCCGCCGGGGTCAACCAGTTGCCCGATCAGCTGCGCGATCCGATCATCCACGCCTACAACGACGCCCTGCTGCCGATCTTCCTGTTCCTGGTGCCGCTCGCGGCGATCGCCCTGATCGCCCTGCTGTTCATCGAACCCAAGCCGCTGGCGACGTCGGTGCACGAGGAGATCACTGCGGAATCGCTCGCCGAGGGACAGCTGTTGGAGCGTGTCGACGACACCGACGGCATCAGCGCCTTCGACGCCCTCGCGCCCGATGAGGAGACGGAGCCGGACGCACCGAAGAGTCGCGTCTGACCCCTCTCGGAGCCGACGATCCCCGGCCGACCACTGGTCGGCCGGGGATTCTCGGTTTTTGCCGGTCGCCGTCGGTCCGGCGAGATCTACTCAGGCGGGGAAGTCGGCGAGCACGATCTTCTTCATGCCGAGCATCGCGGTGTACGCCTCGGGCGTCACCATCACGGACTCCATATCGGCCGGGACCACCTGCCAACTCACCCCGAACCGGTCCACGCACCAGCCGCACTGCTCGGCGGCCGGCACCGTCGACAGCACCTCCCAGTAGCGATCGATCTCGGCCTGGTCGGCGCAGTTCACCTGTAACGACACCCCGCAGGTGAACGAGAAGTCCTCGGTGTCGGCGGCGTCCATCACGGCGAACCACTGCTCGCCGACGGCGAAGTCGGCGTACCGCACCGCACCCGCCGCGGCCGCACCGGAGACCTCCGGATAGGTCTGCCGGACACCCGCCTCCGCGTCGTCGAACAGCCAGGTGTACAGCTCCAGCGCGGGACCCGCCCGGTTCTGCGCCGCACCGCAGAACAGTATCGCCCCCATCACGAACGGGCGCGGCGGCTGGTCGTCGGCACGCAGGATCAGTTGCCACGTCATGCCGTAGCGGTCCCGGACCCAGCCGTAGCGCGGGCTGAACGGGTATTCCCCCAGCGGCCTCAGGACCTCGCCGCCGTCGGCCAGCCCGGCCCACACGCGATCGAGAGTCGCGGTGGCGTCCGGGTCCCGCGTCGGGTCGAAGGTCAGCAGCAGACTGATCGACGGGTTGGGCGGGAACTCCGGCCCCGCGTTGATCAGGATCACCTGGTAGCCGTCGATCACCACCTCGGCGGTCAGCGGCTTACCCGCCATCTGCTGCTGGAACGCGGGCAAGCCCGTGTCCGGGTAGCGGGCCAGCACAGCGCCGGTCGTGTTGGGCAGCACCGAGGCATAGAACGCGGCCGATTCCTCCGCATGCCCGTCGCACCAGATGTTCGGAACGATCTTCGCCATGGCGGCCTCCCGGTCGACGCGCGCGGTGGTGGGCTACACCTCCATACTGCGCGCGCCCCGTCCGCACGTCCAGAGGAGCGAGAAGTGGGGCCACCGGGGCTCGAACCCGGGACCAGCGGATTATGAGTCCGCGGCTCTAACCAACTGAGCTATAGCCCCCACTCGGCCCGGAACCGGACCGCTCCGAAGCTTAGTCCAGGGGCCTGGAAGCCCCGCGTATCGGCCGGTACCTGCCCGCCCGTCTCGTCCCTATGTCACCATTTCTGGTGACACCTGTTCGGGGGCTAGTGAAAGATCTGCACACCATGACGCGACCCGGATTTCGACGACTCGTCGGAGCCCTCCCCGTGGCCCTCACCCTGACCCTGCCGGCGGTCGGCACGGCCTCGGCGGCGCCGACCACCGGCTCGTGCGTCGTCGACCAGGCCGACGCGAAACGAACGGTTCATGCCCTGATGAACCGCTGCTCGGCCACCCAGATCCTCGACCTGTTCGCCCAGGCTCCGCTCGGCGAGGCTCCGCGGGGCACCAAGACGATCTCGCTGCTCCCGGTGTTCGAGATCGGCGGCAACCAGCTTCCGCGCTCGGTAGCCTTCCCGATGACGCGCGCCCAGGGCACCCTCGGCGACTCGCTCACGTTCACCACCAAGGCCGGCCAGCCGTGGGTCTACAAGAACTACTTCTTCGGCCCCGACCTCGGCGGGCCACTGGTGTCCTCGGTCTCGCGCATCGATCGCAAGCCGGTCCATGCGGCGGACTTCACCCTGGACTTCTACGGGGTGCCGCTGAGCCTCCACGAGTACCGCCAGCTCACCCCGACCGTCTGGATCGGCCGCGACATCGGTGGCGGCGACGGACCCACCGACACCCCCACCGGCGGGGCCATCGCTCTGCACTGACCCGCGAGCGGCCCGGTAGATTGGCCGTAATGACGACGATCAAAGAGCCGCTGTGGATCATCGGCGCCGCCCTGCTCGCGGTGTTGCTGGCCGCGCTCGTGCTGAGCACGCTGGCCCAGTTCCTGCTCGGCACACGCGCGCGCCTGCGCCTGTCGTCGGGCATCGTGGTGGCCATCATCGGTTCGGCGCTCGGTCTGCTGTTCGTCGGAACGATCACGTCGGCGACGCGACTGATCGCGCCGATCCCGATTCTGGCCTGCCTGATCGGGTCGGTCGCCGCCATCGCCGCCTACAGTGCACTGGCCGCCCGTTTCCAGCGGCCGACCCCGGCGAGCATCCCCGACCTGCTCGCCGCCGGTGAATCCGACGCGGTGGAGTTCAAGTCCACGGCGCGCGTCAATCTCCGTACCGGCGAGAAGGACGCTCGCATGGAGCTGGTGATCGTGAAAACCCTTGCGGCGTTTATGAATTCGGACGGCGGCACCCTGCTGATCGGCGTCGACGACGAAGGGACCCCACTCGGACTCGACGCCGACTACAAGACGCTGCGCACCTCCGACGCCGACCGCTACGAGCTCTGGATGAACGACCTCGTCACCGCCGGCCTCGGCCAGAACGCCGCGGCACGCGCCGACATCGCCATCGAGGAGGTCGCCACCGACGACGGCCCCCGCGAAGTGTGCCGCCTGAGCGTCGCTGCCTCGCCCAGCCCGGTGTATCTCGCGCCGTCGAAGAACGCGCAGCGCGAGTTCTGGGTGCGGATCGGCAACTCCACCCGCCAGCTGGCCGTGGACCAGGCCGCCGACTACATCATGCACCGCTGGCCGTTGAACGTCGGCCCCAATCTGGCCGCTCAACTGCGCGCCACCGTCCGGTTCACCTCGGAGAGCTGACCGCCGATGCCCGTCGAACCCACCCCGTCGGACGGCACCGCCGCACCCGAGACCACCGCTGCACTCGAGAGCACCGACGACTCCCCCAGAATCGTCAAACGACTCGGCCGGCGCTATCACCACGTCCGACACAATCACCGCCTGGGCTTTCTGCTGCGCTACGTGACGATCACCGTCGGCGTCCTGGTCACCGCGGTCGGCGCCATCACGATCCCCTACCCGGGGCCCGGCTGGGCCATCGTCTTCCTCGGCCTGCTGATCCTGTCCCAGGAACTCGAATGGGCGGCGCGTCTACGTCACTGGATCATGGGCAAGCTCAACGCCCTCTACCGCGATTACATCGACGGCAACCTGCTGGCCCAGCTGCTACTGGCCATCGGCACCTGCGCGATCGTGCTCGCCACGCTCTGGGTCACCGGGGCACTCGCGCTCTTCGCGGGCTGGGTCAGCCTCGAGTGGGCCTGGCTCGAATCACCGCTCGGTTTCTGAGCGCCTCGGCACGAGCACACCACCACCGCCCTCGCTGTTCGCCCCTTCGTTATCGAAACTTCAGGTGAATCCACTGTGGTATAGCTCTCATTTGGAGAGTATTATGGATACCGAAGCGGAGAACCGCGTAGGCGGCAGACGGAGCGGGAGGTGGTCCCCATGGACGACGACACTTCCCGCCGCAGCGAGTCCCCAGCGCCCCGTTTCGACGCCGCCGACCTGCTGGCCGGCCTGACCGACCAGCAGCTGCTGAGCGTGCAGGAGACTGCGGAGGATCGACTCCGCGAGTCGGCGCTCGCCACCCACCCCGACGGCACCCTCGTCGACCTGCTGGAGATCCGCGAGCGCACCCGCCGCAAGGGCGAGATCTTCGACGCCGCGCTCTTGGTGGAGGTCTCCGACCGCAGCGCCTACCGCGTGGCCGGCTCGCTGTCCGTGCACGGGCTCTACTCCGAAGGCCTACGGCTCGGCGTGGGCGAGGCCCGACGTCGCCGGGCTACGGCCGCGGCGATCGGCCGATTCACCTCGATGACCGGCGAACGACTCGCACCTCGGCTCGCCGAGACCGCCGAGGCGGTGGCCGCCGGACAGATCGGCCGCGAACACGTGACGGTGATCGATCAGGTGCTGGACCGGCTGCCCAGCACGGTCGGCCCCGAGATCCGCGAGCGGGCCGAGGCGTCTCTGGCCGAGGCCGCCCGCCGACTCGATCCGCACGGCGTCCTCACCGTCGGCAACCGCCTGCTGGCCCACCTCGACCCCGACGGCGACCTCACCGACGACCGGGAACGCAGACGGCGCCGCACCCTGGTGCTGCAGCCCCAGGACCGGCAACTGATGAGCAAGGTCCGCGCGCTCCTGACCCCGACGCTGCGCGCCGACCTCGAAGTGGTGCTGACCCAGTGGGCCGCGCCCGGCATGAACAACCCCGACGACCCCGACTCCCCGAGCGGCGCCGCAGACCAGCCCGGTCTGGATCCGACGCTGCTGGCCGAGGCGGCGGCCCGCGATGACCGCACCGTCGGTCAGCGCCAGCACGACGCGCTGCGCGCGCTGTGCCAGTGGGCGATGGCCCTGGCCGGACAACCCGCGCCCGAACGGATCCCGTCGCAGGTGGTGATCACCGTGTCCGACGAGGACCTGGCCCGCCAGGCCGGGGTCGCGCTCACCGCGACCGGCACCCGAATGCCCGTCACGGATCTGGTGCAGTACGCCGCGCACACCGTGCCGTACCTGGAGGTGTTCGCCGGGGCCACGTCCCAGGTGCTCTACCTCGGGCGCGGCAACCGCTTCGCCTCGCTCGCCCAGCGCCTGGCCCTCTTCGGTCGCGATCGCGGCTGCACCGGTCCCGGCTGCACCGCGTCGTTCATCCGAACGCAGATCCACCACATGCCCGACTGGGCCGAGGGCGGTGTCACCGACATCGATCACCTGGGCGGCGCCTGCGGCAGCCACAACCGGTGGAGCGGTCGGGAGCACGGCCAGTGGGACAACACGGTGCTCCCGGACGTCCCCGCTGCCGGGACTTCCTCCACCGACGCCGGACGCGTCGGCTGGCGGCCCGCCGGCCGGGACGGGCCCTGGCAGATCAACCCGATCTTCCATCCCGAGAAGCTCGCGCCGCACCACCACGTTCCAGGTGTGCGCAACCGCCTCGATCGGTCCGATGCCCCACCCGACGAGCGCTCCGGCGTCGAGGTGATCCTCGAACGCCTGCTGGCAGGCTGAGCTGCCCCTGCGCGCTACAGCACGGAGGTGACCGGCGGACCGTCGTACGGCTTCGAGGCGACCGACCGCACCTTCCGGTACAGCCACACCACCAGTGCGACGAAGACGATGACGCCCACCAGCTGCGCCCAGTCGCCGTAGCCCTCCGGAATGAAGGGCAGGGCCAGCGGTTCGTCATCGCCGGTGCCGGCGACGATACCGGCGAAGATCACGCCGTAGAGGCTCTCGCCCACGATCAGACCGGTCGCCATCAGCACACCGAGGCGCTTGCGGCGGTCCGCGTCGTCCACATCGCGTTCGGCCCACTTGTCGTACGCCCGGCCGATGAACGCGCCGATCGGAATGATTAGGGTGATCGCCATCGGCAGGTACATGCCCATGCCCACGGCCAGCGGCGGAATGCGGAGGTTGGCGGTGGTCCGCTTGAGGATCTCGTCCACCGCGATCACGACGGCGCCGATGGCCGCGCCGAGGAAGATCAGGTTCCAATCCAGGTCGCCGCCGAAGACACCTTCGGCCAGCGACGACATCAGGGCGGCCTGCGGCGCGGCCAGCGCGTCCTCCTTGGCGCCCGGGGCACCCGCGAAACCGAACGCGGTGTTCATCAGCTCCAGCACCGGCGGGATGATGACCGCACCGAAGCAGACGCCGATGATCAGGGCGACCTGCTGCTTCCACGGTGTCGCACCGACCAACTGGCCGGTCTTGAGGTCCTGCAGGTTGTCGTTGGAGATCGTCGCGACACCGAACACCACCGCGGCAGTGAACAGGGTGTACGCCGTCATCGCGAGCGCATCCTCGCTGCCGTGCGTGGTCTTGAGCAGCAGCGCCGCCAACAGCACCACGACGATGCCGACGCCGGAGATCGGACTGTTCGACGAACCGATCAGGCCGGCCATGTACCCACACACCGCGGCCACGACCAAACCGATCAGCAGCACGAAGATCACGCTCACCGCGATCATCCCGGCGCTGCTGCCGGCCAGTTCGGTACCCCGCAGGAAGTCCCACAGCAGCCAGCCGATCGGGATCATGGCGACGGTCACCGAGATCGCCACCCACTGGATGGGGATGTCGCGCTCGGTGATGTCCACGGTCACCCCGGTGCGGCGCTTGCGCGCACTGCGGAGCGACTCCGCGATCCCGCGGGCGATCGGCACGACGAGGGTCAACAGGGTCCAGACGGCGGCCACCGCGATCGCACCGGCGCCGATGAAGCGCACGTCGGAGGAGAAGATCGAACTGACGCTGCTGAGCAGGTCACCGTCGGCCAGCTGATTCCAGGACTGCTCCGGCAGCAGGATGCCGTACGAGATCACCAGGCCCACCAGCATGGCGACGCCCACGCTCACGCCGACGAGGTGGCCCACACCGATCAGCGCCAGCGACAGGCTCGCGCCGTACATCGTCGCGCCGCTACCGACCTTGACGGCGCCCGCCACCGAACTGCTGATGGCCTTGAGCGAGGCCAGCAGCGAGAACCCGGCGGCGGCCAGCGAACCGGTGAGGATCATGCGCATGCCGCCGCGGTTCTGCTCGGCGCCCACCTCGCTGTCGCCCACCTTGAGCACCTCGGCCGCGGCGACGCCCTCCGGATACGGCAGATCCGAACCGGTCACCAGCGTTCGACGCAGCGGAATCGAATACATCACGCCCAGCAGGCCGCCGATCGCGCAGACGGCCACGGTCTCCCAGTACGGGAAGCCGGTCCACCAGCCGATCATGATCAGGCCGGGCAGCACGAAGATGATGGCCGAGAGGGTGCCGGCCGCCGAGGCGATCGTCTGCACGATGTTGTTCTCGACGATCGAGTGATTGGCGAAGTAGCGCAGGATCGACATCGAGATCACCGCGGCCGGAATGGCGGTCGCGAACGTCAGGCCCACCTTGAGGCCGAGGTAGACGTTGGCGGCGGTGAACACCAGCGTGATGAGTCCGCCCAGGACCACCGCCCGCAGTGTCAGCTCCCGCATCGCCGACCGCTGCCCGCGGGCCGTGTCAGTCGTCGTCATCGCACTCTCCCTACTCCCACCGATCACGCCGTCCACATCGTCCTGCCGTCGCAGAGTCGGCGTGCTCGGCATCTGCGGCCTGCCAAGAATAGTCCCCCACCGCAGCGCTCACCGACGCGCGTTCTCTCGCATCAGCAGCCAGATCAAGTAGATGCCACCGAGGACCACGGTCACCGCCCCGACCGGCAGGCGCACCTCGGCAAACATGTACTGCGCCACCAGATCTGCCGCGCTCAGCAGCAGGGCCCCCGTCAGCGCCGCCCCGGTGACGGTGAGCGGGGCCCCGTGCCTCTGCAGCCGCCGTGCGATCTGCGGCGCCGCGAGCGCCACGAAGGCGATCGGCCCGGCGATAGCCGTGACCACGGCGGTGTAGCCCGCACCGACGACGATCAGCAGCACCCGCGTGCGCTCGACCCGCACTCCGAGCGCCGTCGCGGCCTCATCACCCAACTCCAGCTGTCGAATCCGGAAGCTCGCCACCGGCAACGTCGGGAGCAGCACAGCCGCGGCCGCGACGGCCCACCCCAGCGGCACCCATCCGACCGTGTTCAACGACCCCGCACCCCAGATCGCCGCGTGCATCGCATCGTCGAGGTCGGCCTTCACCGAGAACCATTGATTCAGCGACGACAGGACTGCGCTCACCGCGATGCCGACGATGATCAACCGGAATCCGTCGACGCCGCCGCGGTAGGAGAGCGTGAAGACCACCGCGGCGGCCACCAGCGCACCGCCGACGGCGCCGAGGGCCAGCGCGGCATAGCCCGAACTGCCGAGCATCAACATCGCCACCACCCCGGTGTAGGCGCCCGAGTTCAGTCCGATCACATCCGGGCTGCCCAGCGGATTGCGCGTCAACGACTGGAAGATCATGCCGCTGACCCCGAGGCAGGCCCCGAATACCACGGCCGCCAGTGCCCGGCGGATCCGCCGGTCGAAGGTCAGTTCCACACGCTTGCCGCCGGTGCCGACGAGCCCGTCTACCACGTCGCCGAGCGAGAGTCCGTACTCCCCCAGAAGCAGCGCCAGCAGCACGCAGACCGCCACCCCGGCACCGAGCACCAGGTTCACCGCCACCGCGCGCGGCCGATAGCGCACACTCACCGCGCCGACCGCGAGGGTCCGCTGGGCGCTCACCGGTCGGCTCCCCCGCGACGCACCAGCCAGATCAGCACCGGGGCACCCAGCAACGGCGTCATCACCCCCACGGAGAGCTCGTCGGGCCAGATCACCAGGCGCCCGAGGATGTCGGCGGTCAGCAGCAGCGCCGGCCCCAGCACCACCGCGAAGGCCATCACCCATCGCTGATCGACGCCCACCGCCAGGCGCACCGCATGCGGAATCATCAGGCCGATGAAGGCGATCGGCCCGGCCGCAGCCGTCGCGGCCCCGCACATCAAGACCAGTCCGAGCAACCCGGTCACGCGCGTGGCGGCCACGCGCGTGCCCATCGCCACGGCCATCTCCTCGCCCAGCGCCAGGGCGTTCAGGGCACGACCGCTCAGCAGCGACAACGCCAGCCCCACGACGATCAGCGGCGCGACCGCCGCCACGGTGCCCTCCGGCCGGTCGGCGATGCTGCCCACTCCCCAGAAGCGCATGCGGTCGAAGTAGAGCGGATTCAGCAGTGACAAACCCATCGCGATGCCGTTGAACACCGCGGTCACGGCCACCCCGACCAGCGTCAACCGCAGGGCGGTGGCACCGCCGGGTGCCCGCGCGGCGATCGCCGCCACCAGGATCGCGCCGAGCACCGCGCCCGCCAGGCTGAGCGGCAGGTACTGCTCGATCCGCGTCAGACCGAAGAAGGCGACCCCGGCGGCCACCGCCACCGCGGCACCGGCGTTGACCCCCAGCAGCCCGGGATCGGCCAACGGATTGCGGGTGAGCGCCTGCATCAGTGCCCCGCCGACACCCAACGCCGCGCCCACCAGCAGCCCGAGCAACGTCCGCGGCAGTCGCAGCTGCACGATCGTGTTGTGATCGATCGAGCCGTCCGGCGCGGTCAACGCCGACCACACGGCGCCCAGCGGCAGCGCCGCCGATCCGACCGCCACGCTGAGCACGGTGACCCCCGCCAGCACCAGGCAGGCGACGGCGAACCAGGTGGTGCGGCGCAGCGTCACCGAGGGGCGTGCGTCAGGGTGATCGCCTCGATGCCCCAGCCCAGCGGCCGCACCTCGTCGACCGACCAGCAGGCGCGGGCGGCGAGGCGACGAAGATCGTCCCGCGTCCGCGGCCGCGCACCGCACACCGCCACCCGCAGCAGCGCCTGCTCGAGGGCGTCCGGGCCGAGCGCGTCGGTCCCGGTCGCCTCCGCCAAGACGACGGCCGACGCGGTGTGCCGGAGTTCGCAGAGGTAGGCGAAGGCCTCGGCGTCGTCGCGGGCCGCCAGCGCCAGGCCCCCGAGGACCACTGTGTCGCCGCCCCTGGGCCACACGTCGGTGATCTCCACCTCGGGTGCCGCCACGTCGGCCGCCAGCACGGGCAGCACCGCGCGCGGTTCGACGATGCGCACCTCCCGGCCCTTGCCGACGAGAGCGTTGGCCAGCACCGCAGCCCCCGGTCCCACCACCGTCACCGAGCCGGAACCGGCCACGGCGGGCACCGTCTCGAGCGCCGGGATCAGGAAGGCCAGCCGCCCGGCCGCCTCCATGAGCTCGCGATACTCGGCCGGATCCGCGGTGGCCTGGGCCCAGAAGCTCGCGCCGCGGCGGCGCGCCCAGTTCGAGGTGTCCGCGCCCAGTGCCTGCTCCAGGTCCGTCAGCAGCATCACCTGGTCGGCCCGGGCGCCGTCGAACAGTTCCGCCACGTGCTCGTCGTCGACGAGCAGTTCCCCGTCGGCCGCCAGCGACACCGCCCCGTCATCGAGGCGGACGAGGTCCGCGGCGGCGAGCAGATCGATGAGCGGTCCGAGCCGTTCGACGCCGACCCCCATCCGGTCGGCGAGCGCCGGGATCCCGCTCGGCCCCGGTTCCAGGCAACGCAGCAGCCCGCTGCGCAGCGCGATCCGCACCGCGAACCACGACACCGGCGAATGCACCACGCCCGCCAGCACGGGCAGCAACCGTCCCGCCGCGGAGTGGCGGTCTCGGTCGACCCCACCGGCGTGCTCCGCGGTATCGATCGTCCGGTGCCAGTAGCCGGTGATGTTCACGTGCGACTTGGCGATCCCCCACTCCCGCGTCACCACCTTGCGCACCGGCAGCAGCGCACGACTCTCCGCACCGGCCCACACGTAACCGGTGCCCGCGGGCCGCGGCAGCGCCCGCACGGCCTCGCCCAAAGCGTGCGGGTCCCCCGGTTCGGCGACCACGGTGATGAGCGAATCCAATTGCGCCAGTGGCAGTTCCGGCGCCGCGGCGGCGTCGGCGACCGCCAGCACCACCGTCGCCGGGCCGTCTACCGGACGCTCCAGCAGGAACCTCTCGACGGCCGGGATCCCCGTCTCGTCGCCGACGAGCAGCGTCCACTCCGCGTCGTCGGGCACGATGGTCGACGACTTCGGCCCCACCGCCCACAGCGTGTGGCCCGGGCGCGCCGCGGCCGCCCAGCGCTCGGCCGGCCCCGCCTCGGCACCGTCCCCGCGTGCACCGTCACCGCTGTGCAGCACGAAGTCGAAACTCACCTCGCCGGCCACCGGATCCACCTGCACGGGCGTGTAGTCCCGGGTGACCCGCACCTGCGAGGTGGGCCATTCGATCCCGTTCTCCCGTTGCAGCGGGAGCGCGTCGGCGATGTCGCCGTCTGGTGCGAGCACGAACTTGACGTGGTCGTCGAAGGCCAGGCTGGTGAACGCGGGCAACGCCAGTCCGTCCCGATCGAAGGCACCCAGTTCCGGGCCGCCGACGGTGACCCGGCGCATCCGCGGACTCCGCTCGGTCACCCGCAGCACCTCGAGTTCGCGCACCACCAGCGGCAGCGCGGTGAATCGTCCGCTCGCCACCGCGCTCACCCCCGCCCGAAGGTCTGCTCGACGAGGTTCAGCATCTCCATGGCCTCGTGGAAATCGCCGCGCTGCACCCAGTACGGCAGGTCGTAGGCCTGGTTCGCGGCGAAGGCCGGGAGTTGCGCGAAGATCGGCTTGTTCCGCAGATCGGCCACCGACGGGGCGCCCTCGGTGAAGGGGATGAAGAACAGCGTGTCCATGGTCAACACCTGGCCCACCTGCTCGGTGGACAGCGCGTACATGTCACCGCCGGGCGTGTACGGCTCGAAACGCCCGCTGGCGAACAGCGGCGCGGGCCGGAAGCCGAGGGCCGCGAACTCCTTCGGAAGCCCCCGATCCTCGATCAGCACGTACACCGAGCCGTCGGCGGTCAGGGTCACGAAGGCGCTCTCACCGGGCGGCACGGTGATGGCGTCGCGGACCGCGACCACGCGCGCGTCGTACTCGGCGACCGCGTCCCGGTACACCTGCGGCTCGTCGAAGACGTCCACCGCGAGGAACTCGAACTGCTGCTGCCACTGCGTCAGATCACCGCTGACCACCACCGTGGGCGCGATCGCCGAGAGCTCCTCGTAGGCCTCGGTGGCGTGCCGCAGCGGAAAGCCCAGCCCGCCGGCGATGATCAGGTCCGGGTCCTGAGCCAGGATGGCCTCGGTGTCGAAGCCGTCGACGTCCCACGGCAGCCACTGCGTGCCCTGGGCGCGCGCGGCCTCGGCCCACGCCGGCGCGAACTCGCCCGGCGCGGCCGTGTATTCGGGGGTCATCGCGACCACCGGCACGTCCATGTCGTACAGGTATCCGGCGAGTGCGTAGTTCAGCAGCACCACCCGCTGGGGATCGCTCGGCACCTGCACCTCGCCCTGATCGGTCTGCACCGCCACCGACCCGCCCTCGGCGGCCTCGGAGGACGAACAGGCGACGACTCCCGTCGCCAAGGCGACCACGGACAGCAGCGCCAGGAACTTTCGTGCCCACATCGGCATCTCTTGCCTCACTTCGACTTTCGGGCTTCACAGCCTCCCGGGGGCACCACGGCACCTCCGCACAAATTAGGTAAGACTAAGCTTATTTGCACTGTCGGGGCGTGACGGTTCCCAACCGGACACGATCGCGCGCCCAACCGGACCAATCCGCGTGTACGAAAGGAGCGAGTCGATGGAGGCTCCACAGCGCCCTTCGACGGCGGCCGAACCGCCGCACACCATTCGTGTCCTCGGCCACCCCGAGCACACCCATCGGCTGCCCCACCTGATTCATGTGGCCATCGGCGTCGCCCACCTGCGGGTGAACGGCCGGGCGATGACGCTGCGCGCCCGGGAATCGGTCTGGCTCGCGCCCGGTGTGCCGCACGCCGCCCGCTACGAGCCCGGCAGTCTCGTCCTGGGACCGCTGCTGTCGCCGGAGACGGTGCCGCGCGCGGGTGTGCACCGACTGCCTCCGATGGCCGAGTTGTCGCAGCTGATGACCACCCTGCTGGGGATCGGGTCGTGCACCGAGGACCAGATCGCGATGTTCCGCGGCCGCCTCGACACCCTGCTGAACGCGGTGGCCCTTCCCCTGTTCCCGCTCACGCCCCCGCGTCATCCGGCTGCCAGCGCGCTGGCCCGCAGCTGCGTCGCCACCGAGGGGCCCCTCGCCGAACTGGCCGCCGCGCACGGCCTGAGCGCCCGCCATGCCCAGCGCATCTTCGTCGCCGAGACCGGCCTGCCCTTTCGCCGCTGGCGGGTGCAGGCCCGGCTGAACATCGCCGCCGAACGCCTGCGCGGCGGATCGTCGGTCGATGCGGCGGCCGCCGTCGCCGGATACGCCACCGCCTCCGGACTCCGCAAGGCGCTGCTGCGCGAGGCCGGCCTCGACGTCGACGCGCTGCGCGGTTAGCGCCGAGTCAGAGGCTCTCGACGCCGGCGTCGACGGCCTGCTCCAGCAGACTCCGCCGATACGACTCGAGCGCCACCAGGTCGCCGAACAGCGCGTTGTAACCGTCGGGATCGCCGCCGGGCGACATGCGGCGCAGCTTGGACTTGAGGTCGCCGATCTGCGCGCCCACCCACACCTCCTGCGAACGGGCCAGGACGCTGGCGATGTACCGCGGGAGCTGGCCCTCTTCCACCGGCAGGTCCTCCACCGCCAACTCGGTCACCAGCGGCGTCAACGCCGGGTTGTCCACCGCCTGGCTGATGGCATCCACCCACGACGCACCGCTCAGGCCGCTGGCGGTCCCGCCGATGTTCGCGATCGCCTGCCGCACCAGCGCGTACGCCGGCTCACTGAAGCACTCCGGCGGCAGCGAATCGAACACCGTGCCGGCCAGCGCCGGATACTGGATCGCCGACTTGAGCGCCTCCCGCTGCGGCCACAGCCGCGGGTCGTTGGCGAGCGGCCGGGCGGTGGGCGGCGGTGAGGCCGCCTCCGGCGCCTCGGACCGGCCGGGCCGTCGTCCGCGGCCCTGCTGCTGGGCGCCCCGGCCGCGGCCGCGACCACCTTGCTGTCGTACCCGACCCAACACCTGGGCCATGTCTTCCCAACCGACCCAGCCCGCGAGCTGGCGCGCGTACTCGTCGCGCAGCGCCACGTCGCGGATCTGTGCGACCACCGGCACCGTGTCCCGCAACGCGGCCACCCGCCCCTCGGCGGTGTCCAGGTCGTGCTTGGCCAGCAGCGCCTTGATCGCGAACTCGAACATCGGAATGCGCTGGGCGATCAGGTCGCGCAGCGCGGCATCGCCGGAGCGCTGGCGCAGATCACACGGATCCATCCCGTCGGGCGCCACGGCCACGAAGGTCTGACCGGACACCGACTGTTCGCCCTCGAAGGCCTTGAGCGCGGCCGCCTTGCCCGCCTCGTCGCCGTCGAAGGTGTAGATCACCTCGCCGCGAAAGTACGAGTCGTCCATCATCAGTCGCCGGATCAGCGCCAGGTGATCCTCGCCGAAGGCCGTGCCACAGGCGGCGACGGCGGTCGGCACACCCGCCATGTGCATCGCCATCACATCGGTGTAGCCCTCGACGATCACCACCTGATGCCCCTTGGCGATGTCCCGCTTGGCCAGGTCCAGACCGAACAGAACCTGCGACTTCTTGTACAGCATGGTCTCGGGCGTGTTCATGTACTTGCCGAGGTTGTCGTCGTCGAACAGCTTGCGCGCGCCGAATCCGATCACATCGCCGGCGAGGTTCCGGATGGGCCAGAGCAGCCGCCGATGGAAGCGGTCGATGGGCCCCATGCGGCCCTGCTTGGACAGTCCGGCCGCTTCCAGCTCGTTGAACGAGAAGCCCTGGGTCAGCAGCACCTTGGTCATCGTGTCCCAGCCAGCGGGCGCGTAACCGCAGCCGAACGTCTCGGCGGCGGCCTGGTCGAAGCCCCGATCGGTGAGGAAGTCGCGGGCGGTCTTGGCATCCGGGGTGCGCAACTGCTCGGCGTAGTACCGCTGCGCCGCCGCGTTGGCCGCGACCAGACGGGCGCGCGTACCGCGATCGCGCACGATCGCCGTGCCGCCGCCCTCGTAGTTGATGCGGTAGCCGATGCGGTCGGCCAGCTGCTCGACGGCCTCGACGAAACTGATGTGTTCCTGCTTCTGCAGGAACGAGTACACGTCGCCGCCTTCGCCGCAGCCGAAGCAGTGGTAGTGCCCGTGATTGGGCCGGACGTGGAACGACGGCGTCTTCTCGTCGTGGAACGGGCACAGGCCCTTCATGCTGTCGGCCCCGGCGCGGCGCAGAGCGACGTAGTCGCCGACGATGTCCTCGATCCGAGTCTGCTCACGGATAGCCGTGATGTCACGATCGGGGATTCTGCCTGCCACCAGGCCAGTCTAGCCAGCATCGCGAGAACACCGGCGCCGCCCGCCTCCGGCGCCGCGCCGATCTTGTCACCCCCCGGCGCTATCGTGCTTCTTGTATCGAACAGATGATCGATACCCGGCCATCGGGTCGGTCCAGCGAAGGAGTGAACATGTGTGAATTCGATCCTCGTTGCCAGGGCTCCGACAACGTCGTCCAAGACGCGCTCGCGCGGATCACGGCCGGCGGTTGGGCGGTCACCGGCGTCTACGGTGATGAGACCGGACCGCCGCTGACCTACAGCACCGGGTTGGTGGAGTTCGACCGTCCGGAACTGCTCATATACGGGCTGGACCCGGAACTGGCCATACCGCTGCTGAACCGGGCCGCCGAGCTGGCCATCGCCGACGCCGGTCTCCTCGGCCACCCCTATCTCGACGGGGTGCTGCGGCCGCCGTACCGGATGGCCACCCTGCCCGCCATGCACACCGACGACCTCGCCGTGACCCGGGTGCTCTACGGCCCCGACTTCCGCGCCGTGCAACTGATCTGGCCGGACGCGCAGGGCCGCTATCCGTGGGACCGGGGGTACGCGATCAGTCCGGACGCCCAACCGCTGGCCGGAGTCCCACACCCGCTCGCCGGATGAGCTCCCCGATAGCCTGACGACGATGATAGCGCGGAGTTGGTCGACGACACAGGCAGAGCAGGCCCTGAGCCACCTGCCCATCCCCGACGTGCTGCGCGGCCGGGGATACGCCGGTCAGGATCGGATCAGCGCGGTCGAATGGCTCTCGCCGACGGTCCTGCGGGGGATCTGCCGCGGCTCGGGCACCAACCGGTACCACTGCACGGTGAGCCTGCGCACCGCGCACGGCAAGGTGGTCGACGCCTCCGGTCGGTGCACCTGCCCGGTGGCCACCGACTGCAAACACTGCGCGGCGCTGATCCTGACCGCCGTCGACGAACCCTCGTCGGCGGCGTGGCGCACTCTCCTGCGGGAGGTGCAGGCCGGACCCGCCGGGCCCGTCGAAAAGAGGCCGGTGGCGTTGCGGGTCGACGTCGACCGCGACGAGAACGATGCCCTGCGGATCGCTCTGCGCCCGGTGGTCCGTCAACCCGACCACACCTGGACGCCGCACCTGCCGTGGAGCGTCGCCCTCGCCGGCGACGCCGACGGTTACGACAACGCCGGCTTCCTCTCCCTCGCGGCGATCGCGGCCGCCTACTACCCCGGCCGCCCCCTCCGCGCCCGCGGGGCCCCCGCTCCGGCGCCCGCCACCCTGCTGCTCGCCGACGCCCCGCACGCCGTCTGGCGCGCCCTGCGCGATGCGATCGACGGCGGGCTGCCGGTGATCGCCACCGGCCTGGCCGACCGGATCGCGTCCACCGACGAGTTCGCGGTGGCCTACCGCGTGGACCCGCACCACGACGGTGCCGCGCTCACCGCCCATCTCACCCTCGCCGGGGAGTCCGTCGCCGACACCGCCGCGGCCCTGCTGGGCACCCCGGTCACCGCGGCCGCGGTGCTGGACGAGCGCACCCTGCACCTCGGTGTGCTCGAGCAACTCACCCCGACCGAGGCCGACCTGCTCGCCGGCGGCGAACTGCAGATTCCCACCGCCGACTTCGCCGAGTTCACCGCGGCACTGGGGGAACTGACCGCCCGACGAACGGTCGCCCTGCCCGAACGCGGTCTGCTGCCACCGGAGGTCTCAGCGCCGTTCCCCCTCCTGCTGATCGAGGTGGAAGAGTCCGGTTCCCGCACCCGCTGGCGCACCGGCTACCTGGTCGACGGTCTGCGTCGCGACTTCGACCCGGCGATCCCCGAACGCACGGTGGGGCTGCGCGACGTGGACGCCGAGACCGAGATGTGGGAGAGCGTCCGCCCCGAACTGGAGCTCTTCTGCGGCAGCGTCGGCCGCTGGGGCGATGCGCTCGAAGCCCGCCTCCGCGGCGCCGTGCACCGTCGAGGCGCCCGCATCGGCGAACTCCGGCCGCGGCCGACGCCCCCGGAGGCCACCGTCGAAGACCTCCTCATTCCCCTGGGCCTGTCCTTGCCCGAGACCGCCGTGCTGTGCGCCGAAACGCTCCCCGACCTCACCGCGAGCGGCCTGATCCACGTCGACATCAGCGGCGCCACCCGCGACTTCCGGGCCGCCGACAACATCGCCCTCGATTTCCAGGCCGCCGGCGCCTACGAGTGGCTGGACCTGTCGATCACCGTCCTGATCGACGACCAACCCGTACCGCTGGCCGCCGTCATCGACGCGCTCGCGCACGACGAGACGCAGCTCGTACTGGCCGACGGCACCTATTTCCCGCTGGACGATCCCCAGCTGGTTCAGCTCAAGGAACTGCTCGAGGAGGCCCGCGAGATGGGCGACCTCGACGGCAACCGCGTCCGCACCCCGCAGGCCAATGCATCGCTGTGGGACGAACTGCTCGGCCTGGGCACCGTCGACGAACAACTGGAGCAGTGGCACGACCGGCTCCGACGACTGGCGCGCGCCACCCCACCCGAACCGGTGCCGGTACCGGCGGCGCTCGAGGCCACCCTGCGCGGCTACCAGCACGACGGCCTGGACTGGCTGAGTTTCCTGTGGGACAACCAGATCGGCGGAATCCTCGCCGACGACATGGGGCTGGGCAAGACCGTGCAGACCCTGGCCCTGCTCACCCGCGTGACCGCGGACGCTCCCCGGGCACGCTTCCTCGTCGTCGCACCGACCAGCGTGATCGGCAACTGGGCGGCCGAGACCGCCCGATTCGCCCCCGGCCTCCGCGTGGCGACGATCACCGCCACGCAAAAGCGCACCGGTCGCCCGCTGACCGAGCAGATCGCCGACGCCAACGTGGTGATCACCTCGTACGCCCTGCTGCGCATCGACGTCGACGCCTTCGTCGACGTCGAGTGGGACGGCGCGGTGTTCGACGAGGCCCAGTTCCTCAAGAACCACCATTCCAAGACCCATCAGGCCGCCCGCCGGATCGGCACGCCGTTCAAGCTCGCCATCACCGGCACCCCGATGGAGAACAACATGATGGAGCTGTGGTCGCTGGTGTCGATGGTGGCTCCCGGGATGTACCCGAGTCCGCAGAAGTTCCGCGACCACTTCGTCGCCCCCATCGAATTGGGCACCCACCCGGACCGGCTCGCCGCACTCCGCCGCCGGTTGAAGCCGATCATGTTGCGGCGCACCAAGGATCAGGTCGCCGCCGATCTGCCCCCGAAGCAGGACTCCGTCGTGACGCTGCCGCTGAACGCGCGCCACCGCAAGGTCTATGACCTGTTCCTCAACCGCGAACGCCAACGGGTGCTCGGACTGCTGGCGAACTGGCAGGAGAATCAGGTGCAGATCCTGCAGTCGCTCACCCGGATGCGCCAGCTCAGCCTGCACCCCGGGCTGGTGGACGACGAGCACGCCGGACTGTCCTCCAGCAAGATCGACTACCTCGCCGAACACCTCCCGGTCCTGATCGACGAAGGCCACAGCGCGCTGGTGTTCAGCAGCTTCACCGGTTTCCTGCAGTTGATCGCGCAGGAACTGAGCGACCGCGGGGTCCAGTACAGCTACTTGGACGGGTCGATGTCGACGCGCCGCAGGCAGGAGGCGATCGACCGGTTCACCGGCGGCCAGACCGGGGTGTTCCTGATCAGCCTCAAGGCGGGCGGCTTCGGCCTCAACCTCACGGCGGCGGACTACTGCTTCGTCGCCGACCCGTGGTGGAACCCGGCCGCCGAGGCCCAGGCCGTCGACCGCGCCCACCGGATCGGGCAGGAACGCCCGGTGACCGTGTACCGCCTGGTCTCCGAAGGCACCATCGAGGAGAAGGTCATCGAACTCCAGGAGCACAAGCGAGCCCTGTTCGACGCCCTGATCGACGACGGCGAGCAGTTCAGCGGCAAGCTGTCCGCCGAGGACGTCCGCCGGCTGGTCACCGACGATTAGTCGATAGTCATTCGCCCGATCGAAAATCGCTCGCCCAGTGGGAAATCAGTCGCGGTACAGCGACGACGTCCGGCACCATTTGACGGTGACCACCGACGCCGCCACCCGCCTGCCCCGGGTTCTGCGCCCCTTCGCGCTGCGTCGGTACCGCTGGCTGGTCGCCGGGCTCGCCCTCGCGCTCTTCGGCGACGGCGTGTGGCTGATCGCCCTGATCTGGCAGGTGATCGCGCTCGGCGGCGGCCCCGGCGCGGTCTCCCTGGCCTCCGGCATCGCCGCGGGCGGCATGGTCGTGGCCACGCTGCTGGGCGGGGTGCTGGCCGACCGCATCTCCCAGCGGACCATCATCATCGGCCTGGAGACGGTCAAGCTCCTGGCCTTCGCCTCCGTCGGCGTCGCCGCGCTGCTCGACGTCCTCACCTTTGCCCATCTGGTGACCGCCGCTCTCCTCGCCGGCATCACCACCGGGATGTACTACCCCGCGTACTCGGCCCTGCTGCCCCGCGTGGTGGACGCCGTGCACCTGCTGGCGGCCAACGGCATCGAAGGCTTCCTGCGCCCGGTGCTGCTGCAGGCCGCGGGCCCGTTGCTGGCCGGGGTGATCGTCGGCGCCGCCTCGCCGGCCACCGCGATCGGCGTCGCGGCGGTCACCTGCGTCCTGGCCGCCGCCTGCTACGCCGCCATGGGCCCGATCCCCGAGGCCGACGCGGCGACGGCTGACACCGACGATCGGGAGGCCCGTCCGCCCGCGACACGCCCGGCGGCCCACCCGGTCACGTCGATCCTCACCGATCTCGGCGAAGGGTTCGCCTACATGTGGCGCACCCGTTGGCTGTGGGCGTCGCTGTTCTACTTCTCGTTCCTACTGCTCATGGTGATGGGCCCGCTGGAGGTCCTGGTGCCGTTCGCCCTCCGCGACCGCGTCGGCGGGGACGCCTCCGACCACGCGATGGTGCTCGCCGCCTTCGGTGCCGGGGCCGCCCTCGGCGCCTTCGTGCTGGCGTCCCGTCCCATGCCGCGGCGCTACCTGTCGGTGATCTTCGGAGTGTGGGCCCTGGCCGCGGTCCCCCTGGTGATCATGGGTCTGGCCGGCAGCGTCGCCTGGTTCGTCGCGGCCGGCTTCCTCCTCGGCCTGCTGCTCGACGGCCCGATGGTGCTGTGGGGCACCCTGCTGCAACGCCGCGTACCCACCGCGCTCCTCGGCCGGATCTCCGGACTCGACTTCTTCGTCTCGGCCGCACTGATGCCGGTCTCCATGGCCATCGCCGCACCGATCAGCAGCGTCATCGGCGTCACCGCGACGTTCGTGCTGGCCGGGCTGCTGCCGATTCCCGTCGCCGCCGCGTTCTACGTGTGGGGCCGTCTGTGGCGCGATGAGATCGACCATCCACTGCACGCGGTGGAGATCGACGTGCCGCTCGACTCGTCGACGTCGGCGTAACGATCGGTTCCGGGCCGGTTCCCGCTCCGCCGCGACCGCATTGGGTACCGTGCGACGGTGGGAGTGCAACGAGGGGAAGACATGCAGCAGTATTCACGGTCGGACCTGACCTTCGACGTGACCGATTCCGGGTCGGCCCGACACGGCACAGTCGTTCTCCTGCACGGCTTTCCGCAGACCTCGCACTCCTGGCGCAAGGTGACTCCACTGCTGAACGACGCGGGCTACCGCACCGTCGCTCCCGACCAGCGCGGGTATTCGCCGGGCGCCCGTCCCGACGGTCGCGCCGCCTACCGCGCCTCGGAGCTGGTCGAGGACGCCGCCGAACTGATCATCCAGCTGGGCACCGGTCCGGTGCATCTGGTGGGGCACGACTGGGGGGCCGCGGTGGCGTGGGCGATGGCCGCAAGCCGCCCCGACCTGGTCCGCACCCTCACCTCGGTGTCGGTGCCGCACCCGGGCGCCTTCGTCAAGTCCTTCCTCCACAGCGACCAATTGCTGCGCTCCTGGTACATGGCCGCCTTCCAACCGCCGCTGGTGCCCGACTTCGTCCTGAGCCGGTTCCCCGGGCTCTTCGACGACGTCCTGCGCCGCACCGGCATGGACGACGAGCAGTTGGCCGACGTGCACCACGACGTCCTGGAGGCGGGCGCGTTGACCGGCGCCCTGAACTGGTACCGCGCGATGGCGTTGAACACCCCGCCGGCGTTGGCCCGTCGCGTCGCCATCCCGGTGACCCACGTGTGGGGCGCCCACGACGCGGCGCTGTCGCGCCGCGGAGCGGAACTGGCCGCCGACTTCGCCATCGCCGATTTCGACCTGCAGATCCTGCCCGACTCCGGTCACTGGATCCCCGAGCACGATGCCCCCGCGCTGGCCGAGCTGATCCTGGCCCGCGCGCACGGCAACTGACCGAATCCCCGCCACACCGCATCCCGACCGCTGGGGCACCTCCCGCACGGTCGCCTCGTCGGCCATAGTGGAAGCAGACGCCCGTGCCGGACCACGTCCCGAAATGCAGGCCACGACAGAGGAGATCGCGATGACCGACGACTTCCCCCTCAAGAAGGGCACCACGCTCACGACCGCCGTGCTCGGGGTGCCGGTGGGCGGGCTGGTCCAGGTGTGGGCCGGCAAACCCACCCTGTGGCGCCTCGTGGACATCGGCGGGTTCTCCGATGCCGTCGGTGTGGGGGCCGTGGCGCGCACCCAGATCTCGCCCGGCCGCTACCGCGAGGTCTGCCTGTTCGACGAGGCGACCGGCACGGTGGTGCTGCAGGAACGCCACTTCCTGGAGGCTGCGGCCGACCAGGGGTTTCAGGTGGGCGGGCGGGTGTTCAACGCCGAACCGCCCAGCGAGGTCTTCGGCGATCCGTGGGAGGACCTGAGCACGGCGGTCTTCCACGCGGCCGCACGCGCCTTCGAGCGCGGCGAGTTGATCGTCGTCGAACCCGGCGGCTGGGATGATTCCGACGGTCGCTACTGCCTGATCGGCGCCTTTCACGACGGCGGCATCGATCAGATCGTGCTGGAGACCTCCCCGGTGCCGGCCGGCAGCGAGGTGTGGCCGGCCACCGACGAGGAGCAGGGCCAGACGATCAGCGCGCCGGTGAGCGACGACACGCTGCGCGGCGCCGGCACCCTCGCCATCGACGCCGTGCACCGGTGGGGCGTGGCGCCCTGGGACGTCACGATCACCTATGTGGTGCCGCCCGAGGCGTTCACCGACCACGCCCCGGCACCAGCGGACTCCCCCACCGAGGAGCGGTGAGCACCGTGAGCGACCTGCCGCGCGTGGATCCGACCGGCGACATGTCCGCGGGTCTGCGCGCGTGCGCCCGCTTCCTCCGCACCTCGGTCGGACGCTAGACGGCGATCAACGTGGCCCCGCGGGTGGATCCGGTGCTGTTGCGGGCCACCGGGGGTCGCCTGAGCAGCGGCCTGATTCTGCCCACCGCGCTGCTGACCACCACCGGGGCCCGCAGCGGGCAGCCGCGCGTGAATCCGGTGCTGGTATTTCCACGACGGCGACGACGTCATCGTGGTGGCCTCCAGCTACGGGCGGGCCCGGCATCCGGCCTGGTACCACAACCTTCGTGCACACCCCGAGGTCACTCTCAGCCGGGCCGGCGGCGGGCCCGCCCGCACGGCCGCGGTGATCGACGATCCGGCCGAACTGAGCCGTCTCTGGGCGCTCGCCGATCGGGTGTACCCGCTGTTCGCCGACTACCGGACCGCTGCCGCCCGCGTCGACCGCACCATTCCGATGGTGAGGATCACCGCCGGCTGACCCAGCCGAACCAACCCGCGGCGCACTAGACTGAACGGCGAGCCCCGGGGAGGGGAGCCGTTGACGAGGAGGTGCACCGACCATGACCGAAGAACGCGAAGACGATTACGTCGGCTGCGACACGTGGGCAGCGCTGGTGTCCGGGCTCGCCGATTCCCTCCCGGAGATCCCCGTCGGTGTGACCATCGATTTCGGCCCCAAGGACATGCTGCTCGACGACGACTTCGACGCCGACGAGTACGACGATCCGCTCGAGGCGCTGTGCGCTCAGATCGTGGTCCTCGAACACGGCCGGTTCCTGGTCCGACGCTCCCGGGTCGTGATGGAAGCCAACAGCTACATCTCCCATGATGCCGGTGCGGCCACCCCGAACCGATGGTTCGAGGAGGAGCCGGGCGGCGACTGCACCGCGGGGGCGATCTACGTCGACGACGCTCATCTGGCCGCCGAGATCTGCGTGACCTGGCTGTCCTCGGAATCGGTCGACGAGGGTCCCACGGACTTCGGCTTCGACGTGAGCGAAGCGATCCGGCTGCCGGGTATCCCCCAGGTCAACAGCAGCTGGACGATCGACGACTTCCTGCGCCGCCTCGGTCACTGACCGTTCCGCTCCCCCGCGCCACGCACTGGCCGCGAAAAGGTCTAGCCCAGGTGGGCCTGCACCTCGGCGCTGCCCTTGTCCAGGCGTTCCAACCGACCCTCGGTCATGGACGCGATCTGATCGACCACCACGCGCATGCGTTGCGCATCGGTCTCGGCGGCCTGCCAGCGCGGGACCAGGATCGGATCGAGCCCGCCGGGCGCGGTGTTGAGCAGCAACGTCGCCACCCGATGGATCCGCTCACGCTGCCGGTCCTGCTTGGCCCGATGGCTGCGGTCGGAGAAGATGAATCGGAGCGCGACCGTCTTGAGCATGGCCACCTCGGCGGCCACGTCCGCGGGGATCGCCAGATCGGCGTCGTAGCGGCGCAGCGGGCGCGGGCCCTGCTGGTTGCGGGTCGCGGTGATCACCGAGGCCGCGAATCGGCCGATGAGTTCGGAGGTCAGCCGTTTCATGGCGACCAGCGAATCCAGCGAACCGTCGTATGCGCCGAGGTCGGTGACGATGGGCATCTCCGAGAGCCGTTGCGCGGCGGCGATCAACGACTCCGCGTTCGGCCCGTCGAAGTAGCGCACGCCCAACTCGGCGAGGTCGTTCTGGTCGTCGCGTGAACCCAGCTGCCGCAGATCGATGCGGCCGCTGACGATGCCGTCCTCGAGGTCGTGGACGGAGTAGGCGACGTCGTCGGACCAGTCCATCACCTGCGCCTCCAGGCAGCGGCGGCCGGCCGGCGCACCGCGCCGAATCCAGTCGAGCGCGGGTTCGTCCTCGGTGTAGGCGCCGAACTTGCTGCCCGGAGCCTCCCGGGTCCACGGGTACTTCAGGGTGGCGTCCAGCGACGCCCGGGTCAGATTGAGGCCCGCGCTCGCGCCGTCGGGCCCCAAGATCTTGGGCTCGAGCAGCGTGAGGATCCGCAGATTCTGCGCGTTGCCCTCGAAACCTCCGTAGGGCTCGGCCACCTCGTCCAGGGCCCGCTCGCCGTTGTGGCCGTACGGCGGGTGTCCGATGTCGTGCGCGAGGCCGGCCAGCTCCACCAGGTCCGGGTCGCAGCCCAGTTCCGCGGCGATGCCGCGGCCGATCTGGCCCACCTCCAGCGAGTGCGTCAGGCGGGTGCGCGGCGTGTCGCCCTCCCGCGGGCCCACCACCTGGGTCTTGTCGGCCAGTCGTCGCAGCGCCGCGCTGTGCAGCACCCGCGCACGATCGCGCGCGAAGACACTGCGGTGGTCGGCGGCCGGACGGTCGCGCTCGACCTGCTTGAGGGACTCGGGCACCATGCGCGCGGTGTCGTCGGCGTGGTAGTCGGCCAGACGCAGCTCGGGTGAGGAAGTCATGCTGAGATCTTCTCCTCGGGGGTCTTCTCCGCGGGGACGGTCACAGAACGGCGCTCGGCCGCCGACGGACAATGCCGTCGGCGGCCGAGACCGGTCACAGCGAGCAAGGTCAGCTGGTGGTCCAGCCGCGGCTGCCCGCCAGTTCCATCAGCTTGCCGCGGATCGCATTGATCTGACGCGCGGTGAGATCCGGCGAGGACTCCAGCAGCAGCTCGGTGAGCTCGTTGAACAGCGGACCGGAGTAGGTCTTGCGCTGCGGGCGGTCGTCGCGATCGCGACGGTCACGACGGTCGTCACGACGGTCGTCGCGACGATCGAAGCTGCCGCGACGGTCACCGCGATCGTTGCCACGTCGGTCGTCGCGGTCGCCGAAGCGGCCGCGACTCTCCTCGCGACGCGGTGCGCGCTCGACGGCCGGAGCCTCGCCGGGGGGCGCCTGCTCGGTGACCTTCACGTTGGTCGCCTTGGAGCCACGATCGGTGGCCTCCACCTCGAAATCCACCTTGGCACCCGGACGGAGCTGGCTCTCGTCGATGCCCTGGATGTCGTTGATGTGCAGGAACACATCGTCTCCGCCGCCCTCGGGCGACAGGAAACCGAAACCACGATTCGGGTCGTAATGCACGACCTTGCCGCTGACACTCACCACAAAACTCACTCTCCGCGACGCCGCTGCCTTCGGGCCCCTTGCCCGAGCGACGTTCCACTCGTCTACTATGCCTCATCCGCACTGCTCACACCCGCTTTACCGGGGCCAGGTCACACACCTGGTGTCGCAGGCCACGCCGCGAGCGCGGCGATCAGGTGCCGAGCAGCTTGCCGCCGAGGTATTCGGCGACCCGATCCAGCGCCACCCGCTCCTGCGTCATGGTGTCGCGCTCGCGGATGGTCACGGCGTTGTCCTCGAGGGTGTCGAAGTCGACGGTGACGCAGAACGGGGTGCCGATCTCGTCCTGGCGGCGGTAGCGCTTGCCGATGCCCTGTGCGTCGTCGAAATCGATCGACCAGTGCTGGCGCAGTTCGGCGGCCAGGTCGCGCGCCTTGGGCGAGAGCGCCTCGTTGCGCGAGAGCGGCAGCACCGCGACCTTGATCGGGGCCAGTCGACGATCCAGCTTCAGCACGGTGCGGGTGTCGGTGCCGCCCTTGGCGTTCGGCACCTCTTCCTCGGTGTACGCATCGCACAGGAAGGCCATCATCGACCGGCCGAGACCGGCTGCGGGCTCGATCACGTACGGGGTGAAACGTTCGCCGGTGGCCTGGTCGAAGTAGTTCAGGTCCTCACCCGACTCGCGGCTGTGCGTGGACAGGTCGTAGTCGGTCCGGTTGGCGATACCCTCCAGCTCACCCCACGGGTTGCCGCTGAAACCGAAGTCGTACTCGATGTCGGTGGTGCCCTTGGAGTAGTGCGAGAGCTTCTCCAGGGGATGCTCGAACAGGCGCAGGTTCTCCCGCGCGATGCCCAGATCGGTGTACCAGTCCATGCGGGCATCGATCCAGTACTGGTGCCACTGCTCGTCCTCGCCCGGCTTGACGAAAAACTCCATCTCCATCTGCTCGAACTCGCGGGTGCGGAAGATGAAGTTGCCCGGCGTGATCTCGTTGCGGAAGCTCTTGCCGATCTGCGCGATACCGAACGGCGGCTTCTTGCGCGTCGTGGTCATCACGTTCTTGAAGTTCACGAAGATGCCCTGCGCGGTCTCCGGGCGCAGGTAGTGCAGACCCTGCTCGTCGTCGACCGGGCCCAGGAAGGTCTTGAGCAGACCGGAGAAAGCCTTCGGCTCGGTCCACTCGCCGCGGGTGCCGCAGTCGGGACAGACGATGTCGCTCATCGGCGCATCGTCGGGGTTGTCCAGGCCCTTCTTCAGCGCGTAGGCCTCCTGCAGGTGGTCCTGCCGGTGCCGGCGGTGGCAGTTGGTGCACTCGATCAGCGGGTCGGTGAAGACCTCCACGTGACCGGACGCCACCCACACCTGGCGCGGCAGGATCACCGACGAGTCCAAGCCCACCACGTCGTCGCGCGAGGTGACCATGCTGCGCCACCACTGATCCTTGATGTTGTTCTTCAGTTCCACGCCGAGCGGGCCGTAGTCCCACGCCGAGCGCGTACCGCCGTAGATCTCACCGCACGGAAACACCAGACCGCGCCGCTTGGCGAGGTTGACGACGGCATCGACTTTGGACTGCACAGCCACGGTTACTGATCTCCACGCTTGAGGGTTAGGACTCACCGATGTCGCACGCCGCGAAAGCACGTGCCACACCCGATGTACAGGGTATCTCCCCCGCGCAAGCCACCCGCGCTCACATCGACGTCGACCCCGCTCGCACCGGCGCCTGCAATTGGGAACCGATTGCAATAAGCTGACGGGAGATCTTCCGAAAGGGGCCACCGTGACGCAGATCGACGTCGTGTCCGAGCCACCCTCGACCGCCGACCGCACCGCCGCGGGCGAACTGCTGCGCGCGCTGTCCGCGCCCGCACGGATCTCGATCGTGCTGGCCCTGAACGAGCGGGCCATGTGCGTCCACGAACTCGTCGACGAACTGCACCTCAATCAGCCGCAGGTGAGCCAGCACCTGCGCGTGCTGAAGAACTCGGGCGTGGTGGCCGGCTCCCGCCGCGGCCGCGAAGTGGAGTACACGCTGGTGGACGACCACATCACCCACATCGTCACCGACGCGCTGATCCACGTCACGGAGGGGCACTCCGAGGAGTCGGCATGACCGACCCGAAACCGGTCACCGGACAGCGCGCCACCAAACAGCGCGCGGCCATCGCCGACCTGCTGACCCGGAACGACGACTTCCTGTCGGCGCAGCAACTGCACGACCTGCTCCTCGCCCGCGGGGATTCGATCGGTCTCACCACCGTCTACCGCAATCTGCAGGCGCTCGTCGATGCCGGCCAGGTGGACGCCATCTGGGACGGCTCCGGCGAGACTCGCTACCGCCACTGCTCGTCCGAACATCACCACCATCTGGTGTGCCGCACCTGCGGGGCGGCCGTCGAAGTGCAGGGCGAACCCGTCGAACGATGGGCGGAGGCGGTCGCGCGGACCCACGGCTTCCGCGACATCTCCCACACCGTGGAGATCTTCGGCACCTGCGCGGACTGCGCCGCCCGCTGACCGCCGTCAACCGAGGGTTGACGCATGACCGACAACAAGCCCCTGGAAGCGCCCGTCCGTCTCGACGACCTCATCGACACCATCAAGCGACTCCACGACGAGCCGCTGCGCCAGCTGACCGACGCCGTGCTCACCGCCGATCACCTCGGCGACCTCGCCGATCACCTGATCGGACACTTCGTCGACCAGGCCCGACGCAGCGGGGCCTCCTGGACCGACATCGGCGCCAGCATGGGTGTGACCAAGCAGGCCGCCCAGAAGCGGTTCACCCCGAAGGATCCCGGCACCGCGTCGGACCTGGATCCGAACCAGGGGTTCAACGCGTTCACTCCCCGCGCCCGCAACGTCGCCGTGGCGGCGCACGACCTGGCTCACGCCGCAGGCAACGCCGAGGTGACGCCGGTCCACTTGGCCCTCGGGCTTCTCGCCGACCAGGAATCGCTCGCCGTCGCCCTCATCAAGGCATCCGGAATCGAATACCAGTTGCTCGGCGATGAACTCCGCGAAGCCCTGCCGCCTCGCGCGCCCGAGGTCCCCGACCTGGTCCCCTACGACGCCGGCGCCCGCAAGGCGCTGGAGCTGACCTTCCGGCAGGCACTGCGCCTGGGCCACGGCTACATCGGCACCGAGCACATCCTGCTGGCCCTGCTCGAGGTGGAGCACGGCGAAGGACCGCTGACCGATGCCGGCCTGGACGTCTCCGATCTGGAGCCCCGCCTGGTCGCGCTGCTCGCCTGGATGACCCCGCAGTCCTGAACGCACCCGGGCGGCGCCGGCCGGGTGCGTGCTGAGATGTGCTGAATTCTGAGGCCGAATCGGCAATGTGCCGCTGCCCCCGTCGAATTCAGCACATCTCAGCACTCGTCGGCGCGGTCCAGCGACCTGGCCAGCGCATTCGCGACCCGCCCGCCGCGGATCCGGTGTCGACCGGCCGCGGTGATCGCCCGAATGTCCTGCAAGGTCTCGTCCCAGCCGAACAGGACGTCGTCGTAGGTGAGTCGCATGGTGATCCACCCGTCGATCACCGCCCGGCGGTCGCGCGCCCGGTCCTTGGCAAAGGCGGCGACGTCGGAGTGGTACTGCCGACCGTCGCATTCGAGCAGCAGCTTCCCGATCCGCAGGTCGACACGACCGACACCGACAACGGTCGGCTGCACCACCACCGCGTAGCCCAGCGCCAGCAGCCGGAGCCGCACGATCGACTCGGTGCCCGACTCCGACCGCGCGTCGGTCCGGCCGAGCAGGCGCCGCACCGCGGGTCCGGGGCGGCCGAGCGCCGCGACCAGGTCGTCGGCGCTCGTCCCGGTCAGATGGAAGTACGAGTCGCAGGTCGCGACCCAGTCCTCTGCGCGCATGCAGCGCACCGCACACGCGAGCGCCCACGGCGCCGGGTCGACCGCCTCGACCACCGCGCGCACCCCGCCGAAGGCCGCACACCCGGGCCGGATCCCGGCACCGGTCCGCGCCCGGCGCACATGCGTGTCGGGATAGCCGGGCGGCACCCACAACCCGTGCCACTTCAGCGCCGACACGCAAGCGAGCGCCCCACCGGCGCGGACCGCGTCGGCGACCGTCGGGTCGTGGCTGGCAATCGCGAACCAGCCGGTCCGCAGGCGGACCAGGTCGCCGCTCGCCACTGCGCGGCGAATGCCCCGCATCGTCGTAGCCCATCGCCAGGAGGGCCTTGCGGGGGTACACCCCGGGATCAGCGCTCATGCTCCTTAGACGCAGCGGCCCCGCGGCAGAATCCCGGACACGCCGAGCGAGCACCCGGCGTGACAGTCAGGCGCTGCCGAACCGGCGGTCGCGCTTGGCGTACTCCAGGCACGCGGCCCAGAGGTCACGCCGGTCGAAGTCGGGGAAGAGCTTCTCCTGGTACACCATCTCGGCGTAGGCGGACTGCCACAGCAGGAAGTTGGACAGGCGCTGCTCCCCGGACGGCCGCAGGAACAGGTCCACGTCGGGCATGTCCGGCTCGTCCAGGTACCGCGCGAACGAGGCCTCGGTGATCCGCTCGGGATCGATCTCCCCGCGGGCGGCGCGGCGGGCGATCTCGCGCGCCGCGTCGGCGATCTCCGCCCGCCCGCCGTAGTTGACGCACATCACCAGGGTCAGCACATCGTTGTCCTTGGTGAGCTCCTCGGCCACTTCGAGTTCCTTGATCACGCTGCGCCACAGTCGCGGCCGTCGACCGGCCCAGCGCACCCGCACACCCATCTCGTTCATCTCGTCGCGGCGGCGGCGAATCACGTCCCGGTTGAAGCCCATCAGGAACTTCACCTCCTCGGGACTGCGGGTCCAGTTCTCGGTGGAGAAGGCGTAGGCCGACAGCCACTTGACGCCGATCTCGATGGAACCGCACACCGCGTCCATCAGGACGGCTTCGCCCCTCTTGTGCCCCTCGGTGCGCGGCAGACCGCGATCCTGGGCCCACCGGCCGTTGCCGTCCATCACCAGGGCGACGTGATCGGGCACGAACTGAGCCGGAATCTCCGGCGGCGTCGCACCGGACGGGTGCGGATCCGGCGGACGGATGGATCGCGGCGCCGGGGTCGGCTGCGAGCGGCGGGTCAGTCGTGCCATCGGCGGGCCTCTCCCTCAGTCGGTGTTGCAGCGGTTCGGTGGTGCAGCGGTTCGGTGGTGGATCGGTGCGGGGCGGCGCGGTCCGGGGACGATTCCGGTCAGGCCGTGGTGGCCGCGGTCGGGCTGGACCGTTCGATCAGCGGCAGCGTACGCAAGCGTCGTTCCAGATGCCATTGCAGGTGCGCGGCGATCAATCCGGTGGCCTGCCGCTGCTGCGACTCGGTGGTGGTGGCCACGTGGTCCCAGTGCCCCTGTGCCAGCGCGTCCATCAGCTCCAGCACACCGACCGACGGCGTGGCCGCACCGGCCGGGCGACAGTACACGCAGACCGCGCCGCCGGCCGCGACGTGAAAAGCCTTGTGCGGGCCCGGGTTCGCGCAGTGCGCGCAGGCGTCGAGCGAGGGCATCCAGCCCGCCGCGCCCATCGCCCGCAGCAGGAAGGCGTCGAGGATGTGCTGTTGGCGACGACGATCCTCGGCCAGCGCGGTCAAGGCGCCGACCGTCAACCGGTACAGCTGCAACGCCGGTACCCGCTCCTCGCCGGCCAGCCGCTCGGCGGTCTCCAGCACCGCGCACGCCATGGTGTACCGCGCATAGTCGCGCGCCATCGGCTCGCTGAAGGCGTTGAGGGTGTGTACCTGGGTCACGATGTCCAGGTTCCGGCCGGGATAGAGACTCACGTGCACGTGCGCGAACGGTTCCAGGCGAGCGCCGAACCTGGAGCGGGTCCGCCGAATCCCCTTCGCCACGGCGCGGACCAATCCGTGCTCGGCGGTGAGGAAGGTGATGATGCGGTCGGCCTCGCCCAGCTTGTGCTGGCGGATCACCACCGCTTCGTCCTGATAGTTCCTCACCGGGACATTCTCTCACCGAACGCCGACAGAACCGGCCCCGACGCGCACGGCTCAGTTCTTGCCCTTGCCGCCCTTGGTATCCCGGCGCGCGAGCGCGGCGTCGGCCGCGGCGTTCTCGGCCTTGGCCTCCTGCTTGCCGTCCCACCAGCGCCGCAGCACCAGGAAGCCCAGACCCCACGTCAGCACCGCGCTGGCGAACCAGACCACCACGGTCGACGCGATCCAGGCGCTGGCACCGCTGATGTTCAACGCCCCGGAGATCAACGTGGTGATCCACAGCGCCAGGAGCGTGGACACCAAGCCGATACCGCCGAGCAGCGCCGAGGCGTACTGGCGCGCGATGTTGAACACGAACGGCGCCAGCAACGACTGCAGCGCGGTGAAGATCGCGACCGCGATGAAGAAGCCCCCCAGCGAGATGTCGAAATCGGGGACCACCGCGTAGCAGATCAGAAAGGCGATCGCGGCGGACACGAGGTTGACCGCGACATTGAGCAGAAACCGGATCACGTTCATTCTCCTTCTAGGACGACCGCGTACTGCGCTCGTGGGAAGCACTGCCTGTGTTGATCATGCCCGCCGATCGGCGGCCACGGACGAACCCGCTCAGAATCCGAGGCGACCGAGCTGCTTGGGATCGCGCTGCCAGTCCTTGGCCACCTTCACATGCAGATCGAGGTATACGCGGCAGCCGAGCAGCTTCTCTATCTGCCCGCGTGCGACGGTACCCACCTGCTTGAGCCGAGACCCACGGTGGCCGATGATGATGCCCTTCTGGCTGTCCCGCTCCACATGCAGGACCGCGTGCACGTCGACCATCGGCGGATCCGACCCCTCCCGATCGATCACTTCCTCGATGGTCACCGCCAGCGAATGCGGCAGCTCGTCGTGGATGCCCTCCAGCGCCGCCTCCCGGATGAACTCGGCCATCAGCACCTGCTCGGGCTCGTCGGTCAGCTCCCCGTCCGGGTAGAACGCCGGCCCCGGCTCGCACAGCGAGACCAGCAGATCCGACAGCACGTCCAGCTGCTTGCCCGACTTGGCCGACACCGGGATCACGTCCGCCTCCGGCCCGAGCACCTCGGACAACCGCACCAGCTGCTGGGCAATCCTGTCCGGCCCCACCTTGTCGAGCTTGGTGACGATACCGACCACCTTGGTGCGCCGCGACAGCGGTTTGATCTGCTCGATGATCCACTTGTCGCCGGGCCCGATGGTCTCGTCGGCGGGAATGCAGAGGCAGATGATGTCCACCTCGGACAGGGTGTCGAGCACCAGGTCGTTGAGGCGCTTGCCGAGCAGTGTCCGCGGACGGTGCAGGCCCGGGGTGTCCACCAGCACCAGCTGCGCGTCCGGCCGATTCACGATGCCGCGGATCGCGTGCCGGGTGGTCTGCGGCCGGTTGGAGGTGATCGCCACCTTGTCGCCCACCAGCGCATTGGTCAACGTCGATTTGCCGGTGTTCGGTCGCCCCACCAGGCAGATGAATCCGGAACGGAACTCGGTGTCGGTCACTGCTGTTCTCCTCGCCGCGCGGCCCCGTCGCCGCCCTTTTTACGTTCCTTGGTCTTGCCTTTTTTCTCGGCGTCGCGGCCGCCGCTTTCGCGCCGCACCAGCACACTGGTGATGCGCTGGCGCCCCACCCGGTTGGGTCCGCCCTCTGCGGTGAGCAGCAGGCCGGACGTCTTCACCCGCGCGCCCGGCAGCGGCACCCGTCCGAGCTTCCACGCGATCAACCCGCCCACCGTCTCCACCTCGTCGTCGCCTAGCTCGACGTCGTACAACTCGCCGAGGTCCTCCACCGGCAGTCGCGAGGACACCCGGTACACGTCCGGCTCGATCTCCTCGATCGGCGCCCGCTCGTCGGTGTCGTATTCGTCGGCGATCTCGCCGACGATCTCCTCCAGCACGTCCTCGATGGTCACCAGACCGGCGATGCCGCCGTACTCGTCGACCAGCAGAGCCATGTGATTGTGCTGGGCCTGCATCTCCTCGAGCAGGTCGTCGAGCCGTTTGGAATCGGGCACGAACCACGGTTCGCGCATCACCTCCGCCACGGTCAGCTCGTTCTGCACCGTGCCGTGCGGGAGCATGCGTTCGACGACGTCCTTGAGGTACACCACCCCCAGCATGTCGTCGGGGTTCTCGCCGATCACCGGGATGCGCGAATGACCCGACCGCACGGCCAGGCTCAGCGCCTGCGTCGCGGACTTGTCCGATTCGATCCAGACGACCTCCGGTCGCGGCACCATCACCTCGCGGGCGTTGGTCTCGTCGAGTTCGAACACCGACTGGATCATCCGCCGCTCGTCGTCGTCGACGACGCCCTGCACCTGAGCCAGGTCCACCACTTCGCGCACCTCCACCTCGGTGGCGAACGGCCCGTTGCGGTAGCCGCGGCCGGGGGTCAGGGCGTTGCCGAGCAGGATGAGCAACCGCGTCACCGGGCGCAGCAGCAACCCGATGCCGGTGAGGAACGGGGCCGCGACCAGCGAGATCGAGTACGCGTGCTGCCGTCCGATGGTGCGCGGGCCCACCCCGACCGCCACGAACGACACCACCATCATCACGATGATCGCCACCACGATGCCCCAGGTGAGGCCCAGACCGTCCACGGCGACAATGGCCACCAGGACCGTCGAGGCGGTCTCGAAACCGATGCGCAGCAGCACCGTCAGGCCGACGTAGGTGGGGCGCTGCCGCACCACCTCGGCGAGGCGCTTGGCGCCGGGCCGCTCGTCCTTGACCATGTCGTCGGTGCGCGCCACCGACACCGTCATCAGCGCCGAATCGGTGGCCGCGAGAACGCCGGCGATCACCGAACACACCACCGCGACGATCAGGAAGACAATGTCCAGCGTCATGCGTCAGTGGCCGTCGGCCGGGCTGTCCGGGGTGGCGTTGAAGCCGATGTTGCGCAGCAGTCTGCTGTCCCGCTCGGCCTGCCGCTCCGCGCGCGCCCGCGCCTCCCGGGCGTCGTACCAGTCGGCGAGGATCTGGTTCTGCAGACCGAACATCTGCTTCTCCTCGTCCGGCTCGGCGTGATCGAAGCCGAGCAGGTGCAGGACCCCGTGCACGGTCAGCACCGCGAGCTCGTGCTCGTAGCTGTGCCGTTGCGACTTGGCCTGCTCGGCCGCGAACTCCGGGCACAGCACGATGTCGCCGAGCATGGCCGGTCCCGGCTCGTCGGCGTCCGGGCGCCCGCCCGGGGTGAGCTCGTCCATCGGGAAGCTCATCACGTCGGTCGGTCCGGGCAGATCCATCCACTGCATATGCAGATCGGCCATGGTGTCGTTGTCGACCAGCTGAATCGAGAGCTCGGCCGCGCGATGGACGTCCATCGCGCCGAGCGCGAAGCGAGCCACCTCGATGATCTGCTCCTCGGGCGCGTCCATGCCCGACTCGTTGAACAATTCGATACTCATCGTCGACGTCCTGCCTGTCCTCCCTGAGCACGACGTCGCGCGCGGTTGCCCGCGAGGACGTCACCTTCTTCGGCGCGACCGTAAGCGTCGACGATGTCGGCCACCAGGCGATGCCGCACCACGTCGGCACTGGTCAGCTCGGCGAAGTGGATGTCGTCGATACCGTCGAGAATGCGGGTGGCCGTACGCAGACCGCTCTGCTTGCCGCCGGGCAGATCCACCTGGGTGATGTCACCGGTGACCACCATCTTGGCGCCGAAACCTAGCCGGGTGAGGAACATCTTCATCTGCTCGCCGGTGGTGTTCTGCGCCTCGTCGAGGATGATGAAGGCGTCGTTGAGGGTGCGGCCGCGCATGTAGGCCAGCGGCGCCACTTCGATCACGCCGGCTTCCATCAGCTTCGGCACCGCTTCGGGGTCCATCATGTCGTGCAGCGCGTCATACAGCGGCCGCAGGTACGGGTCGATCTTCTCGCTCAACGAGCCGGGCAGGAAGCCGAGCCGTTCCCCGGCTTCCACGGCCGGCCGGGTCAGGATGATGCGGCTGACCTCTTTGCGCTGCAGCGCCTGCACCGCCTTGGCCATCGCGAGATAGGTCTTGCCGGTGCCCGCCGGGCCGAGTCCGAAGACGATGGTGTTGGCGTCGATCGCGTCCACGTATCGCTTCTGGTTCAGCGTCTTGGGCCGGATCGCCTTGCCGCGGCGGGCGATGATGTCCAGGCTCAGCACCTGCGCGGGCGTCGCGGCGACGGCGTCGTCGGACAGGATCGACATCGACTGCCGCACCAGGTCGGGGGTCAGGGCGGTGCCGGTGCGCACCAGCGCGATCAGTTCGGCCACTACCCGTTCGGAGGCTGCCACCTCGGCGGACGGGCCGCTCAGGGACAGACGGTTGCCGCGCACGTGG
Source organism: Gordonia phosphorivorans (assembly GCF_042432625.1). Classification (NCBI taxonomy): domain Bacteria; kingdom Bacillati; phylum Actinomycetota; class Actinomycetes; order Mycobacteriales; family Gordoniaceae; genus Gordonia; species Gordonia phosphorivorans. Next base: position 25,831 of record NZ_JBHLWV010000026.1, on the reverse strand, counting down.
ATCGTCGCGGGCAGTTGCGATTCCAGCGTCCGCAGGTTGACGTCGGCAGGTCCGAGCAGGCCGAGCATCTCCTCCTGCGCGATCTCCATGCTCGAGGTCACCGCACGGCCGGGCCGGTCGTCGTCGCTCACTAAGGTCTTCACTCCTGATAATCGCTGGTCGTTGCTTTGATCCTAGCCCGACGAACCGGCCGTCCGCGCCACGAGTTTCCGGTATCGCGACTCACTCGCCGACGCCTCAGAGTCCCAGTTCGCGCAGCGTCTGCCGATGCGCGCGGCTGGACAGATCCAGGAAGGCCGCATGATCGCCGGGTACCTCGGTGAGGGTCACCCGCTGCCCCCGCTCGCGCATCACGTCCACGTAATGCCTGCTCAGCTCGACGGGTACGGCGCGATCCTCGGTGGTGTGCACCACCGCGATCAGCACGTCGACCACGGGCGCATGCGCCGGCGACGCGTCGAGGTAACGCTGCGGCGCCTCGTCGTAGGAAGCGCCGAGGAAACGGGTCACCGACGGTTTGTCGCAGATTCCGTCGAGCGTGAGGTCCAGCACTGCCGACTGCGGAATGACCGTGGTGAACCGGTAGCGCTGCGTCCGCGCCCCGAGCCGGGCCACCGCCCAGGCGGCGAGCTGTCCGCCCGCCGAGTGCCCGACGACCGCCACATTCTGTTTGTCGACGACGATGCCTGCCAGGGCCAGCTCCTCGCTGACGGCCTCGTCGAGCAGCCGCAGCGCGGCCAGCACGTCGCGTCCGGTCTGCGGCCAGCCCCCGCCCTCCTCGACCCGGCGGTATTCGAGGTTCCAGACCACCGCGCCGCGCTGCGCGAGGTCCCGCGAGACCGAGCCGGCGATGGTCAGGCCGAACTCGGTGGACCAGGAGCCGCCGTGGATCATCACGATGAGCCGGGCGCGTTCGCCCGGTTCGACGTCGGGCAGGTACAGGTGCCCGAACTGCGACGGATGATCACCGTAGGCGAGCTTGCGACGCTTCATCGTCGGCGCACCCACCGATCGGTCACCGCGCCGAGCGCACCGAGCGCCACCGCTCCGGCCGCCCCCGTGCGCAGCACCTCGGGCCCCAGGACCACCGAGCGCGCCCCGAGTGCGCTCAGGTCCGCCACTTCCTGGTCGGTGAGCCCGCCCTCGGGGCCGATCACCAGCACCACCTCGGCGGCGCCGGTGAAGTCCACCTCCGCGAAGGCGGTGGCGCCGTCCTCGTGCAGCATGGCGACCACCCCGCCGTCGGCGTGCACGCGGGCGCACAGGTCACGAACGTCGATGGTGGTCGACAGGTCGCGGACCTCCGGGATCCACGGGCGACGGGCCTGCTTGGCGGCGGTGGCCGCGGTGGCGCGCCACTTGTCGACACCCTTGGCGGCCTTGGCACCGGACCAGCGGGCGATGCTGCGGGCGGCTTGCCAGGGGACGATTACGTCCACTCCGGCCTCGGTCATCAGATCCACGGCGAGCTCGGAGCGTTCGGCCTTGGGCAGCGCCTGCACGATCGTCACCGTCGGGGTCGGACGGGCCACGAACTGGATGCGACCGGCGCGCACCGTCAGCCGGTCCTTGCCGCTGACCTCGCTGACCGTGCCCTCGGCCCGGCTGCCGCGACCGTCCCCGAGGACCACCGACTCCCCGACCTGCAGTCGGGTCACGGTGACCGCGTGGCGGCCTTCCGGGCCGGTCACCAGCACGCTCTCGCCGGCGCGCGGAACCTCGTCGACCCAGAAGACCGGCGGCGTCATCGACCGGAGAACGCGTTGCGGAGTCGGGAGAAGAGGCCGTCCTTGCCGGCCCCCTTGGAACCGGCGGTGACCAATTCAACGTCGTCGTCGGCAGCGTCCCGGAGGCGCCTCAGCAGATCGCTCTGGGTGCTGTCGACCTTGGTCGGCACCACCACCTCCAGGTGCGCGTGCAGGTGACCGCGCAGACCGGTGTTCAGGTGCGGCAGGCCGCGGCTCTTCACCGTCACCACGGTGCCCGGCTGCGTTCCGGGTTCGATGGTGATGGTGGCGGTGCTGCCGAGCACGGTGTCCACCTCGATCTCGGAGCCGAGCGCGGCGTCGACCATCGGCACCCGGAGGGTGCAGTGCAGGTCGTCCTTGTCGCGGACGAAGACGTCATCGGGCTTCTCGCTGATCTCCACGTAGAGGTCGCCGGCGGGGCCGCCGCCGGGGCCCACCTCGCCCTGACCGGCCAGGCGGACACGCATGCCCTGCTCCACCCCGGCGGGGATCTTCACCGTCAGGGTGCGGCGTGCGCGCACGCGGCCGTCGCCACCGCACTTGGTGCAGGGGTCGGGGATCACTTCACCGGCGCCGTGGCATTCGGGGCATTCGCGCACCGACATGACCTGGCCGAGGAACGAGCGCTGCACGGACTGGATCTCGCCCTGGCCCTTGCAGGTGCCGCAGGTGACCGGCCGCGAGTTGTCGCGGGTTCCCGCGCCGTCGCACAGTTCACACAGGACCGCGGTGTCGACGGTGATCTCGCGATCGACGCCGGAGGCGATCTCGTCGAGATCCAGGGTCAGGCCGACCAGGGCGGGTTCACCCGGACGCACCCGCCCGCGGGGTCCCCGGCCGCCGCCGAAGCCGCCGCCACCCCCGCCGAAAAAAGTGTTGAAGATGTCGCCGAGGCCGCCGAAGTCACCGCCACCGCCGCCGAAGCCGCCCATGCCGCCGCTGGACAGCGGATCACCGCCGGCGTCGACGATGCTCCGCTTCTGCGGGTCGCTGAGCACCTCGTAGGCCGTGGTCACTTCCTTGAACCGCTCTTCTTCGTCCGGATTCACATCCGGGTGCAGTTCCCGTGCGAGGCGCCGGTAGGCGCGCTTGAGGTCTTGGTCGGAGGCGTCCCGGGAGACCCCGAGAATGCCGTAGTAATCACGAGCCACGTGCAGACAGTCCTTTACTTGCTCAACTTCTAGCGGCCGGCGAGCACTTCGCCGACATATCGCGCCACCGCCGCGACCGAAGCCATGGTGCCCGGGTAGTCCATCCGGGTCGGCCCGACCACACCCACGCCGCCGAAGACGGTGCCCGAAGCACCGTACCCGGTCGACACCACCGAGGTGCCTCGCAGGTCCTCCACCAGGGTCTCCTCGCCGATCTGCACGGTGACGGCATCGTTGTCGCGGGTGTGCGCCAGCAGACGCAACACCACGACCTGCTCTTCCAACGCTTCGAGCACCGTGTCCATTCCGCTGCTCGCCAACGCGAAGTCTCCGGCGCTGCGCGCCAGGTTCGAGGTTCCCCCGAGGACCAACCGATCCTCCGGCCGCTCCACCAGCGTCTCGATCAGCACGGTCGCGATCTCCAGGATGGGCCGCTGCAGTTCCGGCGGGGCGTCCTCGGTGAGCGCGGACACCGCGGCGGTCGCCTCGTCCAGGCGCTTGCCGTCCAGGGCCGCGCCGAACAGATTGCGCACCTGCGTCAGGGACGCGTCCTCCAGCCGGTCGCGCAGCGACACCATGCGCTGCTCCACGCGCCCGGTGTCGGTGATGACCACCAACAGGAGGCGACTGGGGCTCAGCGCCACCACCTCCAGGTGCCGCACGCGCGCGGTCGAGAGCACCGGGTACTGAATCACCGCCACCTGCTGGGTGAGTTCGGCGAGCAGCTTCACCGAGCGCCGCAGCACGTCGTCGAGGTCGACGGCGTGGTCCAGGAACGACAGGATGGCGCGCCGTTCGGCCTTCGACAGCGGCTTCACGTCGTGAATGCGGTCGACGAACAGTCGGTAGCCCTTGTCGGTCGGCACCCGCCCGGAACTGGTGTGCGGCTGGATGATCAGCCCCTCCGCCTCGAGCACCGCCATGTCGTTGCGGACGGTGGCGCTGGAGACCCCGAGGTGGTGGCGATCGACCAGCGCCTTGGATCCGATCGGTTCCTGGGTGGACACGAAGTCGGTCACGATCGCGCGCAAGATCTCGAAGCGGCGGTCGTCTGTGCTCGACACTCGGGCACCTCCCAAACAGACTTGTGCATATGGTGGATCGGAACCATCGCCGATGGTGCCCCCAATTCTAGTGAATAGACAGAGAGAACCGGGAACGATGATCTTCAAGAGTGTTCGGGAAGGCCGGCCGTACCCCCCGCTGCGCCTGACGACACGGGAATGGGCGCAGATTCCGCCGCGCCAGTTCCGCTTGGATCAGCTCACCCCGGTGACCACCGTCCTGGCCTTGGACAAGCTGCTGTCGGAGGACAGCACCTTCTACGGCGACCTGTTCGCGCACGTGGTCCAGTACCGCGGCGAGCTGTATCTGGAGGACGGCCTGCACCGCGCCGTGCGCTCGGCGCTGCGCAACCGCACCATCATTCACGCCCGACTGCTCGACCTCGACGCCGATTCCGGCGCGTTCGCCGTGTCCGCGCAGGCGCCGCTCGAGCGCACCGATCAGCTGGCCCCGGTGCCCGCCCGCCCGGCGAATCCGCGACGGGCCGGGCGCTCGGCCGGCGGCGGCGCCCATCGCGCCGGAGACTGAGCCTCCCTCAGTCGACGAGGATGTCGCGGATCACCCCGTCGGCGAGCAGCCGGCCGCGATCGGTGAGCACGTAGGCCTCGTCGTGCACGCTCAGCAGACCGGTGTCGACCGCCCGCGCCGCCCGCTCGGTTTCGGCGGCCGACAGCACCGCCACGGGCAGACCCGATCGCATCCGCAGGCGCAGCATCACCGTCTCGGTGTGCGCGTCCTCGTCGGTCAGCATCTCGAAGCCGCCCACCGGCAGCAGCCCCGACTCCAGTGAGTCGGCGTAGGTGGCGGGGTGTTTCTGATTCCACCACCGGACGCCGTTGACGTGGGAGTGGGCACCGGGACCGATGCCCCACCAGTCGTCGCTGCGCCAGTAGGCCTCGTTGTGTCGGCAGTGGGATCCGGTGCCGCCGGCCGCCCAGTTGGACACCTCGTACCACTCCATGCCGGCCTCGGTCAGGGCTGCGTCGACCTGCTCGTAGCGCGCGGCGAGCACATCGTCGTCGGGCATCGGGATCTCGCCGCGCCGCACCTTCCGGGCGAACGCCGTGCCGTCCTCGACGATCAGGGCGTACGCCGAGACGTGATCCACCGGCACCGACAGCACCGCCTCCAGCGAGGCCGCCAGATCGTCGTCGGTCTCCCCCGGGGTGCCGTAGATCAGGTCGAGGTTCACGTGCTCGAAACCGGCCGCGGCCGCCTCCCGTGCGGCGTCCAGCGCCCGACCCGGGGTGTGCCGGCGCTCCAGCACGCGCAGCACGTGCGTGGCCGCCGACTGCATGCCCAGGGAGATCCGGGTGTACCCGGCCTCGCGGAGCCCGGCGAAGAACTCCGGCGACGTCGACTCGGGGTTGGACTCGGTGGTCACCTCCGCGTCGGGCGCCAACTCGAACGACGACCGCACCGCACCGAGCAGGTCGGCCAGACCGTCGGCGCCCAGCAGCGACGGGGTGCCGCCGCCGACGAAGACCGTCTGCACGGGGCGGGTCGGGGTCAGGCGCGCCGCCGCGGCATCCAGTTCGGCGCGCACCGCCTCCGCCCACGCCGCCGGCGACGTCGACGAGCCCAGCTCGCCCGCGGTGTAGGTGTTGAAATCGCAGTAGCCGCAGCGGGTCGCGCAGAACGGCACGTGCAGGTAGAGACTGAGGGGCCGCGCGGGGTCGACGGCGGCCAGTCGGGCCTGGGCGGCACTGGACAACGGGGTCGGGGCCGCACGCAGACTCATGCCTCCATCATGGCCCACCACTGCGGCGCGAAGTTAAAATCACGGTGCAGATAATTGGCCGCCGGACTGGCCGGACGGCCCCCGGTCGTGCCACCATGGTCGACGTGACCACTTCGGGAGTCCGCCTCATCGCACGGCGGCATATCGACCTCATGCGCTGTGACAGCGCATCGTGTCTGGCGTAAAGCCCCTCCCCGTCTCACCCCTTCTGCGGCTCATCTCGGCGCACCGCGCCACCGATCCGCTTGTGCTGTTCCCAGTCCCCCGTGACGCATCGCACCCTCGATGCGCGAGGAGAATCATGACGCTGACCACCCCCGCCACGCCGAGCGACGACACCGCCGTCGCCCCGGCCGCACCGCGCAAGCGGGCACCGCGGAAGAAGGCGACCGAGGGCCAGTGGGCGCTCGGCTATCGCGAACCGCTGAACCCGAACGAGCAGATCAAGAAGGACGACGACCCGCTCAACGTCCGCGACCGCATCGTCGACATCTACTCCAAGACCGGCTTCGACGGCATCGACAAGGCCGACCTGCGCGGCCGTTTCCGCTGGATGGGTCTGTACACCCAGCGTGCCGAGGGCTACGACGGCACGCACACCCACGACGACAACATCGACTACCTCGAGGCCCCGTACTTCATGATGCGGGTCCGCACCGACGGCGGGCAGCTCGACCTGGACCAGGTCCGCACCCTGGCCGGCATCTCCCGCGACTTCGCGCGCGGCACCGCCGACATCTCCGACCGCCAGAACCTGCAGTACCACTGGATTCGGATCGAGGACGTGCCGGAGATCTGGCGTCGTCTGGACGCGGTCGGCCTGCAGACCACCGAGGCCTGCGGCGACTGCCCGCGCGGCATGCTCGGCTCCCCGCTGGCCGGGCTGTCGGCCGACGAGGTGATCGACGCGACGCCCGCCATCGACGAGATCAAGCGCCGCTACATCGGCAACCCCGAGTACTCGAACCTGCCGCGCAAGTTCAAGACGGCGATCTCCGGCCAGCAGGACGTGGTGCACGAGATCAACGACGTGTCCTTCGTCGGCGTCGAGCATCCCGAGCACGGCCCCGGCTTCGACCTGTGGGTCGGCGGCGGCCTGTCCACCAACCCGATGTTCGCCCAGCGCCTGGGCGCCTGGGTGCCGCTGGACGAGGTGGCCGACGTCTGGGAGGGTGTGATCGCCATCTTCCGCGACTACGGCTACCGCCGGCTGCGGTCCAAGGCCCGGCTGAAGTTCCTGGTCAAGGACTGGGGCGTGGAGAAGTTCCGCCAGGTGCTCGAGGACGAGTACCTCGATCGTCGCCTGATCGACGGCCCGGCGCCCGAGCAGCCCAAGCATCCGATCGACCACGTCGGCCGCACCAAGCAGGTCGACGGCCGCAACGCGGTGGGCTTCTCGGCGGTTTCCGGCCGCCTGTCGGACACCGTCCTGTTCGCCATCGCCGACGCCGCCGAGCGCGCCGGCAGCGATTCGGTGCGCTTCACCCCGTACCAGAAGTTGGTGATCGTCAACGTCGCCGACGACAAGCTGGCCGGTCTCGACGCCGACCTGGAGGCCGTGGGCCTCACCTCGCGCCCGTCGCGGTGGCGTCGCAACCTGATCGCGTGCACCGGCCTGGAGTTCTGCAAGCTCAGCTTCACCGAGACCCGCAGCCGCTCGCAGGCGCTGGTGCCGGAGATGGAATCGCGCCTGGCCGAGCTGAACGAGCAGCTCGACGTGCCGATCACCATCAACTTCAACGGTTGCCCCAACTCGTGCGCACGCGTGCAGGTGGCCGACATCGGCCTCAAGGGACAGCTGATCAACGACGCCGACGGCAACGCCGTCGAAGGCTTCCAGGTGCACCTGGGCGGTTCGCTCGGCTTCGACAGCGGTTTCGGCCGCAAGCTCCGCCAGCACAAGATCGTCGCCGACGACGCGACCACCTACATCGAACGTCTGGTGCGCAATTTCATCGACGGCCGCCACGAGGGCGAGCGATTCGCCGAATGGGCCGTCCGCGCCGACGACGCTCGACTGCAGTGAGGAGTAGCCGATGACATCCACCACCACCGACACCGCGGAACTGCGCGAGATCGCCGAGGCCGGCGCTCAGCTGCTGGGCCCCGATGCCTCCGCCGAAGAGTTGCTGGCCTGGACCGCCGAGACCTTCGGCAACGACTTCATCATCGCGGCCAACATGCAGGATGCGGTGCTCGTCGACGTCGCCAGCAAGGCGATCGACCCGGGCGCCGTCCACGGCGAAAAGCTCAAGGTGCTGTTCCTGGACACCGGCTACCACTTCGTCGAGACCCTGGGCACCCGCGACGCGGTCGTCGACATCTACGACCTCGACCTGGTGAACGTCGAGCCCGAACAGACTCCCGCCCAACAGGATTCGGCCCTCGGCAAGGACCTGTTCGCCACCGACCCGGCGGAGTGCTGCCGCCTGCGCAAGGTGGTGCCGCTGGCCTCGGCACTGACCCCGTACCGGGCCTGGGTCACCGGCGTCCGCCGAGTGGAGGCGCCCACCCGGGCCAACGCCCCCCTCATCTCGTTCGACGAGGGTTTCGGCCTGGTCAAGATCAATCCGCTCGCCGCCTGGAGCGACGAGCAGTTCCAGAACTACATCGACGCCCACGGAGTGCTGGTCAATCCGCTGGTCGACGACGGTTACCCGTCGATCGGGTGCGCCCCTTGCACCGTCAAACCAGCCGCCGGAGCCGATCCGCGCAGCGGCCGTTGGGCCGGCAGCGCCAAGACAGAATGCGGGTTGCACGCCTCATGAGCATCATCAACGAATCCCAGGTCCTCCATCCCCTGGCCGACACCGCCGCCGACCTCGTCGACGGTGACGACTTCACCACTCTCGACGCGCTCGAGTCCGAAGCCATCCACATCTTCCGCGAGGTGGCCGGCGAGTTCGAGCGCCCGGTGATCCTGTTCTCGGGCGGCAAGGACTCCACGGTGCTGCTGCACCTGGCGCTGAAGGCCTTCTGGCCGGCACCGCTGCCCTTCGCCCTCCTGCACGTGGACACCGGGCACAACCTGCCCGAGATCATCGAGTTCCGCGACGAGATCGTCGAACGCCACAACCTGCGGCTACACGTGGCCAAGGTGGAGGACTACCTGGCCGACGGCCGCCTCGCCGAACGCCCGGACGGCATCCGCAATCCGCTGCAGACCATCCCGCTGCTCGACGGCATCGCCGAGAACCGCTTCGACGCGGTGTTCGGCGGCGCGCGTCGCGACGAGGAGCGGGCCCGCGCCAAGGAGCGGATCTTCTCCCTGCGCAACGCTTTCGGCCAGTGGGATCCCAAGCGGCAGCGCCCGGAACTATGGAACCTGTACAACGGCAGGCACGCCCCCGGCGAGCACGTGCGCGTCTTCCCGCTCAGTAACTGGACCGAGCTGGACATCTGGCGGTACATCGCCCGCGAGCAGGTGCTGCTGGCGCCGCTGTACTACGCGCACGAGCGCGAGGTGTACAACCGCGACGGCATGTGGATGACGTCCGGCTCGTGGGGCGGCCCCGGCGAGGACGACGTCGTCGAGACCCGCACGGTGCGCTACCGCACCGTCGGCGACGGATCGACCACCGGCGCGGTGCTGTCCGAGGCCCGTGACAACGAGGCCGTGCTGGCCGAGGTCGCCGCCTCCCGTCTCACCGAACGTGGTGCCACCCGCGGCGACGACCGCGTCTCCGAGGCCGCCATGGAAGACCGCAAGCGCGAAGGATACTTCTGATGAGCACACCCACCCTCGACTCCCCGACCGTGCGCGCCGGCGCCGATCTGCTGCGCATCGCGACCGCGGGCAGCGTCGACGACGGCAAGTCCACCCTCGTGGGACGACTGTTGTTCGACACCAAGTCGGTGCTCGCCGACCAGATCGACGCGGTGACCAAGGCCTCGGTGGACCGCGGCATGGACACCCCCGACCTGTCGCTGCTGGTCGACGGCCTGCGCGCCGAGCGCGAGCAGGGCATCACCATCGACGTGGCGTACCGCTACTTCGCGACGCCGGCGCGCAGCTTCGTGCTGGCCGACACCCCCGGCCACGTGCAGTACACCCGCAACACCGTCTCCGGCGCCTCCACCGCGCAGCTGGTGATCCTGCTGGTGGACGCCCGTAACGGCCTCGTCGCCCAGACCCGGCGGCATGCCGCGGTGATGGCGCTGCTCGGGGTGCCCCGACTGGTGCTGGCGGTCAACAAGATCGACCTGGTCGACGACCCGGGCGCGGTGTTCGCCGAGGTCACCGAGCAATTCGGCGAGGTCACCCGCTCCCTCGGCTACGCCGACGACGCGGTGCTGGCCATCCCGGTGTCGGCCCTGCACGGGGACAACATCGCCCGCCGCAGCGAAAACACCCCGTACTACAGCGGCCCGACGCTGATCGAGCACCTGGAATCGGTGTCGAATCAGCCGGACCGTCGTGCGGTGGGGCTGCGCTTTCCGGTGCAGTACGTGATCCGCCCGCGCACCGCCGAGTACCCCGACTACCGCGGCTACGCCGGCCAGATCGCCGCCGGCCGGGTGGCGGTCGGCGACGAGATCGTGGTGCAGCCGTCCGGGCAGCGCTCGCGCGTGGTGAGCATCGACACCCCCGACGGCGCGCTCGCTACCGCGCACACCGGACGCAGCGTGACGCTGCTGCTGGCCGACGACATCGACGTCTCCCGCGGGGATCTGATCGCCGCGGTCGCCGATGCCCCGGAACCGAGCCAGCAGTTCACCGCCACGGTCTGCTGGTTGGGTGACAAGCCGCTGCGGGCCGGTGCTCGCCTGCTGCTCAAGCACGGCACCAAGACCACGCCGGTGATCGTCGGCGGCCTCGAGACGCTGTTCGATGAGCAGAACCTGGCCCTGGTCGAGGCGCCGGAGTCGGTGGAGCTCAACCAGATCGGCCGGATCTCGTTGACCACGGCCGAGCCGATCGCCGCCGACGACTACCGGGTGAACCGCGAGACCGGCAGCTTCCTGCTGATCGATCCGGCGGGCGGCAACACCCTGGGCGCCGGCCTCGTCGGCGACGTCCTGACGAGCCTGAACCTGCGCTGATGTGGACCTCGACCGCCGCGCGCATCCTCCTGGTGGCGCACGGCAGCCGGGACCCGCGCTTCGCGGCGACGGCCCGGCGGGTGGCCGCGGCCACCCGCCGGGCCCTGCCGGGCACCCGCGTCGATCTCGCCTATCTCGACCTCGACGAGCCGCTGGTCCAGGACGTCCTCGCCGATCTGTCCGGTGAGGTCACCGTGATCCCGTTGCTCTTCGGCGACGGCTACCACTCCAAGGTGGATCTGCCCGCGCTGCTGGCCCGGGCCGCGCAGCGCACACCGGATCTGCGGGTCGTGCAGACCCCGGTCCTCGGGCGGTACTCGCCGGTGCCCGCGCTGGTGGATCGGCTCACCGAGGCCGGGCTGCGAGCCGGCGACGGCGTGCTCATGTACGCCGTCGGCTCGTCCGACGCGGGTTCGGATGCGTCCATCGTCGAACGCGGCCGGGAACTGTCCGGCGTGCTGGGCGTGCCGGTGGCGACGGTCTTCGCCACCCGCCTCGGACCCGACGGCGCCGCGGTCCGCACGGCCGTCGACGCGCTGGCCGCTCGGGGCGCCGAACGCGTGGCCGCCTCCCCGCTGTTCCTGTCCGCGGGGCTGCTCACCGAGCGCGTCGAACGCAGGCTGGACCAGATCGCCCCCGGGTCACTGGTCGCCGGACCGCTGGCCGATCATCCGGCCCTGATCAACGCGATCACGCGCCTGGCCGGCGCGGCGGTCCGACGGCCCGCGCATCAGCCCTGAATGCGGGTGCGGGTGTCGCCCCAGGCCTCGTCGCGCAGCTCGTTCTTCCGGATCTTGCCGGTCGAGGTCTTCGGCAGTTCGTCGAGGAACTCCACCTCGCGCGGTGCCTTGTAGGACGCGATCTTACTCTTGACGTGGGCGATCACGTCGGCCTCGGTGGCGGCTGAACCGGCGGCCAGCACCACGTAGGCCTTCGGGCGCTCGCCCCACTTGTCGTCGGGCACCCCGATCACCGCGACGTCGAGCACGTCCGGGTGGCTGACCACCGCCTGCTCCACCTCGATGGTGGAGATGTTCTCGCCGCCGGAGATCACCACGTCCTTGGCGCGGTCGAGCAGCTGGACGTAGCCGTCCGGGTGCATCACGCCGAGGTCGCCGGAATGGAACCAGCCGCCGGCGAAGGCCTCGTCGGTGCGCTCGGTGTCGGCGTAGTAGCCCTTCATCACCACGTTGCCGCGCATGACGATCTCCCCCATCTCCACGCCGTCGGCGGCCACGTCGACCAGTTCGCCGCCGCGCAGGTCGGGGTGGACCACGCGCAGCCGGTCGGCGGTCAGCATGCCGACGCCCTGGCGGGCCATGCGCACCGAGAGCTCCTCCGCGGACAGGGAGGCCCAGCTGGGATCGGGTTCGCAGACCGCGTACGGGCCGTAGGTCTCGGTGAGGCCGTAGACGTGGATGATCTCGATGCCGAGGTAGTGGATGGCCTTGATGATGGTCGGGCTGGGCGGGGCGCCGGCGGTGGCGATCGCCATCGGGGTGTCCATCGGGTGCGCCTCGGGGGCGGTCGCCAGGGTGCTCAGCACGGTCGGGGCGCCGGACATCTGGTTGATGTTCTCGGTGTCGATCAGGCGCCACATGTCGTCGCCGCGCACCGCGCGCAGGCACACGTGCGTCGCGGCCGCCGCGGTCAGCGCCCACGGTCCGCACCAGCCGTTGCAGTGGAACATCGGCAGCGTCCACAGGTAGTTGGTGTCGATGGAGAACTTCTGGGTCACCACGTTGCCGAGCGAGGCCAGGTAGGCGCCGCGGTGGGTGTACATCACGCCCTTGGGCTGGCCGGTGGTGCCGGAGGTGTAGTTGATCGAGATGATCGTGTCCTCGTCGTCGACGTCCCACTCGAACCGGTCGTCGGCGTCGCCGCGCGCCACCAGTTCGTCGTAGCGGACCGCCACCCCCTCGTACTCGCCGTCCTGGCTCGGGGTCTCCACGATCTCGCGGACCGTCTCGAAGCTCACCTCGCGCAGGCCGTCGAGCAGCGGGCCGTCACCGATGAGCAGCACCGACTGGGAGTGGTCGCAGATGTAGCGGACCTCCTCGGGCGCGAGCCGGGTGTTCACCGCGACGAGCACGCCGCCGATCAGCGGCACCGCGAAGTGCGCGGCGAGCAGTTCCAGCGAGTTCGTCGCCAGGTAGGTGACGCGGTCGCCGGGGGCCACGCCGGAGGCGCGGAGCGCGCTCGCGAGCCGGGTGACGTCCGCCGACAGTTCGCCGTAGGTGAGGCGGCGGCCGCCGTCGATCACGGCGAGTTTGTTCGGGTGCACTCGTGCGGCCCGATCCAGGAAATGCAGCGGCGTGAGCGGGGTGTTGAGTCCGGTGCGGGCGGGCTGAGTCATCGACGTGATTCTCTCTGTGATCGAGGCGAGAAGGTATCCCTCATCACAGTAGTCGTGGCACTAGGTGCCACCTAATTTCTCGTTGAATCTGAGACCAACGGTGGGCCCGCTGCGACGGGCGGTGGTTCAGTCCGCGGCCAGATGCGGCACCGCGGTGGCCCGGGCGTACACCGTCTGCCCGGCCGACAGCTCCATGGCGTTCTGGTCGCCACGGGTGATCTGCGCGATGAACTCCTCGCCGGTGTTGGCCGCAATCAACTCGATCCGCGTCTCGAACCCGAGATTCACCACCCGCTTGACCGTCGCGCGCACCACGCCGGTGTCCAGCGTGACGTCGGTCGGCGGATAGGTCATCTCCGGGGTGCGGGCGATACGGATGTCGTGCGGACGCACCAGCTGGCCGTTGAGCCGCGACACCGAGCCGAGGAAGGAGGCGACGAAGACGTTGTCGGGCCGGTCGTACAGGTCGTCGGGGGTGCCCACCTGTTCGATGCGCCCCTTGTTCAGCACCGCGATCCGGTCGCTGACGTCCAGGGCCTCCTGCTGATCGTGGGTCACCAGGACGGTAGTCACGTGCACCTCCTCGTGCAGCTGACGCAGCCAGCGCCGCAGATCGTCACGCACCTTGGCGTCGAGGGCGCCGAACGGCTCGTCGAGCAGCAGCACCTGCGGATCGACGGCCAGGGCGCGCGCCAGGGCCATGCGCTGGCGCTGACCGCCGGACAGTTGCGCCGGGTAGCGCCGCTGCACGAACCCCAGCCCCACGATCTCCAGCAGGTCGTCGACCTTCTTGTCCACCTCGGCCTTCGGGCGTTTGCGGATCTTGAGCCCGAACGCGATGTTCTCGCGCACCGTCATGTGCTTGAACGCGGCGTAGTGCTGGAAGACGAAACCGATGTCGCGCTGCTGGGGCGAGGCCTTGGACACGTCCCGCCCGTTGATCTCGATGACCCCCGAGTCCAAGCTGTCCAGCCCGGCGATGGCCCGCAGCAGGGTCGACTTGCCCGACCCGGACGGCCCGAGCAGCGAGGTGAGCGATCCGGCCGGGATGTCGATGGACACGTCGTCGAGCGCGGCGAAGTCCCCGTAGTGCTTGTTGGCGCCTCGAACTGAGATGGACACGGCTACCTTTCCTCGCCCGCGGGGCGGTTGTCGTCGGTGTGGTCGGCGGTCTGGTCGATGGTGGCCTCCACGAGCGCTTCCGGCGCCGCCAGCTCGCCGGCATCCACCACGCGCCCCCGGGACCGTCGTTCGATCAGCGTCATGATCACCAGCGCGGCGATCGCGACCATCATCAGCAGGGTCGCCGCCGCGTACGCGCCGTACTCGTTGTAGTCATCGGTGTACCGCGAATGGACCAGCAGCGTCAGCGTTTGCGACACCCCCGGCATGTTCGACGACACCATCGTGACCGCGCCGTACTCGCCGAGGGAGCGGGCGATGGTGAGCACCACGCCGTAGGTCAGGCCCCACCGGATGGCCGGGAGGGTGATGCGCCAGAACGTCTGCCAGGCGTTGGCGCCCAGGGTCGCGGCGGCCTCCTCCTGCTCGGTGCCGATCTCGTGCAGCACCGGCTCCACCTCGCGCACCACGAACGGCAGGGTCACGAACAGCGTCGCCAGCACCATGCCGGGCACCCCGAAGATCACCCGGAAGCCCAGCGACTCGATGCCGCCGAACCAGCCCTGGCTGCCCCAGAGGGCGATCAGGGCGACGCCGGCGACCACCGGCGAGACCGCGAACGGCAGGTCCACCACGGCCTGCATCAGGCCCTTCCCGCGGAACCGTCCGCGGGCCAGGGCCAACGCGGTCAGCACACCGAAGACCACGTTCAACGGCACCACGATCGCCACGATGATCAGCGACAGCTGGAGCGCGGAGATGGCCGCGGGGGTGGTGATCCACTCCCAGAACTGTCCGAGGCCCGGTTCGAAGGACCGCCAGAAGATCAGGCCCACCGGAATCACCAGCAGGATGGTCAAGTACACCAGTGCGACGGTGCGCAGCCCGTACTTGGTCCAGCGCGAGACGATCATGCCGTGGCCTCCTCGCGGCGTTGCTGGGTGCGCCCGGCCACCCGAAGCAGCAGCAGCACCGCGAAGGCGATGGCCAGCAGCACCACCGAGACGGCCGCGGCCGCGACGGGCTGGTCCACCTCGATCTGCTGCTGGATGTACTGCGAGGCCACCTGGGTCTTGTCCGGAATGTTGCCGCCGATCAGCACCACCGAGCCGAACTCCCCGATCGCTCGGGTGAAGGCCAGACCCATGCCGGTCAGGATCGACGGCGCCAGGGCCGGCAGCACGATGCGCCGGAAGATGACGCCGTTGCGCGCGCCGAGCACCGCCGCGGCCTCCTCCACGTCGCGATCGACCTCCAACAGCACCGGCTGCACCTGACGCACCACGAACGGCAGCGTCACGAAGGTCAGGGCCACCACCACGCCGGGCTGGGTGGCCGCCAGATGCACGTCGATCGGACTGTTCGGCCCGTACAGCGACAGCAGCACCAGCGACGCCACGATCGTCGGCAACGCGAAGGGCAGGTCGATGATCGCGTTGACGAACCCCTTGCCCCAGAAATCGTCGCGCACCAGGACCCAGGCGATGACGGTGCCGAAGACCACGTTGATCAGGGCCACCACCACCGACATCAGGACGGTGATGCGCAGCGTGTCCAGCGAGCCCTGCGCCGTGACCGCATCCCAGAAGCCGGACCAGCCGTCGTCGAAGGCGTTGGAGCCGATCGCGATCAGCGGCAACAGCACGATCACCGTCAGCCACAGTCCGGCGACGCCGAGGGTGAGCGGGTTGTCCGCCCGCCAGCGCCGGCCGCCGCGGGGCGGGGCATGGTCGACGGCGGTCATCGGCGGGACTCCTCGTCGTAGATCTTGCTGATCGCTCCGGACGAACCGAACAGGGTCTTGTCGATCACGGGCCACCCGCCGAGGTCGTCGACGGTCCACAACCGGTCGATCCGACCGGGGAACAGCCCGGTGGTCTCGGCGCTCACCGTCGGGTCGACGGGCCGGAAACCGGCCTGCGCCCACAGGCGTTGCGCGTCCGGGGTGAACAGGAAGTCGACGAAGGCCCGGGCCGCCGCCCGGTCGTGGGAGGTGTTCACCACGGCCACCGGGTTCTCGATCTTGAAGGTCTGCGGCGGGATCACGTACTCCACGCGTTGCCCGGCGTCGGCGGTCTCGTTGTGCCGGGTCAGCATGATCGCCTCGTTCTCGTAGCTGATCAGCACGTCGCCCTGGCCCTGCTCGAAGGCCGTGGTGGCCTCGCGCCCGGACTTGGGCAGCACGCGCACGTGCTCGCCGACGAGCGTGCGCACGTAGTCGAGCCCGGCGGCCGGATTCCGTCCGCCCTCGCTGGCCACCGCGTAGGGCGCCAGCAGATTCCACTTGGCCGCACCCGAGCTGCCCGGGTTCGGGGTCACCACCGAGACGCCGGGGCGCAACAGATCCGACCAGTCGTGGATGTTCTTGGGGTTGCCCTCGCGCACCACCAGCGCCACCACCGACCCGAAGGGCACCGAGTCGTTGGGCGCCTGCTGCGCCCAGTCCTCGTCCACCACACCGGCCTTGACCAGGCGGGTGATGTCCGGGGCGATGGAGAAGTTCACCACGTCCGCGGGCAGCCCGCGGGCCACCTTGCGGGACTGGTCGCCGGAGGCGCCGTAGGACTGCGAGAAGCCGATGCCCGCACCCTCGGCGGTCGCGCGGAAGGCGGGGATCACGAGGTCGTAGCCGGTCTTGGGGACCGCGTACGCGACCAGGTTCACGTGCCGATCCCCGGAGGAGATGTCGATTCCGCCGGGAGTGTCGGTGGAGCCACCGCCGCACGCGGTCAGCACCCAGGCCAGCGTCGCCGCGAGCACGAGGGCGCCCGCCTGCCGAATACGCTTACGCAAACCGATTGAGTGCACCTGGAAAAGCTAGCAATCCGTCCGGGGCCGCTCAACGAACGACGACCGGCCGCGCCGCGGCGCTGTGCGCGGCGTCGGCGCTGTGCTAGGTCAGGTCAGGAGCCAGGCGATCAACACGAGCACCATCAGCCCGGCAAGCGCCCAGGTGACCTTCGAACGAAACATGCGTCAGACCCCTACTCCGTGATCGTCGCCCACATCGCGCCGATCGAACTGCGAAAACACCCAGACCACCAGCAGATTCACCAACCAGGCGAGGCCGGTCGCCAGCGGAATCAGCACCACGAGGGTGACGAGCAGCTGCGGTACGAACGACAGTCCGGTCAACCATTCCTCGACGCCGTCCCACCACGAGAGAAACCCGCTCACCGCCACCTCCTCGACACCCGCACACTTAATCCCACGCTGACTTAAACCAGGCTACTCGGTCGCCGCGGCAAGCCCGCGTCGGCGCAGCAGCGGATCGATCGTCGCGGGCCTCCCGAGCATCGCCGCGTGGGCCGCCACCGGGTCGGCGCTGTCCCCGCGAGAGAGCACCGCATCGGCAAAGGCCCGACCCAGAACCCGTTGCAGCCCACCGCCTTTGAGGAACCACTGTTCGGTCTCGGCGTCGAGGATCTCCGACCAGATGTAGCTGTAGTAGGCCGAGGAGTACCCGCCGCCGAAAATGTGATTGAAATAGCTGCTGCGGTAGCGCGGCGGGATCAGGTCCGACGCCAGGCCCGCGTCGGCGAGCGCCCGGGCCTCGAAGGCCAGGACGTCGTCGGGCAGGTCGTCGACGGACAGCCGATGCCAGGCCAGGTCGAGCGCGGCCGCAGCCAGATACTCGACGGTCGAATGGGCCGACTCCACGTCGCCGGCGGCCCGCACCGCCTCGAGCAGCGCCGCCGGGGCCGGCTCGCCGGTCTCGGCGTGGCGGGCGTAGCGCGTCACCACATCCGGGTGCAGCGCCCACATCTCGTTGACCTGCGACGGGAACTCGACGAAGTCGCGCGGGACGGACGTGCCCGACTGGGACACGAACTCCACCGCCGAGAGCAGACCGTGGACGGCGTGGCCGAATTCGTGGAACGCGGTGACCAGCTGGTCCAGCGACAGCAGGCAGCCTCGCCCCGGCTCGGGCTTGGTCAGGTTCAGGACGTTGACCACGATCGGCCGGGTGCCGAGCTGACCGGACTGGTCGACGACGGTGTTCATCCATGCGCCGCCGCGCTTGGACGCGCGGGCGTAGAAGTCGCCGAGGAACAGGCCGATGCCGTTCCCGTCGGCGTCGAAGACCTCCCAGATCCGCACGTCGGGGTGATAGCCGTGCAGATCGGGGCGCTCGGTGAACGAGAGCCCGTACAGTTCCCCGGCGGCGGCGAAGACGCCGTCGTGCAGCACGGCGTCGAGCTCGCAGTACTGCTCGAACTCGTCGATTCCCCCGGCCTCCGGGTCGGTGCCGCCCTGCGCGCGCTGCCAGGCGGCCAGCGCGAAGGTCACATCGGCCGGTCCGAGCGGACCGCCGTGGTGCTCACGGAGACGGGCCAGTTCCCGCTCCCCCGCCGCCCTCGCCGCGGCCCCCAGCTCGCGGAGCAGATCGGCGACGGCCGCCGGATCCGGCGCCGTCTCCTCGGCGATCACGAACTCGGCGTGGTTGGCGTAGCCGAGCAGCTGCGCGCGGCGCGCACGCAGCTCGACGATCTCCAGAATCATTGCGCGCGTGTCGTTCTCGTTGCCCCGTGCGCAGCGGTCGACGGAGGCCTGGAACACCCGGTCGCGCACCTGCGGCGACGTCAGTTTGGCCACCGACGACTGGCTGGTGGGCAGTTCCAGCGCGACCAGGTACCCGTCGAGACCCTTCTCGGCGGCGGCGCGGCGAGCGGCCGCGATCTCACCGGTCGAGAGCCCCGCGGTCTGCGCCTCGTCCGGCAGGTGCACGGCCGAGGCGTTCGTGTCGTCGAGCAGCTTCTGGGAGAACTCGGTGGTCAGGGTGGCCAGGCGCGCGGCGATGCGGCGCATCTCGGCCTGGCCCGCGTCGTCGAGTCCGGCACCGGCGCGCACCGCGTCGCGGTACTTCCGCTCGGTCAGCCTGCGTTGCGGCTCGCTGAGCCCGAGTGCCTCGCTCCGCCGGTAGACGTCGGCGATGCGCGCGAACAGCGCCGGGTTCATCGCGATCGCGTTCCGATGCTCGGTCAGGCGCACGGCCAATTCCTGCGCGATCTGCGACCGCTGCGGATTGCTGTCCGCCCCTTCGAGATTGAAGAAGATCCCGTTGGCGCGGGCCAACGGCCGGCCCGACGCCTCCAGCGCACCGATCGTGTTGGCGAACGTCGGCGGCTCCGGGTTCTCGGCGATCGCGGCGACCTCCGCCAGGTGCGCAGGCAGGGCCAGGTCGTAGGCGGGCAGGAAGTCGTCGTCGGAGATCCGCGCGAAATCCGGCAGGTCGTACGGGAGTCCGGAGTCGGCGAGCACCGGCGAGGCGGCGAATTCACTCATACGCCCCACTCTGCCATGTGCCGCGGCGAGCACCCCGGCGGCTACTTGCCCTTCGGCTTGTCGCCCGCCTCGGTGCTCAGCGCCGCCACGAAGGCCTCCTGCGGGACGTCGACGCGGCCGATCGTCTTCATCCGCTTCTTGCCTTCCTTCTGCTTCTCCAGCAGCTTGCGCTTACGGCTGATGTCGCCGCCGTAGCACTTGGCGAGCACGTCCTTGCGGATGGCGCGGATGTTTTCGCGGGCGATGATCCGGGCGCCGATCGCGGCCTGGATAGGCACCTCGAACTGCTGACGCGGGATCAGGTCCTTGAGCTTGAGCGCCATCTTGTTGCCGTAGGCGTAGGCGGCGTCCTTGTGCACGATCGCGCTGAAGGCGTCCACGGCCTCACCCTGCAGCAGGATGTCGACCTTGACCAGATCGGCTTCCTGCTCGCCGGCCTCCTCGTAGTCGAGGCTGGCGTAGCCGCGGGTGCGCGACTTCAACGCGTCGAAGAAGTCGAAGATGATCTCCGCCATCGGCAGGGTGTAGCGCAGTTCCACCCGGGTCTCGGACAGGTAGTCCATGCCGCCGAGTTCACCGCGTCGCGACTGGCACAGCTCCATGATGGCGCCGATGAACTCGCTCGGCGCGATCACGGTGGTCTTGACCACCGGCTCGAAGATGCTGCGGGTCTTGCCTTCCGGCCAGTCCGACGGGTTGGTGACGATGCGCTCGGAACCGTCGTCGAGCACCACGCGGTACACCACGTTCGGCGCCGTCGAGATCAGGTCGAGCCCGAATTCGCGCTCGAGCCGCTCACGGGTGATCTCCATGTGCAGCAGACCGAGGAAGCCACAGCGGAAGCCGAAGCCGAGCGCCACCGACGTCTCCGGCTCGTAGGTCAGGGCCGCGTCGTTGAGCTGCAGCTTCTCCAGCGCCTCGCGCAGCACCGGGTAGTCCGAGCCGTCCAGCGGGTACAGGCCCGAATAGACCATCGGCCGCGGTTCGCGGTAGCCGGTGAGGGGTTCGGGCGCGCCGTTGCGCGCGGTGGTGACGGTGTCACCGACCTTCGACTGGCGCACGTCCTTCACGCCGGTGATCAGGTAACCCACCTCGCCGACGCCCAGACCCGCGGAGGCCTTCGACTCCGGGGAGACGATGCCCACCTCGAGCAGCTCGTGCGTGGTCCCGGTGGACATCATCTGGATCTTCTCGCGCGGCAGGATCTTGCCGTCGACCACGCGGACGTAGGTCACCACGCCGCGGTAGGTGTCGTAGACCGAGTCGAAGATCATGGCGCGGGCGGGCCCGTCCGCGTCGCCGACCGGTGCCGGAATCTGCCGGATGGCCGCGTCGATGAGTTCGGGCACGCCGACACCGGTCTTGCCGGACACGCGCAGCACGTCCTCGGGCTCGCAGCCGACGATGTGCGCGATCTCGGCGGCGTAGCGGTCCGGATCGGCGGCGGGCAGATCGATCTTGTTGAGGACCGGGATGATGGTGAGGTCGTTCTCCATCGCCAGGTACAGGTTCGCCAGGGTCTGAGCCTCGATGCCCTGCGCGGCGTCGACCAGCAGGATGGCCCCTTCGCAGGCCTCCAGCGCACGCGAGACCTCGTAGGTGAAGTCGACGTGGCCGGGGGTGTCGATGAGGTGGATGACGTAGTCGGTCTTGGTGCCGTCGTCCTCGGTGATGGTCCACGGCAGGCGCACGTTCTGCGCCTTGATGGTGATACCGCGCTCCCGCTCGATATCCATCTTGTCCAGGTACTGGGCCCGCATGTCGCGGTCGGCGACGACGCCAGTCAGCTGCAGCATGCGGTCGGCCAGCGTCGACTTGCCGTGGTCGATGTGAGCGATGATGCAGAAGTTTCGGATCCGCGAAGGATCGGTGAACGTCTGGTCGGCGAACGTGGAAATGGCGACTGCTCCTTGGGGCGAAGGTTGCTTCCAGTCTCTCACGAACCGAGCCGACGCCCGACCAGCGGCGTCGTTAGGGTGAACGCCATGAGCGTGGGATCGGAATCGGTCGTGATCGAGGACGGGGTGGCGGCCGCCCTGGTGTGCCCGGAGAATCCCCGTGGCCTGCTGGTCCTGGCGCACGGCGCCGGCAGCGACCGGAACTCGACGTTGCTGCGCGCACTGTCGGACGCCCTGGCGGCCCGCTCGTGGGCCGTCGCGCGGATCGACCTGCCCTACCGCCAGCAGCGCCCCAAGGGGCCGCCGTCGCCGTCGCGAGCCGCCGCCGACCGTGCCGGCATCCGCGCGGCCGTCGCCGCGCTGCGGCCGTCGGTGCCGGTGGGCCCGCTGATCGTCGGCGGCCAGTCGTACGGGGGCAGGCAGGCCTCCATGCTGGTGGCCGAGGATCCGTCGGTGGCCGACGGCCTGCTGCTGACGTCGTACCCGCTGCATCCGCCGGGCAAGCCGGAGAAGGCGCGGACGCAGCACCTGCCGGACATCACCACGCCGACCCTGATCATTCACGGCCGCAGCGATGCCTTCGCCACGTCCGCCGAGATCACCGCCGCGGCAGAGCTTTTCGCGGGCCCGGTGCGCATCGTCGAGGTGGAGCGCGCCGATCACGGACTCAAACCCGAGCGCAGCGGAGTGGGCGACCTGACCGCCGAGGCCGTCGACGAGTTCTTCGGGAACCCCACCGGGGAGGCCGCCGAATGAGCGACCGACGACGCGGCCCGCTGGCCGATCGACCGACCGGGGAGTTGGCCCGCGAGATCGTCTACGCACCCGATCTCGACGGTGCCGCCGACCCCGGCGAGATCGTCTGGACGTGGGTGCCGTTCGAGGAAGACCCGACCCAGGGCAAGGATCGTCCGGTGCTGGTGGTCGGGCGGCAGGGTGACGATCTGCTGGGCCTGATGCTCTCGTCGAAGGACTACCACCGCGACGACGACGATTGGGTGTCCCTCGGCGCCGGCGCGTGGGACGCCGACCGCCGGGAGAGTTTCGTCCGACTGGACCGGGTGCTGGTGGTGGCCGAGCACGGCATCCGACGCGAGGGCGCGATCTGCGCGGCCGACCAGTTCGGCGTCGTCGCCGACGAACTCCGCTCCCGCTACCGCTGGCGCTGACCCGTCGGGTCGGCGCCGATCAGCGCGGCAGGCGATCGCGCAGACCCACCGCCCGACGCTTGACCCGCCGCGCGACGTCGCGCGCCCGCGTCTTCAACGCTGGCCGCGGCTCCGGGTTCGGCATGGTCTTGACCCAGTAGGCCAGGGCATCCAGGCCCGCTTCCAACGCCTCTTCGGCAGTGGGCGGCGGCGCCTCGTCGCCGTCGACACTCAGGTCCACGCGCAGATCGTCGAGCGTCCCGGTGATCGCGTAGCCGGACCGTTCGAGCGTGGCGATCATGTCGTCGGACTGCTCGGCCGCCCAGACCCGCTGCTCCGCGGTGAGTCCGAGAGGCTTGCCCGCGCTGGTCGCCCGCAGGGCCTCACCGATGAAACGCCGCTTGACGATGCCTTCGTAGCGCCACCAGTCGATGTCGGCTGGCTGGATCCGGCTGTTGAGCCGGCGCAGGAACTCCGTCTGCGGTGCCGACAACGACGTGTTGTCGCGTTCCCCGACCTTCGGCAGCATCGCCGGGTCCACGCCGAGCACCGACAGGAAGCGCTCCCACAGGCCGTCGCCTGGCCGCGCGGTCCCGGCTGCGGGCACGGTGACGATGTGAATGCGCTCCGGCGGGAGCACCTTGGCCCACTTCTCCACCACCGCCACGTAGTCCTGGTACTCCCAGAACGGCTCCTCGGCGAAGCCGTCGGCCACCGGGTCGGCGTGCCGGTAGCGCGCCACCGAGGCCAGGAAGTCGTCGAACGACGCCGGGCGCTGATTCTTGACGTTCTCCTGCCACACCGACGGCAACTGCCGCGCCAGATCCCGCACTGTGAGGATCACGTGCACCTCGTCGGCGAACGACAGGTCGTCCATCAGCTTCGCGATGTGCTGGTCCTTGGCATTGGCGTACAGCTCGTGCGAGACCACCGACGTGCCCGGCCACGCCTTCATCTGGGCGACCATCGTCGGCCAGGCACCCGCCCGCTCCGGGGTGGCCCACGCCAGGTAACGCTCGGGCTGCAGGTGGGCCGCGGCGTGGAAGTGGTCCTCCATCGTCACACCCGGGTACAGCAGCCCGGCCTTCTCCAACGCCAGATCCCGGTTCACCCACAGGCGATCTTGCAAGTGCGTGGTCCCGGTTTTGGGCAGTCCGACATGGACGTAGACAATCGACATAATGCTGCTCAGCATAGGTCGCGCCGTGGCGAGCGGACCGACGGACCCGCCGCCGAGGCCTCGACCCGTACCGGTGGATTTGGGGCGGGTCTACCCCGCTGGTAATCTAGAACGCTGTTGCAGTGACATCGGATCGCGCGCCCGTCGAGCGGTCCGATCGGGCAGGTCGTTCGGCGATCTTCCAGCACACGTCAAACGAGAAAAACAGCAGTCGCAGGACGCGGCTGACCAAGGATGTAAGGAAATACGCGTGGCAAACATCAAGTCGCAGATCAAGCGGAACAAGACCAACGAGGCTGCCCGTCAGCGCAACCAGTCGGTGCGCAGCGCCCTCCGTACCTCGATCCGCAACTTCCGCGAGACCGTCGCCGGCGGCAACAAGGACGAGGCCGCAGCCATGCTGGCCGCCACCAGCCGCCAGCTCGACAAGGCCGCCAGCAAGGGCATCATCCACAAGAACCAGGCCGCCAACAAGAAGTCGGCCATGTCTGTGGCTGTCAACAAGCTCTGATTCCACCGCGGCCCCGGCCGCACCCCGAGTCGACCGTTTCGGTCCTCATGGCTTCACCGTTCACCCCGACGATATCCACGCGGTCGTCGGGGTGAACGTCGTCTGCACCCTCCGGGCGCCGGGCGCACCCCTGACGACCGGCCGGGCGACTACCGGCCGCGCCGGGGCCGCAGCTGCGCGACCGTGGACACCGCGTGCTCGAGCGCGTAGTCGGCATCGGCCGCCTGCCCCTTGACCGCGCCGTTGAGATCGGCCACGACGAGCACCGCCCGCCCGATGGAGGCGGTGTCCCAGGCCCGCGCCTGGCCCTGCACCTTGCCCACCCGGCCCGGCGGCATGCCGAGCTCGGAGGCGATCGAGAACTTGTCACCCGGCCCGAACGAGCGCACGCGCGCGATGGCGTGCACGGCCTCGGCCAGCGCGTCGGCCAGCAGCACGCGCGCGGTGCCATGGTGCTGGGCCCAGGCCAGCGCCTCGAGGGCACCGGCCAGATCGCCGGTCACCGCCTTGTCGGCCACCTCGAAGCCGGTCACCTCCGGGCGACCCACGTAGTAGGTGCGCACCGCCGCCTCGTCCACCTTGCCTCCGGTGTCGGAGACCAGCTGGTGGCAGGCCGCCGAGAGCTCCCGCAGATCGGAACCGACCAGATCGGTGACCAGCTCCACCACGTCGGCGCTGACGCGCACCCCGAGGGACCGGAACTCCTTGCGGACGAAGTCGACCCGCTCGGACGGCCACTTGGGGGCGGCGCACTCGACCTCGACCGCGCCGGCCTTGCGCAGCTCACCCACCATCGCCTTCTGCCGGCCGCCGCCGGTATGGATCAACATCATCGTGATCCCCTCGGGCAACGATTTGGCGGTCGCCGTGATCAGCCCGGCCGGTTCCTTGCCCGCGTCGGCCGCCGACTCCAGCACCACGATGCGGTCCTCGGCGAACAGCGACGGACTCAGCAGCTCCGCCAGTTCCGGTCCGCTGACCTCACCGGCGCGCACCCGCGTGACCGGGACGTCCTCCCCCGCATCGCGCGACTGCTGCGCCGCGACCTGTTTGATCACCCGACCGGTCAGGAAGTCGTCGTCGCCTAGCAGCAGATACAGCCGATCACTCACGACGCCCATCGTGCCACGAACCCCCGACCGCGCCGCCGCCCAGGACCACTCACTCCACAATGAAAGCGTTGCCCCCAACGGGCCAATCGGCGTCGCCGGACGGCCAAGCGCGGCCTGTCGTGCCCGCCGATCGGCGATACTCAAACCGTGCAAAGCCCCCCAATCGTCCGCCGCGGCCTACTGCAGCCCTGGTTCGCCGGGTACATGCTGGTCGGTCTGGTGGTCAGCGGGATCGTGCCGATCCTGATTCCCCTGTCGATGGATACGCGGGGTGAGTACGCGGTCGGCGCGGTGGTGGCGGCCTTCTACCTCGGTACCCTCGCCGCACCCCTGTTCGGCTCCCTGGCCGACCGCACCGGCACCCAGCGCGCGGTGTTCATCGGGAGCTTCCCGGCGATCGCCGCCGCCACCGCCGCCTTCGGCCTCCTCGACGGGACCGCCGCGCGATTCTGCTGCATGCTGATCGCCGG
>NZ_JBHLWV010000025.1:0-28377 GCF_042432625.1 Gordonia phosphorivorans | reverse complement strand
TCAACGGCTGGAACGACCGCAAACACCCCTTCGTCTGGACCAAGACCGCCGACGAAATCCTGAAGAAGGCGCAACCATAAACTATCTAACGACACGCGACACTAGCGGTCGCGGTAGACGAAGCTCGCCACCTGCAGGTACGACATCCGCTCGGCCAAGTTGGTGCTCAGCCGACCGAGCACGTCGTACACGTGCGCGTCCTTGCCGATCACCACTCGCCCGCGGCCCTTCAGCGTGGTCTCGATCATCCGGTGCGCGGCCTTCTCGGCCCGCATGGCGAAGGCCTTCGCGACGATCTCCGGGGTGCCGAGGGTTTGCGCGCTCTCGCGCACCAGGTCGGTCCAGATGGTGCCGGGCAGCACGGTGGTGACGGTGACCTTGGACTTGGCGTTGCGCAGATCCTGCTTGAGGCCGTAAGCGAACGCGGCGACGGCCGCCTTCGAAGCACCGTAGGTCGCGGCTCCCGGGACCGGCACCATCGCGGCCAGACTGGCGGTGACCATCACGACGCCGCCCTCAGGTCGGGCCTCCAGCAGCGGCAGGAACGCGCGCGTCAGTCCGACGGTGCCGTAGAAGTTCACATCCAGGATCTGCTGCATCCGCGCTTCTGGAATACCTGCGGCGCTCTCGAAGTTCTGCGCGATCCCGGCGATGTTGAACAGCCCGTCGACCTGCCCGTGCGCGGCGACGACCTGCGCGGGAAGCTCGGCGACGGCCGCCGAGTCGGCCACATTGAGCACATGCGTGGACAGCCGCGATCCGGCGGCGGCCTCGGCGGCGAGATCGGCCAGACCCGTGTCGCTGAGGTCGGCGGCGGCCACCCGGCCGCCCCGGGACAGCAGTTCGAGGGCGACGCAGCGCCCGATTCCGTTGCCCGCCCCGGTCACCACGAACACACTGTCCTGGATCTTCATCTACGCCTCTTCTCGTTCCGGTCCTGCCCTGTCGTCAGCGTCTCACAGCGCCCCGCGACCGCCCAATGCGAGGTCCGGACCGACGCGGGGGTAGAACGGGAGAGGTGAAACCCTCGACGGCCCCGCGCGCCGACTGCTCCGGGGCCGAGGCATGACGGCGGCACCGAGAACGCTCGTCCCCAGCCTGATCTACGCCGCGCTCACCACGTCGATCGTCAGCTCGCTCGGCATGCTGCTGGTGCCGTCGATCGCCGCCGGCCTCGAGGTGTCAGTGAGCGCCGCCCAGTGGATGCTGACGCTGAACCTGCTGGTGGGCGCCGTCGCGACCCCGATCATGGGGCGCCTCTCCGACGGCGTGAACACCAAACGGCTGCTGCTGGTCTCGCTGCTGGTGATCCTGATCGGCTCGATCGTCGCGGGCACCGCGAGCAATTTCAGCGTCTTCCTCGTCGGCCGCGCCCTGCAGGGCCTGACCTACGGCATCGTCCCGGTGACCATCGTGCTGGCCCGTCGCCATCTCGGGGCCGACCGCGCCGACCCGGCCATCTCGATTCTGTCGGTCACCGTCGCCACCGGCCTCGGGCTCGGCTATCCGCTGACCGGCGTGCTCGCCAGTCTTCTCGACTTCCGCGTCGCCTTCTGGTTCGCGAGCGCCTTTGTGTTGACGGCGATCATCGTGGTGGCCAAGTGGGTTCCCGCCGACGGCGCCGAGGGCCGTTCCCGCCCGTTCGACACCGCCGGGGCGGCCCTGCTGTCGGCGGGTCTGGCCGGGCTGCTCATCGCCGTCAGCCAGGGCGCGCACTGGGGATGGGCGTCGGCGCCCACCCTGCTCGTCGCCCTCGTCGGCGTGCTCTGTCTGGTCGCGTGGACGCTGGTGGAGCTCCGCTCGCGCGATCCGCTGATCAACCTGCGTGTGGTCAAGTCGCCCGACGTCCTGCTGGCCAACCTCACCGCGATCGGGCTCGGTGCCGCCATGTACATGAGCCTGTCGATCGTCAGCATCATGGCGCAGGCGGAGAAGGCCACCGGCTACGGACTCGAGCTGCCCCTGTTCTGGGCCGGTTTCGTGATGCTGCCGCTGTCGGTGGGCAGCCTCGCGGGCAACCGCTTCGTGCGGCGGCTGGGGCCCGGGTCCACCACGACGATGCTCCCGGCCGGCGCATCGTTGATGGCGGCGGCCGCACTCATGCTGTGGGGCACCAACGACGACCTGTGGGAGGTCCTCGTCGGCATGCTCCTGTTCGGCCTCGGCATGGGTGCGGCGTACGCGGCCATGCCGACGCTCATCGCGCGCAATGTCGCGATCTTCGAGGTGGGCAGCGCCGTCAGCTTCAACCAGGTGCTGCGCACCGTGGGCGGTGCGATCGGTAGCGCCGTGGTCGGCGCCGTGCTGGCCGCCCAGCCCGGCGAGCACGGCATCACTATCGCACTCGGGGTGGGCGCGGTGACGGCGACCGTGGTGTTCCTGGCGCTGATCATCAACCAGCTGCGGGCGCGGCGGGCCTCGGCCCGCACGCGACCCTGACGCCGGCCGCCGTCAGCGGTGGGTGAAGTTCGGCTTCCGCTTCTCCGCGAATGCGGCCATGCCCTCGCTCTGATCGTCGGTGGCGAACGCCGAGTAGAACAGGCTCCGCTCCACGCGGATGCCCTCCAGCAGGCCGGACTCGAACGCCCGGTTCACCGCCTCCTTGGCCAGCGACGACGCCACGAGCGACTTGCCGGCGATCTCCGCGGCCACCTTCAGGGCTTCCTCGAGCATCGTGTCGGCCGGCACCAGCCGCGACACCAGCCCCAGACGATCGGCCTCGTCGGCCTTCATCTGCCGACCGGTCAGGATCATGTCCATCGCCTTGGCCTTACCGATCGCGCGGGTCAGCCGCTGCGAACCGCCGATGCCCGGGATCACGCCGAGGTTGATCTCCGGCTGCCCGAACACCGCCGAGTCGCCGGCGATGAGCATGTCGCACATCATCGCCAGCTCACAGCCACCGCCCAGCGCGTAGCCGTTGACCGCCGCGATGGTCGGGGTGCGCAGGGCCGCCAACGCATCCCAGCCGACGAAGAACTGCTCGGACAGCATGTCGCTGTAGTCCTTCTCGGACATCTCCTTGATGTCCGCGCCGGCCGCGAACGCGCGGTCGGAACCGGTGATCACGATGGCGCCCACCGACGGATCGACGTCGAACACCTGCGCCGCGGCCACCACGTCGTTCATCACCTCCGTGTTCAAGGCGTTCAGGGCCTTGGGCCGGTTCAAGGTGATCAGGCCGACGCGGTCGCGCTGCTCGACGAGGATGGTGGCGTACGTGGTCTCAGACATGTGTGTTCTCCTGCTGCTCGGGTCGGCCGGCGGGTACCGGGTCAGGGGTAGGTCAGTTCGAGGTCGGCGGCCAGCGGCGCCGCGAAGCGCGCCACCGCCTCGGCGGTCACGTCGTCGAGGCTGCTGGGCTGCCACGACGGCGTGCGATCCTTGTCGATCACCTGGGCGCGAATGCCCTCGGCGAGGTCCGGATGCTGCAGACACCGCACCGACGTGCGGTACTCGCGCACCAGGGCCTCCCGCAGCGACGACTCGCCGACGGCGGCGCGCAGGGCGGCCAACGTGACCGCGAGCGCGGTCGGCGACTTGGACTCGATGGTGTCGGCCACGTCGTCGCGTCCGGCGCGACGGCAGTTCGCGACGATCTCGCGCACCGAGTCGGCGGCGAAGGCCTCCGCGATCCACTCCCGCTGGGCGGCCAGCGCGGAGGCGGGCGGCGGGGTGGCGAAGTCGGCCAGCGCCTGCTCGACGGTGCCGGTGGCCAGGGCCGCGCGGAATTCGTCGAGTCGATCGGCCGGGACGTAATGATCGGCCGCACCGAGCGCGATCGCGTCGGCGCCGTTGAGGGGCGCCGAGGTCAGCGCCACGTAGGTGCCCAGTTCGTCGGGGATGCGCGAGAGCAGCCAGGTGCCGCCGACGTCGGGCACCAACCCGATACCCACCTCGGGCATGGCCAGGCGGGTACGGTCGGTCACCACCCGGGTGTTGGCGTGCGCGGAGATTCCGACGCCGCCGCCCATCACGATGCCGTCCATCAGGGCGATATAGGGCTTGGGGTACTCGGCGATGTCCGCGTTCATCCGGTACTCGTCGCGCCAGAACTCGGCCGAACCGCTGGCCGTGGCCGCGGCGTCGTCGGTGCCGGCCAGCGCGGCCGCGTCACGGTGAATGGCGACGATGTCGCCGCCCGCGCACAGTCCGCGGGTGCCCGCACCGGCGATCACGACGGCCCGGATCTGCGGATCGTCGGCCCACTCGGCCAGCTTCGCGGCCATCAGCCCCACCATGTCGTGATCGAGCGCGTTGATCGACGACGGTCGGTTCAGCGTCAGCGAACCGATACCCTCCGTCGCCTCGGCGATGACCTTCGGCTGGTCGTGGTCGGGCGCAGGCATGCGGGTCTCCTTGGGGTGACGAGAAAAGACGGCCGGACGAGAAACTCTAACGTCCTCGTATCTATCGTGACCTGCACACCCCGTCCGGTCAACCCGGGCAGGAACATCCCCCGTGTCGCGACCCGCCCCTCGTGTCGCCCGTGCTGCAGCTCTGGCGAGATACGGGACGGGTCGCGAGATCACACACCGCCGATGCGAAACTCCCGGCGAGGAGTGAGAATGCACCCACCCTCGCCGGGAGTCAGCGGTCGGCTCGACTCAGTGAGTCGGCGTCAGGATTTCAGTGGTCTCCCCACCGGAACCCGGGGCGTCGACCCCGTGGAGCCGCTTGTTCTGCCACTTCACCACCGCGAAGGTGATGGCCGCGGCGACCGCCGCGATCACCAGCATGCTGATGAACGACGGCCAGAACCCGGACACCCCGTTGAAGCTCGCGGTGTAACCCTTCTGGACCAACGTCATCGGCGAGATCCAGTACAGCCACTGGAACGGCGCCGGCACGGTCTGGTACATCCAGATGCCGCCGTAGGAGAACAGCTGCAACATCATCCAGGCCAGCGAGGTGATGGCACCCACCACGTAGCCGAACAGGGTGAACAGCACCGATATCAGCGCCACATACATCACCACTGCCGCGCCGGTTATCAGATACACCTGCCACAGACTGACCGGGTTCGGCGACGGCGACAGCATGAAGAACCACACGAGGGCGGCCAGGACCCAGACGGCCACCAGGCTGATGCCCACGACGGCCAAGCCGCGGCGAGCGATGTCACGCACGCTGCGCGGTGCCTCGTTGTCGGTCACGAAGCGGTGACCGCGGAAGCTCATGAACACGACGATCGGGATCAGCATGGTGATGATGATCAGGATCACGACCATGGCGCCGGGACCCATGAACTGGGCCTGCGCGACGTGCTTGTACTCCTTGCCGACCGGCGTCGCGATCAACGCGGCCAGCGAGGTACGACGATCCTGGTCGCCGAAGTCCGGCGCCTGCTCGGCACCGGCGTTCAGACCGGTGCTGAGCTTGCCCGCACCCTCGTCGAGCTGACGCGCGCCGTCGGCGAGCTTGGCGACACCGGCGTCGAGCTTGCCCATGCCCACAGAGAGTTCGTTCGCGCCGCTGGCGAGCTGCCCGCCGCCGTCGACGAGCTTGTTCAGACCACCGCGGTACTGGGCGTTGGGATCGGTGAGCTCGTTGGCCACCTGACGGCTGCCGGCCTTCAGAGCCTGCAGACCCTCGATGAGTTCGGAGACCGTCGCCAGCTGCGACGAGTTCGGGACCACGGCCTGCGCCTGCTTCAGCAGCGCCTCCACCTGCGCCAGCGGGATCTGGCCGGTGATCCGCTCGATGCCGTCGGCGATCTGCGTGGCGCCGGCACCAAGGGTGTCGGTGCCGGCCTGCAGGGTGTACAGACCCTGCGACAGGGTGCCCGCACCGGCGGCGAGCTTGTTGGAGCCTTCGGCCGCCTGGCTGACGCCCGGCGCCAGCTCGTTCTCGATGCCTTCGCGGAGCGTGGTGGTGCCGTCGGCCAGCTGGGTGGAGCCGTCGGCAGCGGTACGGAGACCGTCGCCCAGGCTCTGCACGCCGTCGACCAGGGAACCGACGGTCGTGGTGGCCACGCCCTTCAGCACTGCCTGCTGGATCTTCTCCATCGCCGAGCCACCGATCGAGGAGGCCTTCAACGTGTTGTAGTCGTTGAAGGTCACCGAGATCAGCGCCGGAGCTTCGGTCACCGTCGCGATGTTCGCGAGGGACTCACTGAAGTCCTCGGGGATCTGGATCACGAAGTAGTAGTCACCGTCGCGCAGACCCTCGTAGGCGGCCTTTTCGTCGACCAGCTTGAATCCGAGGGACTGGCTCTCGACGAGGTTGTTGGCCACGCCCGCGCCGGCATCGACTCGATCGGCGCCCTCGCCGTAGCCCACATCGCTGTTGACGATGGCGACGGGCATCTCGTCGACCTTCTTTGTCGGGTCCCAGAGAGCCCACATGTAGATCGCTGAGATGACGAGGGGGATGGTCACCACGATGGCGACGATCAAGCGGAGTAGCCGCGATCGCTGCATCCTGGGTTTCGGTTGCTCGGTGGTCATGCAGTGCTCCGGATCTTGAACGTGACGCGAGACTCGGGGGGTCACAGCGCCTCGTCGACGGGGGTCGTCTAGGCGGCGCGGCCCCGAGATTCAGGACTAACGCCGCTTACCTTAACGTACGCTTCGGTAACCGTCATCTCAGTGCTGATTTCGTGTGACCTGACCCCCCTTGTGGGTCAGGTTAACTGCGCAGTCTTCGGCACCGGGGCCAATCACCCAAAACACTCAGACCTCTGGAGGACTCGTGCTGCAGCGCGCGACCACGTGGATCGGCACCGCCTGTGCCACGCTCATCGCGACGACGGGCCTGGCCGCCACGGCGCACGCGGTCCCGCGCGTCGAGCGGGTCGCCACCGTCGTCTCGCACCACTGCGAGAACCTCGGGGTGACCATCCCCCTGTCGCCGGCCCAGACCGCCCGCGCACAAGCGTTGCTGCCCAAGGGCTTTCGGATGGCGGCCCTGCCCACCCTCCTGGTGGAGACCTCGCGTTGCGCCGGCGCCACCGTCGACGGGCAGCGGATCGGCCGCTTCCATCTGTCCGAGGCCGCACTGTCGATCGAGGCACCGCGGAAGATCGAGTCGCGCCAACTGCCCGACCTGGTGACCGAGAACATCTACATGCTGTCCCAGCTCGACACCGACCGGCTGCTGTCGGAGACCAAGGCCGCGGTCGGGTATCCGACGGAGCTGACCGAGATCGCGCTGGACCGCGGCACCGACGGATCGGTGCCCCGCGTGATGACGGCGACCGCCGGCGGCGAGCTCGCGCCGACCTCCGCGCGCGCCGACCTGACCCCGTATCTCCTGCCGGCCGGCGTGCAGGTGCCCAATCCCGGCGTCGTGTACCAGCTGTGGACCAAGAACGACGACGGCCGCTTCGTGGTGACCACCAACTCCAACCTGCGGATCGGCACGCCCGCCGTCGGCGCCGGCACCGTGACCGTGGCGCCGGGCACGCTGCTGCACAAGCTGCTGGGTGCGCGCACCGCGTCCGGGCTCGCGTTCTCCGGTGCGGCGAGCGGTTTCGTCAACGACACCTACGTCTTCTCCTCGTAGCGGCCGTCGATGACTGCCCATCCGCGGCCCGTCGAGCGCCTGGGGGCCGGAGTGGTCAAGCGTCCCACCCGGCTGGCCGACGGTCGCGAGCTGATCTATTACGACGATCCCGGCACGCTGCTGCCGCCCGAACGTGCCGCGGACACCCGCGCGCTCGATTCTCGGCCGCCCACCGCGACCATGCGCCAGGACGTCTTCTCCGGCGACTGGATCACGTTCGCCACCGGCCGTCAGCACCGAGTGATGATGCCCGGTGCCGACGCCGACCCGCTGGCACCTCAGACGTCGACCAACCCGTCGGAGGTACCGGCCGCCTACGACGTCGCGGTGTTCGAGAACCGCACCCCGGCGTTCGGCCCGGCCCTGGCCGAGCATCTCCCCGACCCGCTGGCGGACGCCGCACCCGGGTGGGGACGCACCGCCACCAGCGTCGGGCGGTGCGAGGTGGTGTGTTTCAGTCCGGAGCACACCGGCTCGTTCGGCACCCAGTCGGTGGCGCGGGCGCGCACGGTGATCGAGGCGTGGGCCGATCGGACCGCGGCCCTGTCGGCGATGGACGGCATCGAGCAGGTGTTCCCGTTCGAGAATCGCGGTGAGGCGATCGGTGTGACGCTGCCGCATCCGCACGGCCAGATCTACGCCTACCCGTACGTGACGCCGCGGACGCAGACCCTGCTGCGCAGCATCGCGGCCGGCGGCGACGATCTGATGGCCCGGGTGTTGGAGTCCGAGCGCACCGGTGAGCGAGTGGTGCTGCGCGGCGAGCACTGGACGGCCTTCGTGGCCTTCGCCGCGCGCTGGCCGCTGGAGGTGCAGCTGATGCCGCATCGGCACGTCCCGGATTTCGCCGCGCTGACCGACGCCGAACGCGACGAACTCGCGCCGCTGTATCTCCGGCTGCTGCGCGGGGTGGACGCGCTCTACGACTCCCCGACCCCGTACATCGCGGCGTGGCATCAGGCCCCGGTGGCCGTCGGACGCGACGTGGTGCGTCTGCGTTTGGAGCTGACCAGCCCGCGCCGGGCCGCCGACAAGCTGAAATTCCTGGCCGGTTCGGAGGCGGCGATGGGCGCCTGGACCGCGGAGATCCTGCCGGAGGCGGCGGCCGAACGGCTCCGCGCGGCGATCGAGTCGGTCCCGGATCCGCGGGAGCACCGGTGAGCGCGCTCGACGCGGCCCGCGACCTGTTCGCGGCGTTCACCGGGCGCGAGCCCGACGGCGTCTGGTCCGCACCCGGCCGCGTGAACCTCATCGGTGAACACACCGACTACAACGACGGCTTCGTGCTGCCGTTCGCGATCGGCCAACGCACGTACGCCGCGGCCGCCCGCAACGACACCGGCGAGCTGCGGGTGCGCTCGACGTTCGCCGACGAGTGCGTCACCGTGCGGATCGACGAGCTCGACGACCTCTTCCCCACTCCCGCGGGCCGGGCACCGGCCGTGTCGGAATGGTCGGCCTACGTCTTGGGCGTCGCCTGGGCGCTCCGGCCGGACCGGGCGGCGACGGGCGTCGACCTCGCGATCGCCTCCGACGTGCCGGTCGGCGCGGGACTGTCATCGTCGGCTGCCATCGAATGCGTCGTCGCCGCGGCCCTCGATGAGCTGTGGGGGCTGGGGCTCGGCGCGATGGACCTGGCGCGGGCGGGGCGTCGTGCGGAGAACGAGGCGGTCGGCGCACCCACCGGGATCATGGACCAGGCGGCGTCGATGCTGGGCCACCCCGACGCCGCGACCTTCCTCGACTGCCGTTCGCTCGCCCACCGGTCGGTCCCGACCGGTTTCGCCGACGCCGGGCTGGTAGTACTGGTGGTGGACACGCACGTGCGGCACGCCCATTCCACCGGCGGCTACCGGCAGCGGCGCGAAGCCTGCGAACTCGGGGCGCGGACGCTCGGGGTGCCGGCCCTGCGCGATCTGACGCCCGACGACCTCCCCCGCGCCGCGCGGCTGCTGGACGGCACCGTCTTCCGCCGGGTCCGCCACGTCGTCACCGAGAATCGGCGGGTGTTGGACACGGTGGCCGCGCTGGTCGAGCACGGCCCCCGCGCGATCGGCGACCTGCTGACGGCCTCGCACGCCTCCCTGCGCGACGACTTCGAGGTCTCCGTCCCCGA
The DNA here is from genome assembly GCF_042432625.1 of Gordonia phosphorivorans. Classification (NCBI taxonomy): domain Bacteria; kingdom Bacillati; phylum Actinomycetota; class Actinomycetes; order Mycobacteriales; family Gordoniaceae; genus Gordonia; species Gordonia phosphorivorans. The sequence continues at coordinate 18,755 of NZ_JBHLWV010000025.1, read as the reverse complement.
ACTCGACACCGCGGTGGACGCCGCGCTGTCGGCGGGTGCCCTCGGTGCGCGGATGACCGGCGGCGGCTTCGGCGGTTCCGTTCTCGCCCTGGTGCCGGGCGACGACGCTCCGGCAGTGACCGACGCGGTGCACCGGAGCTTTGCGGCGGCCGACTTCACGCGCCCGACGATCTTCCCGGTCACCGTGTCGGCGGGCGCCCACCGCTCCCGCTGACCTCGCCGCACCCCCTCTGACACGGACCGTTTTCGCCGCCGGGCCCGCGCCTCGGGACCTTGGTCCCGTGACGCCGATCTCCCGATTAGGCACAATGTCTGATTCTGAATATTGTCTGAGTGCACCCCGTGTCAGATTCTCAGGAGCCATCCATGTCTTCTCGCATCCGCAAGTCCGCAGTGGCCGCCACCAGCGTCGCGGCCGGCGCCGCCCTGGTCGCCGGCGTCGCCCTGGTCCCGGCGGGCATCGAGTCCGCCCAGCCCGAACCGACCGTCTACGCCAATCCGACCCTGGTGAACTCCACCAGCATCGGCGGCGGCCTCGCTATCGACCCGGAAGGGGTCATCACCGATTTGCTCGGGAAGCCTGCGTGGAAACTGATTGCCGACGAGTTGGGCGCGACCACTGCGGTCGCGGTCCTGCCTGGCGCAGCGATCGCGTTCGCGGCAAAGAATGAGAGTGCGACAGCCTTCGCACTCGGCGGCCTCGCGGTGGCCACCACCGACTTCAAGGTCCCACTGTTCCCGAAGCCGGTTCCGCTCGGCCAGGTGTCCTGCATCGGAGTGCTCGCCTTCGCGCACTCGTCGACCGAAGGCGCCTGCCTCAATGTGCTCGGCACCTTCGACGCCGACTACCGCAAGGACGCCGGGGAGGTCTCGTTCGCCCTGACCAACCCGATCGCCCTGGCCGGGATCCTGTCCGGCGACATGAAGGTCGGCGAACTCATCAAGGAACTGCTGGACGGTCAGCCCCTGTCCCGCTTGCTGACCGAGGACCTGTCCCGGATCACCTTCGGCGGGTCGAACATCGTCAGCCTCACCTCCGAGTACGCGCTGCAGCAGTACGCCAAGTCCGGCGGCGCCGTGGTGATCGGCTGGCTCGGCGGCGAGCTGGTCCTGTTCCCGGTGATCGACAGCGGACTGCTCGAAGAGCAGGTCAACTACCTGGGCCTGCCGCAGTTCAACGTCGACGGCTTCGGGAAGCTGACCTCGATCAGCGACATCATCCCGTCGCTGTCGGTGGGTGCGTTCAAGACCCCGATCCCGGGCGTCGACGTTCCCGCATGGTCCACCGAGGGCCTGCTCGATTCGGTGGGCACGTCCGCCGACACCAAGGTCCTCGCCGGCACCGTCGCCGACGAGCCGACGATCACCGAGATCGAGGAAGCCCCGGCCGACACCACCGCCGCGGAGCAGACCCCGGCTGAGACGCTCCCCGCCGAGACCCCGGCCGCACCCTCCGTCGACACCCCGGCAACGCCGGAAGCGGAGGCTCCCGCCGCCGATTCCTCGACCCTCGAGTTCGACGCCGCATCCTGACCTGCACTGACAACGACCGCCCCTGCCCTCCTTGCGTGGAGGACAGGGGCGTCGAGCATTCGCGGGACGCAACGCTCGGCACCACGATCAGGCTGCGGAAGGTCTGCCGATCATCCTGGTTGCTCGGTACCGTCTGCGTGCTAGCCGGCGTTCGTGGTTTGGTTGTGAATACGCGGACCGGAATCGCTGACATGAACCGCGAAGGGCCTGAACATGATTGACCGAGAAGTCGCGGCGATGGCGGGCGTGGTCGTGACGCTGGCGAGGAAGTCCTGGCGGGCAGTCGTAGACATTGTGGCCCGAGTCTGGGGCAGCTTCAGTCGCCACCGGCACTGGTGGAAGGTGGCTGGCCTCGTCCTGGTCGCCGCGTTGCTCGGCGCTTTCGTCGACGCGCTATCCGATCCCAAGGAAGATTATGAGCTCCTGACCTGGGTCGGGGTGATCTTCGGGTTGTCTGCGCTGTTCGCCTTTGTCGGCCCAGCGCTTCTTGCGTGGATCCTGTTCGGGGTGCTCGGAGATGGCATCAGGCCGACGGCCGCGCTGACCCGCTTGGGCGCTGCAGCAGGGGCCGGAACGGCGGCAGGCTTGCTCGTCTCCGTGATCACCTTCTACTTCGCGTGGTTGAACAACGCCGAGTCAGCGGGCCTCACCAACGACGAAGTCTCAGAGTTTTCGGGGTACGACCCCGGATTGTTCCTGACACTGCCTGCGCTGGGCGCGATCATCGGGTTCAGTGCCGGACTGGTGGCTGTCGTCGTCGATGCTGCGGCACGGTCCCGGTGGCCACGCCCGGCGATCCGCCTGTCCCCCGTCGTTCTGCCGCTGATCGTCCTGGCCACGTCTCCGTTCATCGGCCCCGCGCACTCGATGCGGGCGCTGATCGACATGCTGCTGGTGAACGACCCGGAACCCGACGAGGGCTCGTGGCTCAGCAAGATCGCCGAGGAGCAGAACACACTCATCGACAGCGCGCTGCCGGTGCCTGTCCTCGTGGTCGTCACCGCTGCTGTCACCGGCTGCTACGCCCTCGCCGCATGGCGGCGGACCCCGGAACTCCAGGAGGTCGTTCCGCGGTAGTCGCTCGAGCTGCGCGGTGGCGTTTCGAGCCCGCCGGCGGGCACCGGTAAACCCCGTCGAACACCGGTCGGGGCGGCGTAGCATGTTTCCGGTGAAGCAATGGAGCGTCCTCGCTATCCTCTGCGCCGCGCAGTTCATCATGGTCCTCGACACCACGGTGATGAACGTTTCTGTGTCCCAAGTGGTGGCCGACCTCGGGACCACCCTCACCCAGCTGCAGCTCGCGATCACCCTGTACACCCTGGTGATGGGCTCGTTCATCATGCTCGGCGGGCGGCTGGGCGACACCTTCGGCCGCCGACGCATGTTCGGCATCGGCCTGCTGGTCTACGGCCTCGGATCCTTGATCACCGCGTTCAGCCCCAACATCGGCGTGCTGATGTTCGGCTGGTCGTTCGTCGAGGGGGCGGGCGCCGTCCTGGTGATTCCGGCGATCATCTCGCTCATCGCCGCCAACTACGACGGCAAGGACCGCGCCGTCGCCTACAGCGCGCTCGGCGGTATCGCCGCCGCCGGCGCAGCGGCCGGGCCGCTCATCGGCGGCTGGGTCACCGAAGCCTTCACCTGGCGGGTGGTGTTCTTCAGCGAGACCCTGGTCTGCATCGTGATCCTGCTCGGTATCCGACTGATCTCCGACGACGCGAAGCCCCAGCGCACCGCGATCGACTGGGGAGGCACCGCGCTGTCGGCCCTGGGCCTGGGCTTGATCGTGCTGGCGCTGGTCCAAGCCGGTTCCTGGGGCTTCATCAAACCGTCCGGCGCGCCGGAGATCGCCGGAAAGGCCATCACGCCGTTCGGGTTCTCGGTGGTGCCGTTCATGATCGCGGCCGGAATCCTGGTCCTCTACGGCTTCGTCGGTTGGGAGAATCGCGTCATCGCCCGCGGCCGCACGCCACTGATGCATCCGTCGTTGCTGCGGAATCTGCAGCTGCGCAACGGCCTGGTCATGCTCGTCGCGCAGCAGTCGATCATCGGCGGCATGTTCTTCGTGATCCCGGTCTATCTGCAGTACGTCCTGCTCCAGAACTCCTTCGACACCGGACTGAGCCTGGCGCCCATGTCGATCGCCATGCTGATCGCCGCGTTCAGCAGTCCCCGCTTCGCGACGACGCAGTCCCCGCGGCGCCTGGTGACCATCGGCCTGCTCGGCGTCCTCCTCGGGGCGGCGCTGCTGATCACCACCATCGAACCGACCATGCGGAGCATCCTCTTCGCCGTCGGAATGGCGATCTTCGGTGCCGGCTTCGGTCTGGTCGCCTCCCAACTGGGTAACGTCATCATGTCGTCGATCGGCGAACGGGACCGCGGGGAGGCCGGCGGCATGCAGGGCACCGCCCAGAACATCGGTACCTCGGTCGGCATCGCGCTGCTCGGCGCCCTCCTGGTGTCGGCGCTCAGCAGCGGTTTCAACAACGCCGTCCAGTCCGATCCGGCGGTATCGTCACAGACCAAGGCCCAGGTCGCGCAGGCCACCGCCGACGGCGTCCAGATCGTCGCCAAAGACCAGCTGCAGGCGATCGGCGCCAAGTATCAGATCCCGGCCAACGAGATGAACGCCCTCGTCACCAACTACGTGGACGCGCAGATGTCGGCGATCAAGCTCTCCATCCTGCTCGCGATCTTCCTCGCCTGCCTCGGCCTGATCATCGCCCGACGACTCCCCCGCATCCCCGCCGCCCAGCTGTAGCTCCCGCAGCCCACGTCAAATGCCGGAGCTTGCGCAGGACCGGGACCGGTCGGGTAGACATGACTCGAATCGCCGTCTGCGACGGCCCGACGAAGGTGAGATCACCCGTGGCTGCCTCCACTTGCCCTGACCAGTGCAAATCCTCGAATCTGCTCGCGACGCTCGGCGGGGTCGGCATCGCCGCCACCGGCCTGGCGCACTTCGCCGCGCCCGACGCGTTCCGCGGCATCACCGAGCAGGCGTTCCCGAAGAACACCGATCGCTTCCTGATGATCAACGGCGCCTTCGAGACGGTGGTCGGCGCGTTGATCGCGGTGCCGAAGACCCGGAAGGCCGGGCTCATCGGCCTCGGCCTGTACGGCGGACACCTCACCTCCAATCTGGCGTTGGCGAAGCTGCGCTGACCTCCCCCGCTTGCACCGCGCTGCGGCGTTAGGTTCTCGGCCCCCGGCCCCCGTGTCGCGACCCGTGCCTCACGTCGCCGCGCTGCAGCAAAGGCGACACGAGGGCACGGGTCGCGACATGCGCCGAATGGGTGCTGGCGCCATGGGCGCGTGAGCATCTCGGTAGCGCCGGCGGCGACCTGACAGCGCTCAAGAGGCTCCGCGGGAGGGTCTAGCCGCGAGCCATGTCGACGAACTTGGAAAGATGCAATTGGTGGGCGACGGTGATCGTCGCCGTCGGGCCGTTACGGTGCTTGCCGACGATGATGTCGGCTTCGCCGGCCCGCGGGTCGTCACGCTCGAAGGCATCGGGCCGATGCAGCAGGATCACCATGTCGGCGTCCTGCTCCAGCGAACCCGACTCACGAAGGTCGGACACCTGCGGTCGCTTGTCGGTGCGCTGCTCCGGACCACGGTTCAGCTGACTGATCGCTACCACCGGAACCTCTAGTTCCTTGGCCAGCAGCTTGATCGAGCGGGAGAACTCCGAGACTTCCTGCTGACGCGACTCGACCTTCTTGCCCGAGGTCATCAGCTGCATGTAGTCGATCACCACCAGCTTGAGGTCGTGCCGCTGCTTGAGGCGACGCGCCTTGGCACGGATCTCCATCATGGTCAGGTTCGGCGAATCGTCGATGAACAGCGGCGCATCGCTGATCTCGCCCATGCGGCGGGCCAGGCGGCTCCAGTCGTCGTCGCTCATGTTGCCCGAACGCATGTCGCCGAGCTTCACGCGCGCCTCCGCCGACAGCAGACGCATCACGATCTCGGTCTTGCTCATCTCCAACGAGAACATGGCCGCGGACAGCCCGTTGTGCACCGACGCGGAGCGCAGGAAGTCCATCGCGAGCGTCGAATTGTGCGTGGGCACCATCGCCTCACCGGCCAGGTACAGGTGATCGGCGTTGTCCACCTGGACGCAGCGGACCGGCACCGAGTCGACCGGGCGGATCGCGACGATCTGCCGGACCCCGGCGCGACCCCGCAACTCCTTGTGCCGCACCGCCTTCTTGTGCACGGTGAACACGTCGTCGTCGGCGGCCATCCGGATCCAGCCGGTGGGTTCACGCTGGTAGATGTAACCCAGGCCGGCGATGAGGTCGGTGAGGACCTCCGACATTCGGCGGGTGACGATGGGAATGGTGATCCAGCCGTCGTCCTCCACATGGGCGCGGGCGTCGAGCAGCCCGGCGAGGACCGCGCGCCGCTGCCGGATGGAGCCGCGCAGGTACTCGGCCGGGATCAGCCCGGCCAGGTCGGCCATCAACGTCATCACATCGACGGGGCCCTCGGCCTCGATGCGCACGGAGATCTCCGGGTCGTCGTAGGCCATGCCGGCCAACGCCGCCACGGTGTACGGCCCGTAGGCGAACTCACGCTCGGGCAGTTCGATGGGCGCGGTATTGCGGATGGCGACGTGCCCGACGTGCTCACGCAGCTCATCGGTGGGCAAGACCTGCGTCTGCTCGTCGAGCTCCACCGACCACTGGTGGTCGCGGTCGGCGACGATCACGGCGCCGTCGGAGAACTCCACCTCGAAGCACGGGCGTTCGGTCATCACCTCGCTGATCGCGACGATGCGCGTCGGCTTGCCGTCGGCACCGACCAGGTAATCGCCGACGGCCACCTTGCCCATGCGGGTCCAGCCCGTCGGGGTGGGCAGCGGCGTGTCGAGCGCGAGCGCCTTACCGACGCCCGGGCGCGCGGCCACGATGATCATCTGCCCCGGGTGCAGGCCGTTGGTCAGCTTGTCCAGGTCGGCGAAACCGGTGGGCACGCCCAACGACAGACCGCCGCGCGAGGCGATCGAATCGAGCTCGTCGAGGGTGGGCTGCATCAGCTCGTCGAGGATCACGTAGTCCTCGGACGCGCTGCGCTCGGTGACGTCGTAGATCTCGGCCTGGGCGCGGTCGACCACCTCGGCGACGTCTTGGCCGTCGGCTCCGGCGTAGCCGTACTGCACGATGCGCGTGCCGGCCTGCACTAGGCGGCGCAGCAGCGCCTTCTCGGCGACGATCTCGGCGTAGAAGCCGGCGTTGGCGGCCGTGGGCACCGTGGAGATCAGCGTGTGCAGGTACGGCGCACCGCCCACCTTGCGCAGCTCGCCCTTGCGGTCCAGCTCGGCCGACACGGTGACCGCGTCGGCGGGCTCACCCCGGCCGTACAACTCGAGGATCGCGTCGTACACGGCCTGGTGCGCGGGCTTGTAGAAGTCGTCGGGCTTGATCCGCTCCAGGACGTCGGCGATCGCGTCCTTGGACAGCAGCATGCCGCCCAGCACCGACTGCTCGGCCGCGGCGTCCTGCGGGGGCTGGCGGAGGGTCTCCTCCGGCGTGGCCGGAGGTTGCGAGCCTGACGGTTCGTGAGTGTCGTCAAGCGCCACGCAAATCTCCCCTTACTCGCTCCAGTGCATTCCCTCGCGCGGTAGCCGCGCGGTAAACCCCATCCCTCGGGAAGATTAGGGCCCGGCTACGACACCGGCAAACCGCCCCTGTGAATAAACCTGTGGACTGCTTGTGGACAGTGCGGTGTCTTTCGGGTGGGAATGTGGACAGCCGTGTGGATAGCGTACTGATTTCGTCTCCGTTTCCGAGTGTCCCTGCAGGTAGGTGCTGTTTTCACCTACCCACAGCCAAGCAATTTCTGCCGCATCGGCGTGTCGCGTTGCCAAACGCCGATCCAGGTGTCGACTTCCCGTTGAGGTACGGCTGTTCGGCCCGAACCGCACCGGCACGCCCACCAGGCGTGGTGGAATGAGCCCGTGCGCGCACCCACGGATGTTCTCCCGCGTCGTCGACTGTGGTCCCTGCTTCTGCTGCTGGCCGCGGCCCTGGCCGCCACCACCGCAGTCGTCGTCCCGCAGGCCGCGGCGGCACCGCCGCCGACCGAACTGCGGTTCGGCTCCTTCGCCCCGGTGAACGCCACCAAGTACCAGTCGCTACGGTTCGCCGACAACGGCCGCACCTTCTTCGTCGCCGGCCAGTGGCGCTGTCAGATCGGTCCGCAGCCGGGCTCGGTGGCGTGCTCCGGCCGCCCGGCCACCGCTCCGCCGCGCACTCGCGGCGTCGCGATCACCAACGACCTGAACGGACCGTCCTGGGTGCCGCCCGGCACCACGTACCGGTTCGGCTCGCAGGCGGGCTTCCGCGCGCCCGTGCTCAAGGTGGGCCAGCGGATCACCGTGGCCAACACCGTGTGCGCGGTGCCGCGCCGCAACGTCGTCTCGTGCGCCACCAACAATCGGGCGTTCATGCTCAGTCGCGGATGGCACAAGTTCTACTACCCCAAGGGCGACCGCAGGCACAGCGCCAACCCGGCACCGAAGTACCTGCCGGCGCGCCTGCGCTGACACCCCGCCCCGCGAACGACGAACCGGGCAACGACGAATCGCCCGAGCAACGACGAAGCGCCGGTCCCCCGCGAGGGCGACCGGCGCTTCGAGCGTGTGCGTTAGCCCGCGACGACGGCGACGTTGAGCTTCGCCTCGACCTTCGGGTGCAGCGTCACGGACACCGGGTAGGTGCCCACGGCCTTGATGTGGCCCTTCGGGAAGTCCACGTTCCGCTTCTCGACGGACGGGCCGCCAGCGGTGCGGATGGCACTCGCGACGTCTGCCGCGGTCACCGAACCGAACAGCTTGCCCGAATCGTGGGTCTTCACCGTCAGCGAGACCGAGTCGAGGCCCTCGATGGCCTGCTTCAGCTCGTTGGCGTGGTCCAGGTCTCGCACGAGACGAGCCTGCTGGGCACGGCGGATGCCCTCGACCTGCTTCTCGGCGCCACGGGTGGCGACGATGGCCAGGCCGCGGGGCAGCAGGAAGTTGCGGCCGTAGCCATCGCGCACCTCAACGGTGTCGCCGGCTTCGCCCAGGTTTTCCACAGCAGCGGTCAGGATCAGCTTCATGTCAGTGATTCCTTTCCCGCTCAGCGACCGGTCGAAGTGAAGGGCAGCAGGGCCACTTCACGTGCGTTCTTCACGGCCACCGCGATGTCACGCTGGTGCTGGACACAATTGCCGGTCACCCGACGCGAACGGATCTTGCCGCGGTCGGACAGGAAACGACGCAGCTGCGCGGTGTCCTTGTAATCGATCTCGCCGGCCTTCTTGTCCTTGCAGAAGCTGCAAGCCTTGGCCTTAGTGATCTTCTCTACGCGGGGCTTACGCCCCTTTTGCTTTGCCATATGAGTGCTCCGTTGATGCTCCTCGGGCTGGCGAGCCCGGTATCAGAAAGGTGGTTCGTCGTCCCCGCCGGCGAAGCCGCCGCCGGCAGGCGGTGCGCTTCCCCAGGGGTCATCGGCCGGCTGCGACTGCTGACGGTTGCCACCGGACGGGGCGTTGTAGCCGCCGCCCTGGTTGCCGCCGAAATTGCCGCCGCCTTGGTTGCCGCGATCGCCGCCGAAGTTTCCTCCGCCGCCGAAATTGCCGCCACCGCCACTGCCACCGCGCGGGGTGCGGGTGACCTTGGCCGTGGCATAGCGCAGCGAGGGGCCGATCTCATCCACTTCCAGCTCCACCACGGTGCGCTTCTCCCCTTCACGGGTTTCATACGACCGCTGCTTGAGCTTGCCCTGCACGATGACGCGGGAACCCTTGGTGAGCGACTCGGTCACGTTCTCCGCGGCGTCGCGCCAGATACTGCAGCGGAGGAACAGCGCTTCGCCGTCCTTCCACTCGTTGGTCTGACGATCGAACGTACGCGGAGTCGAGGCCACCGTGAAGTTCGCCACCGGCGCGCCGGATGCGGTGAACCGCAGCTCCGGATCGGCGGTCAGGTTTCCTACGACGGTGATGACCGTGTCAGTCATGGTGTTTCCCCTGAATCGTGTGAATCTCCGCCGAGGTCGCGGCGGCGGCCGAATGGTTCGAGAACCAGACTAGTGGCCACCTCCGACGAAATCGGAGAGCATTCACGGACGTGGATGAACTGTGCCGGTCGGCTACTTGCGCATGACCTTCGTGCGCAGCACCGACTCGTTCAGACCCAGCTGACGATCCAGCTCGCTGACGGTAGCGGGAGTCGCGGTGAGTTCGACGACGGCGTAAATGCCTTCGGCGTTCTTCTCGATCTCGTACGCGAGTCGGCGCTTGCCCCAGATGTCGACATTGTCGACGGAGCCGCCTTCGCTGCGGACAACATTCAAGAACGTATCCAGAGATGGGGCGACGGTGCGCTCGTCCAGGCTCGGATCGAGGATGACCATCAATTCGTAGTGACGCATAAGACCACATCACCTCCTATGGGCTATCGGTCGTGGACTTTCCACGACAGGAGGGTCGCCTGCGTCGGCAACCTGTTCAAGATACACGACCAGCCCGTGACCAGGGAAATCGCGGCCACCGCTAGAGTCATCCCCATGCCTTCTGCTGCTTCGGACCTCGCGGTCCGCCGGGGACTGCTGCACCGCGGCGAAACCGTCATCATCATGGTGACCTCGCTGCTGTTCACGATCGCGGCGCTGACCTGGAGTTACCGCGCCAAGCTCGCATGCGGCGGCGCACCGTTCGACGAGTTCGGACGAAGCGCCAAGTTCCCCGTGGGAGATCCCAACGCGGTGATCCCCTGCTACTCGGACCTGATGTTCCTGTGGGTCGGCCGGGACATCGACAACCACGTGTTCCCGTACATCCACGGCGGCATCACCGAGCAGGGCCACCTGTTCGGCGGCGTCGTGGAGTACCCGGTGCTGTCCGGGCTGCTGATGTGGCTCGGCGCGATCGGGAAGGAGACCGACTACACGTTCTTCATCCAGTCGGCGCTGATCCTCACGCCGTTCGCCCTGGTCATCACGATTCTGCTGGCCTGGATGAGCCGCTGGTGGGTGCTGCTGTGGGCCGCCACCCCGGCGCTGGTGCTGTACGCCTTCCACAACTGGGAACTGCCGGTCGTGTTCACCTCGGTCGCGGCGATCGCCGTCATGGCCTTCGGTGCGAGCGCGAGCGGCAAGACCGGTCAGCGGCGGATGAGTCTGCGCACCTCGGCGATCATCGCCTCGGTGATCCTGGCCATCGGCTTCTCGCTGAAGATCTATCCGGGCATGTTCGTGCTGCCGTTGGCGCTGTACGTGCTCACCCACGGCGCGCTCGGTCAGTCCGCACGTCGGGCCCTCGACTGGGTCGGCGCGGCCTGGGTGGTGGTCGCCGCCGTCGTCACGACCCTGGTGGCGCAGGTGCCGTTCATGATCGCCGGATACGAGGGTTGGAAGGCCGCCCTCGACTTCCAGGGCAAGCGCAAGGCCGACATCGACACCAACACCTTCTGGTACTGGGGCGTGCGACCGCTGGTCGGCGACATCGACCTCTACAACTCCATCGTCGGCGTCGCCTCCACCCTGCTGATCATCGTGGCCGTGGTGGCCGCCACCTACCTGGCGTGGCGCCAGTACAAGATCGACGGCGTGTTCCCGTGGATCGGCGCCAGCTTCGCCCTGCTCGCCGGGTTCATGCTGTTCCACAAGGTGCACTCGCCGCAGTACACCCTGTGGGTGCTGCCGTTCTTCGTGCTGCTGCGGGTGCCGTGGCCGGCGATCGCCGTCTACCTCGTCACCGACGTCACCCTGGACCTGTCCATCTTCCGGATGTTCGGTTACCTCGCCATGCAGCAGCCGACGCCCTGGTACATCGACGCGGGCGTNCCCGCATGCAGGTCCGTGAGCCGTTGGCATCGTTCCAGCGCACCGCGCTGCCGCCGCGGCCGCCGTTGACGCGTCTGGCCGACGCCGACAGCGCCGCCGCCTGGCATTGGCTGGGCACCCCGATCCTGACCCGCGCCGGCGTCACCCTGCGCCCGCTGACCATCACCGACGCACCCGCGCTGGGCGCCCTCGCGGCCGCCGAGCCCGAGCTGAGCCGCTGGTTCCCGGGCCTGCCCGCCGGCACCGAGGAGGCGCTGGCCTGGATCCGCGCCGCCCACGACGATCGACGTCGCCTGCCGTTCGCGGTGATCGACGACGCGACCGGCGATCTCATCGGCACCACCAGCTACTACGACGCCGCCCAGGACCAGCTGACGGTGGCGATCGGCTACACCTACTACGCCGCCCGCGCCCAGGGTTCCGTGGTGAACCCGGCCGCCAAGCTGATGCTGCTCGACTACGCGTTCACCGAGGCCGGCGCGGTCCGCGTCGTCTGGCACACGCACGAGGAGAACGCGCACTCACGCGCGGCGATCACCAAGCTCGGCGCCACCTTCGAGGGGCTGCTGCGCAAGCACCGCCGCTTCGGCGACGGCTGGCGCACCACGGCACAGTTCTCGATGACCGTCGACGACTGGGCGCAGGCCCGCACCGACCTGACCGACCGCGTCGATCAGCTGGTCACGCCCGCGTAGGGCGGGGACGGCAACGGCGGCGGTGCGGTGCGCGGGGTCCGGATCCACAGATCCCGCACCACCACGGCGCACAGCACCAGAACGGCGAGGGCGCGCAGCACGACGGCCACCGAGAACCAGTCCTCGTTGAGCCACTTGCGGTCCGGGTCCAGGAACAGGCCCATCCGCGGCACCCAGATCAGCGCGTCGACCAGCATCACCGCGATCAGCAGTCGGGCATACGGAATCGCCAGCACCGCCAGCGGCACCAGCCACAACGACGACTGCGGGTTCCACGCCTTGCCCACCAGCAGGTACCCGGCCACGAGCAGGAACATCAGCTGAGCCGGGGCGGGCGTCACCTCGGCGCGCAGCGCGAGGTAGGTGACGGCCGCGATCACCGCGGCCAGCAGAATCAGGCTCACCGCGGTGAGCAGCGCGGTCGACGGCGCCCACCCGGACATCCGCATCACCTGGTGGTACAGACTGTCCGGCTCTGCGCCCCGCTGCCACCAGGCCCGATAGAACTCGCCCCAGCCGCGCGGATACGTCACCATGATCGGCAGATTCACCGCCAGCCAGGCGATACCGCCGCACGTCACAAACGCCCACAGATCCTGCACCCGCTGATCGCGGACGCAGATCACCGCCAACGCCGGAATCAGCAGCAGCGGATACAGGGCGGCCGCGGCCGCCAGACCACCGAAGACGCCGGCCAGCAGCACCCGTTCGCGGGACCAGCACAGCAGGGCCAGCGCCACCAACGCCACCGGGATCACGTCGAAGGCGGTGAAGGCGTGCACCAGGACCAGCGGCGACAACGCCACCAGCGCACCGCGCCAGAGCCGTCGTCGATCGGTCATCATGGTGGCCCACACCGCGAGCAGCCAGAACAGCGTGATCAGCAGTGCCGCGATGTTGAAGTAGGTCACCACGTCGAGCTGTTTCGGGATCACCGTTCCGTCGATCAGCGCCTGCCACCCCTGCGTGGCCTTGGCCGCCACGTACATGGTGAGCCCGATCAGCACCGGCTGGTCGCTGTAGTGCTTGGTACCGCTGGTCTCCGCGCCGTCGTACCAGTAGGTGCGGTACGGCATGGTGCCCTGCTGCAGGTCGCGCGGGGTGAGCCGGTGCGCGGCGTAGGTCGCGACGATGTCGGAATAGCAGAGCCCGTAGTACTGGCGCTGGTTGTCCCAGTTCAGCCGCACCTCGCCGGTGGGGCTCTCCCCGGACGCGGCGGGCACCGGAGCCTGCTGCAGGCAGCCCGCCTTACCGGTCCAGGACACCGCCAGGACGGTCAACGCCATCAGCAGGACGGCCCGCACCGGAGTCCAGAAGCGGCTGCGGCCGACGGCCGCGTGCAGCCCGACGGGGCCGCCGATCACCCCGCTGGCCGCCGCGACCTGCGCATTGCTGCGGCTGGGCCGCTCGCGCTCGGTGTCGATGCGCAGGTCATCGGCCAGCGGAACCGGCGAGTCCCACTCCCTGGGTGCGTTCACCGGCGAATCAGGCCGCCGGGACTTCGCTGCCGGGCGCAGGTTCGGTGGTCGGCGGCGGCGTCACCTCGGTGCTTGTGCCACCGGGATTGCGCCCCGGGGTCCGGGTGGCCGGCGGTTCCTCGTCGTCGTCACCACCGGCCCCGCCGTTGCCGTTGCCCCACGGAATGGTCCAGCCCGGCGCGACGGTCACGTTGCCGTCCTCACCCTGTCCGGGCAGACGCGGCCGCGACGGCGTGGACGGGCGACCACTCGGGGTGGTGTAGGTGACCGGCGGCGGCTCGTACGGCACGCCGGCCTGACCGCCCACCGCTTCCGGCTCGGGGAAGCTCTCGATCGGATCGCCGGCCAGCGCCTGATCCATCGCCGCCTTCCAGATCTGCGCGGGCAGTCCCGAACCGTAGATCGACGCGCCGGAGTAGTTGCGCAGCGGCTTGTCGCCGGACGCGGTGCCCACCCAGACGGCCGTCGACAGCTGCGGGGTGTAGCCGACCATCCACGAGTAGCGGTTGTCGCCGGTGTTGCCCAGCTGCGCGGTACCGGTCTTGGCCGCCGACGGGCGTGCGCCCAGCGACGAGTCGTACAGCGAGTTGCCGTTGGAGTAGGCGGCGATCGGCTCCAGGGCCGCCGTCACGTTGTCGGCAACCTTGGCCGGGAAGACGCGCTTGCCCTTGTTGGGCTCGCGGTCGAACAGGACGGTGCCGGTGGAGGTCTCCACCTTCTTCACGAAGAACGGCTCGCGGTAGATACCCGATGCCGCCAGCGTGGCGTACGACGACGCCATGTCCAGCACGGTGGAGTCGTACTGGCCGAGGACCACGCCGCCCTCGGCGCGACCGTTCGCGTTGACCAGGGTCGGCTTGCCGTTCAGGGTCTTGGCGATGCCTGCCCGGTGCGCCACGTCGACGATGTCGTCGGCGCCGTTGTTCAGGTCCATCATCAGGCGGTAGAACACGGTGTTCAGCGACATCTTGGTCGCCGTGGCCAGGTTGCAGGTGCCGCACGACTCACCGTCGGAGTTCTCCACCACCAGGCCGGTGCCCGTGGAGTAGGGCGCCGACGAGTAGCGCTGCGACAGCGGAATGTCCTGTTCCAGGGCGGCGATCAGGGCGAAGACCTTGAACACCGAGCCGGTCTGCAGGCCGGTGGACGCGTAGTCCCAGCCCACACCGTCCCAGCCGCCGAAGTAGCCCTGGATGCCGCCGGTCTGCGGATCCACCGAGACCGACGCCGTGCGCAGGTTCTTGGGCTCCCCGGACATCTTCTCCTTCGCGGCATCCTCCAAGGCGTCCTGCACCTTGGGGTCGATCGCGGTGGTGATCTTGAGGCCCTCGGTGCGCACGTCCTGCTCGGTGATGTTGAGCGTCTCCAGCTCGGCCAGCACCTGGCGCTTGATCAGGCCGTCGGGACCCTTGGCCGAGTCGTCGACGGTGGTCTTGGGCTCGATGACCTTCGGGAACTTCTGCTCGTCGCGCTCGGCCTGGGTCAGCGCGCCGGTGGTCACCATGCCGTCGAGAACGTAGTTCCACCGGCGCTCGGCCAGTTTCGGGTCGACGGCCGGATCGTAGAGCGACGGTGAGCGGATCACCGCGGCCAGCAGCGCCGACTGGGAGACGGTGAGCTTGCTGACGTCCTTGCCGAAGTAGGCCTTCGACGCCGCGGCCACACCGTAGGCGCCGCGGCCGAAGTAGATGGTGTTCAAGTAGGCCGCCATGATGTCCTCTTTGGACCACATGCGCGACATCTTGGTGGAGATCGCGAGTTCCTTGAACTTGCGCTTGTACGACACCTCGTCGCCCACCAGCGCGTTCTTCACGTACTGCTGGGTGATGGTGGAGCCGCCGCCTGCGCCGGCGTTGCCGGTGACCTTGCCCAGCGCGGCGCGGGAGAAGCCGCGGATCGAGAAGCCGGAGTTGGAGTCGAAGTCGCGGTCCTCGGCGGCCTTCACGGCCTCGATGAGCGACTCGGGGATCTGGTCGTACTTGACGTCGGTGCGGTTGCCCTCCGGCGGGACCACCCGCGCGATCACCCCGCCCTTGCTGTCGAGGATGGTCGCGACCTGGTTCTGCTTGATGTCGCCGGGGCCCGGGACGTCGACGGCCAGATACGTGACGAGGAAGGCGAGCACACCGACGATCGCGACCACCGGGACCACGGCAGCGCCCAAGCCGAGCACCCACGCGAGGATACGGGCACCGCTGGACCGCTGGGTCCGGCCCGGTCCCCCGGTCTGCTTGTTCTCGCTGCTCATACTCAACTCACTTCTCCGCAATCACCGACGCTCGGGTCGAAAGCTTCTCTCACTACTGTGACGGCACACGGCGCTCGGTGCCAACTGTCCTATTCCGCTGCCCGCCGAGCCGACGGCTCCGACGAGGTCAGTCCCACAACGTACGAGCGGACCAGATGGTTCCAGTGACATGTGCGACACACTTCGACCACGTCGACGCCGAACTCGCGGGTGCGGGCGGCCAGCCGCATGATCTCCGCGGGCGTGCGCGCCGCGCCCGAGAGCCGGCCCAACGCGGGACCCGACAGGATCGACACCATGGTGACCTGCTCTTTTCGGCAGATCGGGCAGGCCAGGTCCGACGGCACGCCGTGGAACTGCGCGGCCCGCAGCAGATGCGGACCGGCGTCGCAGACCTGTTCCAGGCCGACTCGGGACGCGCGCACATCGGCCAGCTTCGATCGCTTGGCCAGCGCATAGTTCACGACCCGTCGGTGCACGGCTCCCAGCCTAGACCGGGGCCCTCGAGCCCCTGCGTGTGATGCAGATCAACCGACGAACCTACCGAGGAGTTGGAATCGAGTTATATCGGTGCGATACATTTGTCGTTACATCAGGGCGCTGTAACGCGCCGACGGGACGATGAGCGGAAAGGACGTGGGTCGCCCATGCTTGAGTTGGCCATCCTCGGTCTGCTGCTCGAATCGCCGATGCACGGCTACGAACTCCGCAAGCGCCTCACCGGCCTGCTCGGTGCGTTCCGCGCCTTCTCGTACGGCTCGCTGTACCCCACGCTGCGCCGGATGCAGGACGACGGCCTGATCGTCGAGGACGACAGCCCCGGCGCCGTCGGCGTCAAGGTGCGTCGCGGTCGTCGCGTCTACCGCCTGACCCCGCAGGGCGAGGCCCGGTTCGCCGAGTTGGTGGCCGACACCGGTCCGCAGACCTACACCGACGACGGTTTCGGCGTGCACCTGGCGTTCTTCAGCCGCACCCCGGCGATGGCGCGCATGCGAATCCTCGAAGGCCGCCGCCGCCAGGTGGAAGAGCGCCGCGAGGGACTGCGCGAGCTGCTCAGCCGCGCCGGCATCGGCTCGGACCACTACACCCGCCAGATGCACGAGCTCAGCTTGGAGACCTCCGAGCGCGAAGTGCAGTGGCTCAACCGACTGATCGCCGACGAGGCGTCCGGTTCGGCCCCCACAGAACTCCCCACCTCCGGCACCGCCGGTCGTGGTGAAGAAGGAAAGAATTCGGCGGCACAGCATTCCGCCGTTCCGCCGCAACAAGAAGGAGAACCCGACCATGGGTAACACCAACACAGTGCGCGTGGCCATCGTCGGCGTGGGCAACTGCGCCGCTTCCCTGGTCCAGGGCGTTCAGTACTACAAAGACGCCGACGAGAACACCACCGTCCCCGGTCTGATGCACGTGAAGTTCGGTCAGTACCACGTCCGCGACGTCGAGTTCGTCGCCGCGTTCGACGTGGACGCCAAGAAGGTCGGCTTCGACCTGTCCGAGGCGATCGGCAACAGCGAGAACAACACCATCAAGATCGCCGACGTGCCGCCGCTGAACGTCACCGTGCAGCGCGGCCACACCCTCGACGGGCTCGGCAAGTACTACCGCGAGACCATCACCGAAGCCGACGGCGACGGTGTCGACGTGGTGCAGACCCTGAAGGCCGCCGAGGTCGACGTCCTGGTCAGCTACCTGCCGGTCGGCTCGGAGCAGGCCGACAAGTTCTACGCACAGTGCGCCATCGACGCGGGCGTGGCCTTCGTCAACGCCCTGCCGGTCTTCATCGCTTCGGACCCCGAGTGGGCCCAGAAGTTCGTCGACGCCGGTGTCCCGATCGTCGGCGACGACATCAAGAGCCAGGTCGGCGCCACCATCACCCACCGCGTGATGGCGAAGCTGTTCGAGGATCGCGGCGTCGAGCTGGACCGTACGTACCAGCTGAACGTCGGCGGCAACATGGACTTCAAGAACATGCTCGAGCGTGAGCGTCTGGAGTCGAAGAAGGTCTCCAAGACCCAGGCCGTCACCTCCATCCTCGACGGCCCCCTGGCCGGCAAGGTGTACGACAAGAACGTGCACATCGGCCCGTCGGACTACGTCCAGTGGCTCGACGACCGCAAGTGGGCCTACGTGCGCCTGGAAGGCCGCGCCTTCGGTGACGTGCCCCTGAACCTGGAGTACAAGCTCGAGGTCTGGGACTCCCCGAACTCGGCCGGCATCATCATCGACGCCGTGCGCGCGGCGAAGATCGCCAAGGACCGCGGCCTCGGCGGCCCGATCCTGCCGGCCTCGGCCTACCTGATGAAGAGCCCGCCGGTCCAGATCCCCGACGATCAGGCCCGCACCCAGCTCGAAGCCTTCATCATCGGCGCCGAGTAGTCTTCTCGGCTCCGCGAGCACAAATAACGCCCGTCCCGGACTCTTCCCGGGACGGGCGTTTTTGCATCGCCAGGGACGGAGCACCTGACATCGTTCACTCCGAGGCACCCGTGCCGTCTTACATCTGCGCGAGCGCCCGTCGGACTCGCTGCAGTTCGTCTCGGAGGTCATCCTCCAGCGGCCGCGCCTTGTCCAGGCCAACCAGCAGTGACTGCAGCTCCTTCAGAAGGTCGCCATACCAGGACGGCATTGATTCCCCCCTCTCCCCGCCTAGGTATTCGCGGAGGAGCCGATCAATAGCCAGGTCACAGCGCACCCATGCCAGCGCCGATTGATAATCGCGCAGCACACCGAATACCGAATCACGAAGTTGACGCTCTTCCATTCGCAGTTCCAAAGCACTCGAGTCCCCCGCGACTTCTAAGAGGTCCCCAACGATCTGCAACGAGCTGGCCAGGTCTTGCACCGGCCCCACCGCGCCCGGCTGCGCCTGCCGCAACTGTCGACGCAACGCCAACGACTCCTCAAACATCACCCGCGCCCCCGACAAATCACCCACCGCCTCCAACACCGCGCCCACCTT
>NZ_JBHLWV010000024.1:0-103694 GCF_042432625.1 Gordonia phosphorivorans | reverse complement strand
TCGCGCAAGGCTTCCGCAACCTCGACCACTACATCTTGCGGTCCCTACTGCACTCGGGTCAGCTCACCGAACGAGTCAACGCACTCTGAAATACGAAGAGCCCGTTTACCGTCGCGCCGTCGCTGTAGTCGTCAACAAGCCGGTCGACCTCGGCGGCGGTGAGAAAGGTTTGAAGATGTTCAATCCTCCGAATCACGGTGCCCCGAGGGGCCCATCGGGCCGGTTTCCGGTCGCTGAGACACCCGGCTGTGCTGGCTGGTGGGGATGCGTGGCTGGCACGCTGAGTCCAGGAAGTTCTTTCCGATGGAAGCGGGCAACCGTCTGCCCCTTCGAAGACGACTCTCAGATGGCGCCATTCACTATTAGCCGCAAGAGTGCAGGTCAGAGACACCATATAAGATCAATCATTGATGGCTGTCTGGCGCCGGGCGTGGACTCGCGGGCGGGTGGGCCGAGGTTGCTCGCTTCGAGAGAGAGAAGAACGAACATGGCTAAAGGTCACCAGTGCCCGAACTGCGGAAGGCATACGCTTCAGCCCTACACGACCAACCAACTCCGGTGTTCGAACTGCGACACCGTAGTGAAGAAAGCCCAACTGTAACGACAGTGGCACACAGCGTCGACTTCCGGCGGCGCGGACTGGGCGCGGTGCCCCTGCGGGCCGGAAGTGGATATGCTCGGGGCCGAGCAGCCACGACGGGACGAGACGACGTGCGCGAGTAGCTGGAGGGTGCGTTGTCGGTCGTCGAGCGTCTGGACCGCTTTCAGCGCCGCTACCCCAAGACGGGCTATCCGCTGGCGGTGATCTACAAGTTCGTCGACGACCAGGGCGGCTACCTGGCCGCGCTGATCACCTACTACGGATTCGTCTCGCTGTTCCCGCTCCTGCTGCTGTTCACCACCGTCCTGGGCTTCGTGCTGGAGAACAATCCCGGCCTGCGCGATCAGATCGTCAGTTCCACCCTCAGCGAGATCCCGGTGATCGGCGGCCAGCTCAACGACCCGGCGGCTCTCAGCGGCGGCACGGTGGCCGTCGTCATCGGCCTAGTGGGTGCGCTCTACGGCGGTCTCGGCGTGGCCGTCGCCTCCCAGAACGCCATGAACGCCGTCTGGGACGTCCCGCGCAACAGCCGGCCCAACCCGATCAAGGTGCGACTGCGCGGACTGGTGCTGCTGTTCACCGTCGGCCTGACGATGGTCGCCCTCGTCGCGATCAGCATCACCGCCGCCTCCTTCGACGTGACCGGGCTCGGCGAGCTGTACACGCGCGCAGGCACCCTGCTGCTGGCGTTGGTGGTGTTCACCTTCGCCTTCATCTTCGGCACCGCGCGCAAGGTGCGGGTGCTCGACGTCCTGCCCGGCGCGGCGATCGCGGCGATCGGCTGGCAACTCCTCGAGCACTTCGGCGGCTTCTACATCGAGCGCGTCATCGCGCGCACCGAGAAGATCAACGGCGTCTTCGCCATGGTGCTGGGGCTGATCGCGTTCATCTACCTGGCCGCCGCGATGGTGGTGATCTGCCTCGAGATCAACGCCGTCCGCGTCGACAAGCTCTACCCGCGCGCCCTGCTCACACCGTTCACCGACAACGTGGTGCTCACCGAGGGCGACGAGAACGCCTATCGGCAGCTGGCGCAGGCGCAGCGGCAGAAGGGCTTCCAAACCATCGAGGTCACGTTCGATAATCCGCGCGAGAAGACCTAAGCTGGCGGGGCGCACGCAGCGCCTGCGCCGACCGGGACGACCCGGCCGCCTTCTTCCTCGCGGGGACGACCCCGCCCGGAGTCGACCCCCTCATGTCCGGCCTCGCCCGCATCGTTCTCGGTTGGGGCGCGTTCGTCGCGCTCACCCTCTCCGGCGACCTGCTCGCCGCCCCCGTCCCCGCCCCGCTGCTGATCGCGGCGCTCGCCGGGATCGTCCTGGTCATCGTCATCGCCGCCTTCGGGGTGGTGACCCAGGCCGAGTCGCTGGCCCACCGCCTCGGCGACCCCTACGGCACCCTGATCCTCACGCTGTCGATCGTGCTGATCGAGGTGGTGCTGATCTCGGCGATCCTGCTGGGGCCCGGCGCGCACCCCACCATCGCCCGCGACTCGGTGATGGCCGTGTCGATGATCATCGTGAACCTGGTGGTGGGCGCCGCGCTCGTGGTCGGCGGCCGACGACACCGCGACGGTCTCACGGTCAACCGCACCGGCACGAGGATCTACCTGGTCCTGCTGGTGCTGCTGTGCGCCGTGGCCTTCGCGCTCCCGAAGTTGATCGGCGTCGACGGCTCGTACACCGCGGCGCAAGCCGTCGTCGTCGCCGTCGGCACCCTCGGGCTGTACGCCTTCTTCCTGTACCGGCAGACCGGGCCCGACGCGGATGCCTTCCGCGAACCGGGCGCCGCAGCCGAGCCCAAGCATCCGCCGGCGGGCCGGGTGTGGGCCGAGCACCGCCGCGAGATCCTCACCCGCATCGCGCTGCTGGTGGTCACCGCGATTCCCATCGTGCTGCTCTCGCACGATTTGGCGAGCCTGCTCGACGACGGCCTGGCACGCCTCGGCGCCCCCGAACCGCTGGCCGGCCTACTGATCGCGGCGATCGTCTTCCTGCCGGAATCGCTCACCGCGATCCGGGCCGGCCGCGCCGGCGAGACGACGCGGGTGAGCAACCTGTGCCACGGCGCACTGGTGTCCACCGTGGGCCTGACCATCCCGGCGGTCCTGGTGATCGGACTGCTCACCGGCAAGACGGTGGTGCTGGCCGAGTCCGGGACCCACCTGATTCTGCTGGCCGTCTCACTCGCGTTGTCGTTCGCGACCTTCGGCGCGCGCCGGATCCGTGCCTGGCACGGCGCGCTGCACCTGCTGGTCTTCGCCGTCTACGCGCTGGTGCTGTTCGTGTAGCCCGGGGCCAGTTCGGCGATGCGTCGGGCCAGGGCGACGTCGAGTTCGGTGAGACCGCCGACGTCGTGCGTGGTCAGCGCCACCCCGACGGTGCCGTACCGAAAGTCCAGGTCCGGGTGGTGGCCTGCGGCTTCGGCCGCGTCGACGATCGCCTGCACGAAGGCCAGGCCCCGCACCATCGATCCGGTGCGGTAGTCGGCGCGCAAAACATCGCCGTCCACCCGCCATCCCGCCGGAATCTGTGCGGCGGCGTCGGCGGCGGACAATCGGCGAGGATCGGCACCCATGCCGCGATGCTACGACGCCGCGCGACCCCTGTCGACGCGCAGGGAAATCACCCGATCGATCCATCGACGACCGCCTTCGGTAAGACTGAACGGTATGAGTCCGGATTCCCCAGAAGCCCGCCTCTCCTGGCTCGACGCCGCTCCGTGGCTCACCGAACAGGGCGGCGATCCCGAGTTCTTCTGGATCGACGACCACCCCGCCGACGCCGACCCGGAGGTGGCCCGCGCCCACTGCGACCTGATCGCGGTGCTCATCGCCGAGACGCAGCCCACCGTCGCCCTCGGCGAACTGCTGCCGCTGCTGCCGGGCGGGGTGGACCTGATCCCCGACCCGAACCTGCCCACTCGCACCGCGAACTGGCTGCTCGCCTCCTCTACCTTCACCACCGATCGCATTCGCGACGTCACCACCTCGGCGATCCTGGGTAGCCGCGGCATGGGCATGGGTTCGGTGCTGCCCCTGCTGAGCCGCCTGGTGAAGCTGTCCACCCAGGCGGACCGGGTCGGCGGCGATCATTCCGATGCCCGGCGGCGCGCGGTCGACGACGTGATCCGGGATCTGGAGATCATCGCCCGCTGGTGGCGCGCGACCGGCGACGAGGACACCCCGCTGCTGAGCGAGCTGCCCGCGGCCGCACCCTCGGTGGCCCGCGACGCGCACCGGCGCCTGCACGCCCTCACCGCGGCGGCACCGGCCGTGGCCGCACGCGCGACGAGCGTCGCCGACCAACTCAGCCGACGACTGCAGGACCTGCCCGAACGTGACCTCGAGGTCTTCGTCGAACGCCGCCTCACCGAGGAGCGCACCCGCCTGGAGGCCCTCGGCGAACGGTTCGGCGTCTCCCGCGAACGGGTGCGGCAGTATGAGGCCCGCGCGCTCGACGACCTCTACGACTGGCTGGAGAACAACTCCGATGCGCAGTTCCTGATCGACTCGGCCGTGGTCGTCATGGACGCGGTCCGTCCCCTCGCGCACGTGGTGGCCGCGCTGCCGGCCATCGGCGAGGAGGTCGCCGCCGTCGGTCGGCCGCTGTGGCGGGTCCTGGTCGGAATCGGCGCCCCGTTCGAGGTCGACGGACCCTGGGCCGCCTCCCCCACGCTGCAGAGCGCGCGGGAGAAGACCCAGCAGCTCCTGCTCGACCGCGCCGACGACTACGGCGTGGTCGATCCGGCGGCCCTCGCCGACCTCACCGCCGCCGCACTGCCCGACGAGGACCCGAGGTGGCGCACCGACTGGGTCACCGCGCTGGGCCACGTGGTCAATCGCGAGGCGATCCTGACGCGCACCGGCACCATCGAGGACTATGCGGCGGCGGTGCTGTCGCTGCACGGCGAGCCGATGACCCCGGAGGAACTGGTCGCAAGCTTCCACGTGGAGCGGTCGGCCCGCTCGATGGTCAACCAGATGACCGGTGACGAACGGTTCAGCCGGGTCAGCCGCACCCAGTGGGGTCTGCGCGCATGGGGCGGACGCGAGTACGCCACCATCCGCGGCGCCATCGGCGACCTGCTCGACGAGGTCGGCGGCAGCGCACCGCTGGAACAGCTGGTCGACTCCCTCGCCCCGCGCTTCGACGTGAAACCCGCGAGCATCGTCGCCTACGCCGCCGCCCCGCCGTACCGCACCGACGACGGCATCGTCACGCGCACCGATCACGCCCCGCAGCCGCGCAAGTCGCCCGCGCAGACCCGGCACCTGTACCGCGTCGGGTCGGCGTGGAAGCTGCGGGTGACCGTCAACGCCGAGCACCTGCGCGGCAGCGGTTCGCCCCTGCCGATCGCGCTGACCACCGCGCTCGGGCTCGAGCACGGCCAGTCCCGGCAGCTGTCCTCGGCGCACGGGCCGCAGCTGGTGTCGTGGACGTCCCTGCAGCCCAGTCTCGGCAGCGTCCGCCGCTTCTTCGCCGACACCGCCGACGATCCGCCCACCGAAGTGTTCCTGGTGTTCACCGACGACGGCGGTTTCGACATCGAGGACGCCCGCAGCAGCGCCGAGGACCCCGCGGACCGGCTGCTCGCCGCCGTCGGCGCGCCCGGCTCCGGCGCCCCCGTCGCCGATCCGGCTGCGGCCAGGTCCGTGCTGGCGGTGGCCGTCGGACTGCCCGAGGAAGCCTCCGCCGACACCGTCCGGTCCGCGCTGGTCGCCCGCGGCGAGGAGGACCTCGCCGACCTCGTCGACGGGTGAGACCGCGGCGCTGCGCGCGTGGGACACTCGAAGCAACCGATCAGCCCGTAGGCAACCGATGACCCCGCAGGCAACCGATGACAGGGAGGACTCCCACCATGCCGCCGCGCCGCCGTTCCGCCGTCCCCGCCTCGCTCACCGCCGAGGATCTGGCGGTGCTCGCCGCCGCCGTCGCCGAGGGCCGCCGCGCCACGGTGTACCTGCGGGAGGGCACGCCCAGCCTGGGCCTGCCGCCCGGCAGTTCGGCCCGGGTGATCGCCGTCGAGGGCCAGACCGTGGTGGTGCGTCCCCGCGGCGTGGACGACGAGCTGCCCTACGAGGCCGACGAACTGCGCCGCACCAAGAACCCGCCGCCGGCCCCGGCGCCCAGCAAGTCGGCCGCTCTCAAGAAGACCGCCGCCAAGAAGACCGACGCCACGTCTGCCGCCCCGAAGAAGACTGCGCCCGCGAAGAAGGCGCCCGCCAAGAAGGTTGCCGCCGCCCCGGCCCCGCAGGCCTCCCGAACGCCCGTCCCCCGCACGCCGTCGGCCGGCCCGCCGAAGTCGGTGACCGTGACCCTGTTCGGCTCCCCCGACAACACCTGGTCGGTGGCCGTCGCCCGAGGCGGGCGGAAGCCACAGCGTTCGCGCGAGGTACCGGCCGACGCGGTCGAGTCCGCGGTGGCAGGACTCGGCGACACCTCGGCGATCGAGGCGGTCGGCAGCGTGCTGCACGTCGCGCGCGAACAGGCCCGCGAACGCGTCGCGGCACTCAGCCGGGAACTCGACGAAGCACGCCAGGCGCTGGCGGCCTTGTCAGACACCGATGAACGTCGCACCCCGCTGACATAGTGGGAGGCATGCGATCGACGTGTTCTCTCTACATCGACACCGGCTACCTGCTGGCGTCGGCCGCCCGACGAGTCACCGGGACCTCGCTGCGCAGCGGCATCCACGTGGAGTACCGCCGACTGATCGACTCGCTCATCGCGCTGGTGCAGGACCAGTCCGGGCTGCCACTGCTGCGCGTGCACTGGTACGACTCCGCCCACAACGGCGTGCCCGACTACCAGCAGCAGCGCATCGGTGAACTCGCGAAGGTGAAGCTGCGGCTCGGCCGCGTCGGCTACGAAGGCCAGCAGAAGGGGGTCGATCTGCGGATCGGACTCGACCTGGTGACCCACGCCCGCAACAAGACCTCCGACGTGTTCTTCCTGGTCACCGGTGACGACGACCTGACCGAGGCGGTGGAGGAAGCGCAGGTGCACGGCGTCCAGGTGGTGCTGCTGGCCGTACCGGTCAACGGCGACCGCCCGCACGGCGTCAGCAAGCATCTGCTGCGGGCCGTCGACGATCTGCAAGTGGTCGACGGCGCGATCATCGACGACGCCGCCCTCAAGGTGGAGCTCGACGCCGCGCCGGCCGCCGCCGTCCCGGCGCCTGCGGTCCCCGCTCCCAAGCCCGGTCCGTCCCCGCGGGATCTGGCGACCTCGCGACCCATCGCGACTCCGGCGAAGGCGCCGGCCCCGGTGTTGGCGTACACCTCGTCGACGGGAGCCGACAGCTATGTGGCGGCCGAGTATCAGCGGACCCCGTGCGAGGAGACCGTGCCCGAGGCCCTCACCCCGGACCTCATCGACCGCATCGCCGAACAGGTGGTCAACTCGTTCCTGACCAGCTCCGACGAGAACGCCAAGGCTGCCCTGGCGCACTCGCGCCCGTCGATCCCCCGCGACCTCGATCGGGCGCTGCTGCTGGATGCGTGCGAAGCCATCGACGTCTACGACCTGCCCGAGCAGGCGCGTTTCCGGCTCCGCAACCGCTTCTGGGACCGGCACGACGCACTGTCGGCGGCGGGCCGCTAGCCGATCAGTCGGCGAGGAAGTCGCGCTGGAAGATCGCCATCCGCGTGACGTCCTGGTAGGCGCCGTCGGCGAAGTACTCCTCCCGCAGCACGCCCTCGCTGCGGAACCCGGCCTTCTCGTAGACGTGGATCGCCGCCGCGTTGGCGTTGTCCACCAGCAGGTAGACCTTGTGCATGTTCAGGATCGCGAAGGCGTACCGCAGCACCGACCGCGTGGCGATGCCCGCGTAGCCGTTGCCCTGCGCGTCGGGTGCCACGATGATCTGGAACTCGCAATGACGGTGTCGCACATCGATGTTCACCAGCTCGACGATCCCGCAGCGGCGTCCCGCGTCGTCGATCACGAAGCGCCGCTCCGACTCGTCGTGGATGCGTTGCGAGTACCGGTCCTCCATCGCCGCCAGCGAGTAGGTCGGTTCGACGAACCAGTAGCGCACCACCTCCGGATCGTTGAACAACCCGTGCACAAAGGGCAGATCCGCTCGTTCCAGCGTGCGCAGCGCAGCCGTCATCGGGACGTCTCCTCATTCTCCTCGGGGCCGACACCGCACCGACCGCTGATTCCAGCCTAAGCCCCCCGCTCGCGGACACCGGCGAAGTAGGGTCGGCCACTATGGACCAGCCTTCGGGTGCCCCGCGCGAGAGTCGCCGCGACGACGGCGTGGTGCTCCGCGTCCTGATCTACTCCGACGATCACCGCACGCGCGCCCAGGTGCGCGGGGCGCTGGGCACTCGCCTGCACCCGGAGCTGCCGGAGCTGGAGTTCCTCGACGTGGCGACGGCACCGATCGTGCTGACCGAGCTCGACACCGGCACCGTCGACCTGGTGATCCTGGACGGCGAGACCGCCCCGTACGGCGGTCTGGGCCTGGCCAAGCAGCTGCGCGACGAGTACGACCCGTGCCCTCCGCTGCTGGTGCTGATCGCCCGTGCGGCCGATCGCTGGCTCGCCGACTGGTCCCGCGCCGACGCCAGCGCCACCCTCCCGGTGGACCCGATCGCGCTCTCGCACGAGGTCACCGCGTTGCTGCGTCGCGGACCCGCTCGGGCCTGAGCGTTCCTCCCCACTTCCGCGCCATCCGTGACTAGTGTGTGTGGCAAGTCACATGCGTGGCACTGATCACGCCGAGTAGGCCAATTCAGTTGCGGCACAACGAGGACGGAGGCGACATGAACGCATACGCACCGATCCTGATGCTGGGCGCCGTGGCCCTCGCCTTCGCCCTGGTCTCGGTGGTTCTGGCCTCCGTCGTCGGCCCGCGGCGGCACAATCGCGCCAAGCTCGAAGCCTACGAATGCGGCATCGAACCGCTGCCGCCGACGGCCGGGATGGTGCAGCGTTTTCCGGTGAAGTACTACCTCACCGCCATGCTCTTCATCATCTTCGACATCGAGATCGTCTTCCTCTATCCGTGGGCGGTGGCCGCCGACAGCCTCGGCTGGTTCGGCCTGATCGCGGTGGGCCTGTTCCTGGTCAACGTGTCGGTCGCCTACGCCTACGAGTGGCGGCGCGGCGGACTGCGGTGGGATTGACGGAGGCGAGGCGCAATGGGAATCGAAGAACAGCTGCCGGGCGGGTTTCTGCTGACCACCGTCGAGAAGCTCGCCGGCTACATGCGCAAGGGCTCGCTGTGGCCGGCCACCTTCGGGTTGGCGTGCTGCGCCATCGAGATGATGGCCACCACCTCGGGCAAATACGATCTGGCACGGTTCGGCATGGAGGCCTTCCGCGCCTCCCCGCGGCAGGCGGACCTGATGATCGTCGCCGGACGCGTCAGCCAGAAGATGGCGCCGGTGCTGCGGCAGATCTACGACCAGATGGCCGAACCGAAGTGGGTGCTCGCCATGGGTGTGTGCGCGTCCTCGGGCGGCATGTTCAACAACTACGCCATCGTGCAGGGCGTGGACCATGTGGTGCCGGTCGACATCTATCTCCCCGGCTGCCCGCCGCGCCCGGAGATGCTGCTGAACGCGATCCTGGCGCTGCACGAGCAGATCGCCGCCGAACCCCTGGGCGTGCACCGCGAGCAAGCCGCCCGCGCCGCCGAGCGCGCGGCGCTGGCCGCACCCACCACGCTGGAGCTGAAGGGGCTGCTCCGATGAGCGGGCTGTTCGGGCCGCCCGGGACCGGCGACACGTCCGGCTTCGGCGGACTGCGCACCACCGTCGCCCTGCCGGTGGCCGCGGAGCGTCCCTACGGCGGCTGGTTCGACGAGGTGGTCGACGACCTGATCGCGGGCCTGACCGCGCGCGGGGTGGACCCGACCGCGGCATTGGAGCAGGTGGTCGTCGACCGCGGCGAACTGACCCTGGTGATCGCCCGACGCCATCTGCTCGCCGCCGCGGCCACCCTGCGCGATGAGCCGACGCTGCGCTTCGAACTGTGCCTGGGCGTGAACGGCGTGCACTACCCGCAGCGGACCGGGCGCGAACTGCACGCGGTCTATCCCCTCCGTTCGATCACCCACAACCGGCTGCTGCGGATGGAGACCACCGCGCCCGATGACGACCCGCGCGTCCCGAGCCTGGTCGCGGTCTATCCGACCAACGACTGGCACGAGCGCGAGACCTACGACTTCTTCGGCATCGTCTTCGCCGGCCATCCCTCGCTGACCCGGATCGAGATGCCCGACGACTGGGCGGGGCACCCGCAGCGCAAGGACTACCCGCTCGGCGGCATTCCGGTCGAATACAAGGGCGCCACGGTGCCGCCGCCGGACGAGCGGAGATCGTATCGATGACCCAGCAGAGTTACACCGTCAGCGGCCGGGACTGGAACGATCTGGTGCAGACGCTCGCCGATCGCGGCGCCGCCGACGAGCGCATCGTGGTCAACATGGGCCCGCAGCACCCGTCCACCCACGGCGTGCTGCGTCTGATCCTGGAGATCGAGGGCGAGACGGTCACCGAGGCCCGCTGCGGCATCGGCTACCTGCACACCGGTATCGAGAAGAACCTGGAGTACCGCAACTGGGTGCAGGGGGTCACGTTCGTGACCCGGATGGACTACCTCGCCCCGTTCTTCAGCGAAACCGCCTACTGCCTGGGCGTGGAGAAGCTGCTGGGCATCACCGACGACATCCCGCCGCGCGCCACCGCGATCCGGGTGCTCCTCATGGAGCTCAACCGCATCAGCTCGCATCTGGTGGCCCTGGCCACCGGCGGGATGGAGCTGGGCGCGGTGACCCCGATGTTCCTCGGTTTCGGCGCCCGCGAAACGATCCTGGACCTGTTCGAGGACATCACCGGTCTGCGCATGAACCACGCCTTCATCCGGCCGGGCGGCCTGGCCGCGGACCTGCCCGACGGCGCCGTGGAGGCGATCGCCGCGGTGCTCGACGCCCTGCCCGCACAGATCGCCGAGGTGGAAACCCTCCTCACCCACAATCCGATCTGGAAGGCGCGCACCCGCGGCGTGGGCTACCTGGACCTGACCGGCGCGATGGCGCTGGGCATCACCGGGCCGGTGCTGCGCTCGACCGGACTGCCGCACGATCTGCGCGTCTCCGCCCCCTACTGCGGCTACGAGGACTACGAATTCGACGTCGCCACCGACACCGCGTGCGACTCCTACGGCCGCTACCTGATCCGGGTGCAGGAGATGCACGAGTCGATCAAGATCGCCCGCCAGGCGTTGGCCCGCCTGGAACCGGGACCGGTGATGGTGGGCGACGGCAAGCTGGCCTGGCCGGCCAAGCTCACCGTCGGCCCGGACGGTCTCGGCAACGCGCCCGAGCACATCGCCGAGATCATGGGCGGCTCCATGGAGTCGCTGATCCACCACTTCAAGCTGGTCACCGAGGGGCTGCGGGTGCCGCCGGGCCAGTGCTACGTGGCGGTGGAGGCCCCGCGCGGGGAACTGGGCGTGCACGTGGTCTCCGACGGCGGGACCCGGCCCTACCGGGTGCACTTCCGGGATCCGTCGTTCACCAACCTGCAGGCGGTGGCCGCCATGTGCGAGGGCGGCCTGGTGGCCGACGTCATCACGGCCGTGGCCAGCATCGATCCGGTGATGGGAGGTGTGGACCGATGAGCGAGCCGATTCCCCTGCCGCTGACGTTCTCCGCCTCGCCCGCCCACCCGCGCCTGGAGTTCGGCGGACCCGAACGCTACGACGACGAGACCGCGTCCGCCCTGGCCGCCGACGCCGCGCCGATCGTGGCCCGGTACCCGCAGTCCGGTTCGGCCCTGCTGCCGCTGCTGCATCTGGTGCAGAGCCACGACGGCTACGTCACTCGGGCCGGGATCGACTTCTGCGCCCGCACCCTCGAGCTGACGCACGCGCAGGTGGCGGGGGTGGCCACCTTCTACACGATGTACCGCCGGGAACCCACAGGCACGCATCTCGTCGGGGTCTGCACCACCACCCTGTGCGCGGTGCTCGGCGGCGACGCGATCCTGGCCGCCCTCAGCGACGGCCTGGGGATCGCCGTGGGCGAGACCACCGACGACGGCGCGGTGACCCTGGAGCGGGTGGAGTGCAATGCGGCCTGCGACTTCGCACCGGTGGTGATGGTGAATTGGGAGTTCTTCGACGAGCAGACCCCCGACTCGGCGCAGCGGTTGATCGCCGACCTGCGCGCCGGGGCGCCCGTCGTCCCCAGCCGCGGCGCGTCGTCGCTGTGTACCTTCCGACAGGCCGCCCGCCTGTTGGCCGGGGCCCCGGAGGAGGAGCCATGATCACCGTCGATCTGCCGTCCCCGATCCCCGAGCCGGCGCACGCGCCGGTGCTCAGCCGTCACTGGTCCGACGAGGAGTCGTGGACGCTGCCGAACTACTTGCGGCGCAACGGTTATCAGGGTTTGAAGGCCGCGCTGCGGATGCGCCCGGCCGAGGTGATCGAACTGGTGAAGGACTCCGGTCTGCGCGGCCGCGGCGGCGCCGGCTTCCCGGTCGGCACCAAGTGGTCGTTCATTCCGCAGCCGACCACGACGCCGCACTACCTGGTGGTCAACGCCGACGAGTCCGAGCCCGGCACGTGCAAGGACATGCCCCTGATGCTGGCCGCGCCGCACATGCTGATCGAGGGCATCCTGATCGCCGCGTACGCCATCGACGCCCGCCACGCGTTCATCTACATCCGCGGCGAAGTGGCCTCGGTGGTGCGCCGCCTCCGCGAGGCCGTCCGCGAGGCCTACGACGCCGGGCTGCTCGGCCGCAATGTGCTCGGCTCCGGGCTGGACCTGGAACTGGTGGTCCACGCCGGCGCCGGCGCCTACATCTGCGGCGAGGAGACCGCGCTGCTGGACTCGCTCGAGGGCCGCCGCGGACAACCCCGCCTGCGTCCGCCGTTCCCGGCGACGGCCGGGCTGTACGCCAGTCCCACCGTGGTCAACAACGTCGAATCCATCGCCAGCGTCCCGGCCATCGTGCGCAACGGCGCGGACTGGTTCACGTCGATGGGCACCGAACGCTCCCCCGGTTTCACCCTCTACTCGCTGTCCGGGCACGTCGCGCGCCCCGGCCAGTACGAGGCGCCGCTGGGCGTGACCCTGCGCGAACTGCTCGACCGGGCCGGCGGGATCCGGGCCGGGCACACCCTGAAGTTCTGGACTCCCGGCGGATCGTCGACCCCGTTGCTCACCGCCGAGCACCTGGACGTGCCCCTGGACTACGAGGGGGTCGCCGAAGCCGGTTCCATGCTGGGCACCAAGGCGCTGCAGATCTTCGACGACACCGTCTGCGTGGTCCGGGCCGTGACCCGGTGGACCGAGTTCTACGCCCACGAGTCGTGCGGCAAGTGCACGCCCTGCCGGGAAGGCACCTACTGGCTGGTTCAGATGATGCGGCGGCTGGAGGCCGGGGACGCCACCGAAGCGGACCTGACGACGCTGGTCGACATCACCGACTCCATCGTGGGCAAGGCCTTCTGTGCCCTCGGCGACGCCGCGGGAGCCCCGATCATGAGTTCGCTCAAGTACTTTCGCGAGGAATACCTGGCCCATTTCCCCGGCGGCTGCCCGTTCGATCCCGCGCAGTCGACCGCCTTCGCCGACGGCGGCACACCATGACCGCCCCGGACATGGTCACCCTGACCATCGACGACGTGGAGGTGACGGTGCCCGCCGGCACGCTGGTGATCCGCGCCGCCGAGCTGGTCGGCATCGAGATCCCGCGGTTCTGCGATCACCCGCTGCTGGCCCCGGTCGGCGCCTGCCGTCAGTGCCTGGTGGAGATCTCCGGGCAGCGCAAGCCGATGGCCTCGTGCACCATTCCGGTGGCCGAGGGCATGGTGGTCCGCACGCAGCACACCTCCACCGAGGCCGCCCGCGCCCAGTCCGGGGTGATGGAGCTGCTGCTGATCAACCATCCGCTCGACTGCCCCACCTGCGACAAGGGCGGGGAATGCCCGCTGCAGAACCAGGCGATGTCGGCCGGGCGACCCCGCTCCCGGTTCACCGGGACCAAGCGGATCTACACCAAGCCGGTGCCGCTGTCGTCGGAGATCCTGCTGGACCGCGAACGCTGCGTCCTGTGCGCCCGCTGCACCCGCTTCGCCGACGAGATCGCCGGTGACCCGCTCATCGAACTCGCCGACCGCAGCGCCCTGGAACAGGTCAGCGCCTACGCCGACGAACCGTTCGACTCCTACTTCTCCGGCAACACCGTGCAGATCTGCCCGGTCGGCGCCTTGACCGGCACGGCCTATCGGTTCCGGGCGCGGCCCTTCGATCTGGTGTCCACCCCGAGCGTGTGCGAGCACTGCGCGGCCGGGTGCGCGCAACGCACCGATCACCGCCGCGGCGCCGTGCTGCGCAGGCAGGCCGGCGACGACCCCGAGGTCAACGAGGAGTGGAACTGCGACAAGGGCCGCTGGGCCTTCACCTACGCCCAGGCCGCCGACCGACTCCGGGTGCCGCTGGTGCGCGGCGAGGACGGCGTCCTCGCGCCGGCGTCGTGGTCGCATGCGCTGACGGTCGCCGCCCGCGGGCTCACCGGGGCGGGGGTGCGCGCCGGGGTGCTGGTGGGCGGACGGGCCACCGTCGAGGACGCCTACGCCTACGGCAAATTCGCGCGCACGGTGCTGCACACCAACGACATCGACGTGCGGGTGCGCAGCCACAGCGCCGAGGAGACCGAGTTCCTGGCCGCGCACGTGGCCGGCACCGGGATCGGCGTGACCTGCTCGCGGGTGGAGGCCGCACCGGTGGTGGTGCTGGCCGGGCTGGATCCCGAGGAGGAATGCCCGATCCTGCATCTTCGGCTGCGCAAGGCCGTGCGGCGGGGCGGAATGACGGTCACCACCATCGCGCCGTGGCGCACGCCCGGCTCGGTGAAGACCTCGGCCACCGTGCTGACCTGCGTGCCCGGCGACGAAGCGTCGGTGCTCTCCTCGCCCGCGGTGCACGAGCTGCTGTCGACGCCCGGAGCGCTGCTGCTGATCGGCGAACGCCTGGCCGACGCGCCGGGCGCGTTGTCGGCGGCGGCCGCCGTGGCCGCGGGCACCGGCGCCGGTCTGGCCTGGGTGCCGCGGCGCGCCGGCGAACGCGGCGCCCTCGACGTGGGTGCGGCACCGAACCTGCTGCCGGCCGGCCGGCCGGTGACCTCCGAACGAGCCCGGCGCGACCTCGCCGCGCTCTGGGGCGTGACCCCGCCCGCCGCGCCCGGCCGGGACACCGCCGGGATCCTGGCGGCGCTGCGCGGCGGCGACCTGAACGCCGTGATCACCGGCGCCGTCGACCTGCACGATCTGCCCGACCCGGACGCCGGGCGCCGCGCCCTCGCCGACGCCTTCGTGGTCAGCCTGGAGCAACGCCCGTCGACGGTCACCGAGTTCGCCGACGTGGTCTTCCCCGTCGCGAGCGTCGACGAGAAGGCCGGCACCTTCGTCAGCTGGGAGGGGCGTCCCCGACCGTTCGAGCGGGCGCTGCCGGCCGCGGCCGACGGTCACGCCACCCTCTCCGATCACCGCGTGCTGCACGCCCTGGCCGCGGCGGCCGACACCGACCTCGGCTGCGACAGCGGCGCCGACATCCACCGCGAGTTCGCCGCCATCGGGTCGTGGCGCGGGGAACGGGTCACGCCGCCGGGCTCGACCGCCGCGCCGTCGTCGACGCCCGCGCCCGCCCACGCCGACACCTTCACCTTGGCCACCTGGCGTATGCTGCTCGGCGACGGCCGGCTCCAAGACAACGAGCCGCATCTCGCCGGCACCGCGCGGCGCCCCGTGGTCCGCCTGTCCCCGGCGGCCGCCGCGGCCCTGCACCTGAGCGACGGCGACCCGGTGACCTGCTCCACCGAACGGGGTTCGGTGACCCTGCCGTTGGCGATCACCGACATGCCCGATCGCGTGGTGTGGCTGCCGATGAACGCGCCGCGCGCCCCGCTGCCGCCGGCGCTGGCCGGCCGGTCCGGGATCGACGTGCGGGTGGGGGCGGCCCGATGATTCTCGCGCACACCCCCGACTTTCCCGACCTCGCCGACTTCGGCCACGACCCGTGGTGGCTGATGCTGGCCAAGGCGATCGGCATCTTCGCATTCCTGGTGGTCACGGTGCTCGCGGCCATCCTGGTCGAACGCAAGGCGATGGCGCGCATGCAGAGGCGCCTGGGCCCCAACCGCGTCGGCTGGCACGGCCTGCTGCAGAGCCTGGCCGACGGCGTGAAGCTCGCGCTCAAGGAGGGCATGACGCCGTTCGGCGTGGACAAGCCGCTGTACCTGCTGGCCCCGATCATCGCGGTGGTCCCGGCGTTCCTGGCCTTCGCGGTGATCCCGATGGGACCGTCGGTGTCGGTGTTCGGCCACCACACCCCGCTGCAGCTGACCGACCTCCCGGTGGCGGTGCTCTACGTTCTCGCCGTCACCTCCATCGGGGTGTACGGCATCGTGCTGGCCGGCTGGTCGTCGGGCTCCACCTATCCGCTCCTGGGCGGTCTGCGGTCCACCGCCCAGGTGATCTCCTACGAGATCGCGATGGGCCTGAGCTTCGCCGCGGTCTTCCTGCTCTCGGCCACCATGTCCACCTCCGGGATCGTCGCCGGCCAGCACGGCCGCTGGTACGTGCTGGTGCTGCTGCCGTCGTTCGTCATCTACGCGATCTCCATGGTCGGCGAGACCAACCGGGCCCCGTTCGACCTGCCCGAGGCCGAGGGCGAGCTGGTCGGCGGCTTCCACACCGAGTACTCCTCGCTCAAGTTCGCCATGTTCATGCTCGCCGAGTACATCAACATGGCGACGGTGTCGGCGCTGGCCACCACCCTGTTCCTCGGCGGCTGGCAGGTGCCGTGGCCGCTGAGTCTGATCGGCTCGCTCAACTCCGGGTGGTGGCCGCTGCTGTGGTTCGTCCTCAAGATGTGGTGCTTCCTATTCGTCTTCATCTGGCTGCGCACCACCCTGCCGCGGCTGCGCTACGACCAGTTCATGACGTTGGGCTGGAAGGTGCTGATCCCGTTCGCCCTGGGCTGGGTGATGGTGGTCGCGGTGATCGCGCAGGCCACCCGCGGCATGGCCGCCTGGACCTCGGGCCTGATCTTCGGCGGCGTGGGGCTGGCCGTGACCGCGGCGATGGTGGTCGCGATCGGCCGCGTCGTCGGCGCCGGCTCGTCGTCGATTCCCGACGCCGCGCCGCCGGACCCGAGCGCGCCCTTCGATCCGTTCGCCGGCGGCTTCCCCGTGCCGCCGCTGCCCGGCCAGGTCCTACCCGTGAAGGAGGCCACCGATGCCTGAACTGCCCAAGAGCGTCGCCGGATTCGGCTTGACCCTCGGCGCCATGTTCACCGAGCCGATCACCGAGCAGTATCCCGAGGAGAAGACGCCCACCGCCGCCCGCTACCACGGCCGCCACCAGCTCAACCGCTACGCCGACGGCCTGGAGAAGTGCATCGGCTGCGAACTGTGCGCGTGGGCCTGCCCCGCCGACGCCATCCTGGTGGAGGGCGCCGAGAACACCGACGACGAGCGCTATTCGCCGGGCGAACGCTACGGCCGCGTCTACCAGATCAACTATCTGCGCTGCATCGGCTGCGGGCTGTGCGTCGAGGCCTGCCCCACGCGCGCGCTGACCATGACCGACGACTACGAGATGACCGGTCCCAGCCGCGCCGAAATGATCTACGAGAAGGATCAGCTGCTCGCCCCGCTCGAGGACGGCATGCAACCGCCGCCGCACCCGATGGCGACCGGCACCCGCCCGGAGAACTACTACCGCGGTGAGGTGGGGCCGCAATGACGTCGGCCCTGCTCGCGGCCACCGAACTGACCCGCACCGGTGCCGGCGAAGCGGTCACCTTCTGGGTGCTCGCGACGATCGTGGTGATCGGCGCGCTGGGCGTGGTGCTCAGTCCGCGCGCGGTGTATTCGGCGGTCTTCCTCGCGATGACCATGATCATTCTCGCGGTGTTCTACGTGCTGCAGGGCGCCCTGTTCCTGGGGGTGGTGCAGGTGGTGGTCTACACCGGCGCGGTGATGATGCTGTTCCTGTTCGTGCTCATGCTGATCGGCGTGGACTCGTCGGAGTCGCTCACCGAGACCATTCGCGGGCAACGGTATCTCGGCGCCGGGCTCGGTATCGGGTTCGCGATTCTGCTGGTCGCGGCCATCGGCACCGCCACCCTGACTCCGTTCCGGGGCGCGCCGGACTTCAGCGGGGGCACCGAACCCGGCGGCGGCAACGCGAACATCCGCGCGCTGGCCGAACTGATCTTCGTCGACTACCTGTGGGCCTTCGAACTCACCGGGGCGCTGCTGATCACCGCCACGCTGGGCGCGATGGTGCTGGCCCACCGACAGCGCCTCGGTCCCCGCCGGGGGCAGCGCGAGCTGTCCATCGCCCGCGTGCGGGAGGGACGCCAAGTGACCCCGCTGCCCCCGCCCGGGGTGTTCGCCCGCTACAACGCCGTCGACGTCCCGGCCCGCGAACCGGACGGGCGCCCGTCGAAGGCCTCGGTGAACGCGTTGCTCAACCCGCGTTCCCTGCCGCACCTGCTCGACGAGTCACCCCGCCTGCTTACGCGCCCCGAGGAGGACACGTGAACCCGGCGAACTACCTGTACCTGGCCGCGATCCTGTTCGCC
Source organism: Gordonia phosphorivorans (assembly GCF_042432625.1). Lineage (NCBI taxonomy): Bacteria > Bacillati > Actinomycetota > Actinomycetes > Mycobacteriales > Gordoniaceae > Gordonia > Gordonia phosphorivorans. The sequence continues at coordinate 85,477 of NZ_JBHLWV010000024.1, read as the reverse complement.
ATCGGCGCCTCCGGGGTGCTGCTGCGGCGCAACGCCCTGGTGGTCTTCATGTGCGTGGAGCTGATGCTGAACGCGGCCAACCTGGCGTTCGTCACCTTCGCCCGCATGCACGCCAGCCTGGACGGGCAGGTCATCGCCTTCTTCACCATGGTCGTGGCCGCCGCCGAAGTGGTGGTGGGCCTGGCGATCATCATGATGATCTTCCGCACCCGACGCTCCGCCTCCGTCGACGACGCCGATCTGCTGAGGCGGTGATGGCGGTGACGAGCGGATTCTGGGCCGCGTTGCTGTGGTGGCTGCCCGGCCTGCCGGCGCTGGGGGCGGCCGTGCTGCTGCTCGGCGGTCGCCGCACCGACAGGTGGGGACACCTGCTGGCCACCGCGCTGGCCGGCCTCGCCGCCGTCGCCGCGCTCGCCTCGGTGACTGCGATGATCGGCCGCGACGAGACCGCGCGCACGGTCACCTCCACCGGCTGGCAGGTGATCGAGGCCGGGGACTTCCGCGTCGACGCCGCGTTGCGCCTGGACCAGCTGTCGGTGTGCTTCGTGCTGCTGATCACCGTGGTGGGCACCCTGATCCACGTCTACTCCATCGGCTACATGGCCCACGACGGCGACCGTCGCCGCTTCTTCGCGTACCTCAACCTCTTCCTGGCCGCCATGCTGGTGCTGGTGCTGGCCGACGGCTACCTGGGCATCTACCTGGGCTGGGAGGGCGTCGGCCTGGCGTCGTACCTGCTGATCGGCTTCTGGCAGCACAAACCGTCGGCGGCCACCGCGGCCAAGAAGGCCTTCGTGGTCAACCGCGTCGGCGACTTCGGCTTCGTCATCGCCCTGATGATCATGTTCGCGACCGTCGGCTCGGTGGGCTTCGGCGACGTCTTCGGCGCCGTCGACACCGCGACCGAGTCCACCCTCACCTGGATCTGTCTGCTGCTGCTGTTGGCGGCGTGCGCCAAATCCGCGCAGGTGCCCCTGCAGGCGTGGCTGCTGGACGCGATGGAGGGCCCCACCCCGGTGTCGGCGCTGATCCACGCGGCCACCATGGTCACCGCGGGCGTCTACCTGATCACCCGGTCGGCCCCGCTTTTCGACGCGGCGCCGGGGGCGCAGACCGCCGTGCTCGTCGTCGGCGCGGTGACCCTGCTGTTCGGTGCGATCATCGGGTGCGCCAAGGACGACATCAAGAAGGCCCTCGCCGCCTCCACCATGAGTCAGATCGGCTACATGGTGCTCGCCGCCGGGCTCGGGCCCGCGGGCTACGCGCTGGCCATCGCCCACCTCCTCGGCCACGGCTTCTTCAAGGCCGGCCTGTTCCTCGGCGCCGGATCGGTGATGCATGCGATGGACGACGAGACCGACATGCGCCGCTACGGCGGACTGGCCCGGCTCATGCCCGTCACGTTCGTGACCTTCGGTTTCGGTTACCTCGCGCTCATCGGCATTCCCCCGTTCTCCGGGTTCTTCACCAAGGACGGCATCATCGAGACAGCACTCGCGGCCGGAGGGGTCCGCGGGACGCTGCTCTTCGTGGTGACCGTCCTCGGTGCGGGCCTGACCGCGTACTACATGACGCGGGTGATGGCGATGACCTTCTTCGGCGAGCGCAGGTGGGCCGAGCCGCCCGCCGACACACAGTCCGCAGCACCGGAGCCGGTCGAGGCACCGGCGGTGATGACGGTGCCGATGATCGTGCTCGCGGTCGGGTCGTTGCTGCTGGGCGGTTTCCTGGTGATCGGCGGCACCCTGGCCGACTGGTTGGCACCGGTCGTCGGGGCTCCCGAACATCACGACGGTCCGCTGTCGGCCGCGGCCGTGACGGCCATCGTGCTGGTGGTGGTCGCGATCGGCATCGCGCTGGCGTGGCGCCGGTACGGTACGCGACCGGTGCCGGTGGTAGCCCCGACCGAGGTCGGTGTGCTCACCGTCGCCGCCCGCCGCGACCTGTACGGCGATGCCTTCAACGAGGGCGTCTTCGAGGCGCCGGGCCGGGCGCTCACCGCGGCCGCCGTCCTGGTGGAGGACCGCGCGGTGGCGCGCATCCCGGAGGGGCTGGGTGCGGGCGTGACCGGGCTGTCCCGGCTCAGCCGCGGCCTGCAAACCGGATTCGTCCGCTCCTACGCGGCGTCGATCCTGGTCGGCACCCTGGTGATCGGCGTGCTGACCTGGGTGGTGAGCGCACTGTGACGATGCCCTGGCTCACCGTGCTGTGGTTGATTCCGGCCGTCGCCTCCGTGGCGGCGGTGCTGCTGCCCGCGAGTGCCACCGAGGGGGTCAAACGACTGGGGGTGGGTGCGGCGCTGGTGACCGCGGGCTGGGCCGTGGGTCTCGCGGTGGCCTTCGACGCCGACGGCGGCCGGTTCCAGCTGACCGAGGACGTCAGTTGGATCCCGGCGATCGGCGCGCGCTACTCGCTGGCCCTCGACGGCATCGGGTTGGCGCTGATTCTGCTCACCGCCTGCCTGACGCCCTTGCTGCTGCTGGCCGGCTGGCACGACGGCGGCCGCTCCACCCGCAGCGTGCACGCCTACGTCGCCCTGCTCCTCGCCGTCGAGTCGATGGTCCTGATGAGTTTCGTGGCCACCGATCTGCTGCTGTTCTACCTGGTCTTCGAGGCCATGCTGATCCCGATGTACTTCCTCATCGGCGGCTTCGGGACCGACCGTCCGCATCGCGGGCCGGGCGGTCCGTCGGACACCTTCGGTTCGCGCGCCGCCGTGCGCTTCCTGCTGTACAACCTGCTCGGCGGCCTGGTCATGCTGGCCGCGCTCATCGGCCTGTACGTGGTCTCCGCCCGCAGCGGCGACGGCACGTTCTCGTTCACCGCGCTGCAGGCACTCGCCGCCGGCGAGGGCCTCGACGCGTCGTCGAGCACGCTGAACTGGCTGTTCCTCGGTTTCCTGTTCGCCTTCGCCGTCAAGGCGCCGCTGTGGCCGGTGCACGGTTGGCTGCCCGACGCCGCGGTGGCGGCCACCCCCGCGAGCGCGGTGATGATGATGGCGGTGATGGACAAGGTCGGCACCTTCGCGATGCTGCGCTTCTGCCTCGGGCTGTTCCCGGAATCGGCGGCGACCTTCGCCCCGCTGGTCTCGACGCTCGCGGTGATCTCGATCCTGTACGGCGCGGTGCTGGCCATCGGCCAGAGCGACCTCATGCGGCTGATCGCGTACACGTCCATCTCGCACTTCGGGTTCATCGTGCTCGGCATCTTCGCGCTCACCAGTCAGGGCCAGAGCGGTTCGACCCTGTACATGGTCAACCACGGCATCTCCACAGCCGCGTTGTTCCTGGTCGCCGGGTTCCTGGTGACCCAGCGCGGCAGTCGGCTCATCGGCGACTACGGAGGCGTCGCGAAGGTGGCGCCGGTGTTGGCCGGCACCTTCCTGGTGGCCGGTCTGGCCACCCTGTCCCTCCCGGGGCTGGCCCCGTTCGTCAGCGAATTCCTGGTCCTGATCGGCACCTACCTGCGCTACCCGGCCGCCGCGATCCTCGCCGCCCTGGCCCTGGTGCTGTCGGCGCTGTACATCCTGTGGACCTACCAGCGCGTGTTCGGTGGTCCGGTCCGCCAACCCGGCCCGCTGCGCGACCTGACGTTGCGGCAGAAGTCGGTGGTGGCCCCGCTGGTGGCGGCGCTGCTGGTCCTGGGCTTCTTCCCCGGCCTGGTCTTGGACTTCGTGAACCCGGCGGTCGCGGCCACCATCAGTACGGAGGTCCAGCGATGACCACCCTCGTCCTCGCCGTCGCGCCGCCGAGCATCGACTACTTCCGGTTGTCCCCCATGCTGATCGTCTTCGGGGCGGCGGTGCTCGGCGTCCTGGTCGAGGCCTTCGTCCGCGACGTCGCGGTCCGCTATCGCGTGCAGCTGGCCACCGGACTCGTCGGGGTTCTCGCGGCGTTCGCCCTGACCGTCGCGGTGGCCGTGGCCGACGGCGCACGGTCGCGGGCCACCATGGCCGGCGCGGTGATCATCGACGGCCCCGCACTGTTCCTGCAGGGCACGATTCTGCTGGTCGCAGCCGCGTCGGTGGCCTTCATGGGCGAACGCCGACTCGACCGGGTGTGGGCGACGGCGCAGGTGCAGTCGGCCGCCGGCGCCCGGATCGCGGTCGGTGGCGGTCCCGGCGCGGACGTCGGCTCCGGGGCCGACGACACCGACGATCGCGCGCTGCCCGCCGACGCCTTCACCCCCGCGGCGGCCACCATGCCCGGGTCGGTCGACGAACTGCTCGCCGGGCGCAGCCGCTGGTTCACCACGGAGGTGTATCCGCTCACGCTGTTCGCCGTCGGCGGCATGATGCTCTTCGGCGCCGCCGGCGACCTGCTGACGATGTTCATCGCCCTCGAAGTGCTGTCGCTGCCGCTGTATCTGCTGTGCGCCCTCTCCCGGCGCCGTCGGCTGCTGTCCCAGGAGGCCTCGCTAAAGTACTTCCTGCTGGGCGCGTTCGCGTCGGCGATCTTCCTGTTCGGCACCGCCTTCGCGTACGGGGCCACCGGTTCGCTGTCCCTGCACGAGATCGGGCGGTCCATCGCCGACGGCACCGCCGACCGCACCCTCGCGCTGATCGCGGTGGTGTTGGTGGTGGTCGGGCTGCTGTTCAAGGTCGGTGCCGTCCCGTTCGGGTCGTGGGTGCCCGACGTCTACCAGGGGGCGCCCACCCCGGTGACGGCGCTGATGGCCTCGGCCACCAAGGTCGCGGCCTTCGGCGCGCTCCTGCGGGTGCTGCACGTGGCCTTCCCCGGGCTGGAGAACGACTGGCGGCCGGCCCTGTGGGCGGTGGCCATCGCCACCATGGTGCTCGCCACGATCATGGCGGTGACCCAGCAGGACATCAAACGGATGCTGGCCTATTCGTCGGTCAGCCACGTGGGCTTCGCGCTGGTAGGCGCCATCACCCTCACCGACGACGGCGTGAGCAGCACCCTGTTCTACATCGCCGCGTACGCCTTCGCGGCGTTCGGGGCGTTCGCCCTGCTGGCGGTGGTGCGCGACGAGACCGGCCGGGAGGAATCGGCGCTGGATGCCTGGGCCGGGCTGGGCCGACGACGTCCCGTGGTGGGCCTGCTGATGTCGCTGCTGCTGCTGTCGTTCGCGGGCATTCCGCTCACCAGCGGCTTCCTCGGCAAGTTCGTGGTCTTCGCTGCCGCAGGCGCCACCGGGGCCTGGGCCCTGGTGATCGTCGGCGTGCTGTGCAGCGCGATCGCCGCCTACTTCTATGTGCGGGTGATCGTGTCGATGTTCTTCGCCCCGGCGCGCCCGGATGCGCCCGGGGTGCTGACGCCGAGCCCGTTGACCACGGTGCCGATCGCACTGTGCGTCGCGGTCACCGTGGTCCTCGGTGTCTTCCCCCAGCCGGTGCTCGACTTGGCCGCCGCGGCCTCGTCGTTCCTGACCTGAACCCACTCAGAACGGCGGCTCGTCGCAGGCGTCGTACTCGTCGTCGACGGCGGGTTCGGGTTCGGGCTCCGGGAGTTGTTCGGGTAGCTCGGACAGCTCGGCGAGGCGACGATCGTGGTTGGCCCTGCGTTCGGCGCGACGCCGGGCATGCTTGGCTGCGGTCCGCGTGCGGGCGCGCTGCGGACCTTCTGCGACGGTGCCGCTCGCGATTCCGGTCGCGTGTTGTCCGGCGAGTTGGTGCGTGCAGCGCAGGTCGGCCAGCCTCGGGATCAGCCACTGATTCGGCGCGAGCACCTCTACCGTCTGTCCCATCGGGGTGGTGACGCTGGAGTGATAGCGCCCGCTGGAGTCGATCCACAGGTCGTCGACGAAGCCCTCCAGATTTGTTTTCACCAAATGGTGATAGCGGCACTTGGGCAACAGGTTGCAAACGCAGGTGGGCCCGCCGAGGTCGGGTCGGACGTTGTCGAACTCGGCCACGTGGTCCAGATCGCAGGCGAACGCCGCGCGCTCGCAACCCGGGATCGAGCAGGTGCCCCACAGGAAGCGCGCGATGAGGTCGGTCAGCAGATTCGGGCGGTACGGGTCGCTCGGCAACGAGGTCTTGGCGATCACCGCGGCCGGTTCACCGCCGTTTTCGGTCTCGGGCCGTGAGTCATCGCCCCGGCGCTCGTCCGGGGTTTCGGAGCGGGGTGCTCGTCGATGCAGCGCCGCCTCATCGGGATGCTCGTGCGCACTGCGACCGTCGGCAGGGCTGGCTTCGAGCAGGTCATCGAGGCGGTGCTGGTGGATGACGGCGTCGCCACGGTTCGCGATCTCTCGCACATGCTCCGCCGAGATCGGGCCGTGCCCGTCGAGGTATCCGCACTTATCGCCACCTTCCAGCGTGGTCGCGTCGCAGAGCACGTGGACGACGATGCGGGCCGCACGTGCGTCCAACTCGACGTCGCTGATTGCCGCGGTGCAGCCCTCGCTATCGCAGGCGCACGTGAACTGCTTGCGTTGCAGGAGCGCGATGGCCGCGTCCGAGCGGGCTTGAGTCTTGGTGCGCGGATCTGCGGGGCAGCGACCGGCGATCACCGCGTCGAGCATCTGCCGTGCGAGGCGGACGTCCTCGGCGGTGGCGGTGAGGAACAGCTGCGCCATGCCCGCTTCAAGGGCCTGGTGGCCGAGGCTGCGGCCGTCTTTGGCGCCCTCGCGTTCGCGGCGCGCGGCATCGGGATCCTGTTCGGCGACATGGCGGCGGGCCATTGCGCCGGTCTTAGTGACCGAGATGCAGGTGTAGCCGCGCTGGGCACCCAGGATTTCGGCGGCGATCAGGGCGTCGATCTTGGCCATGATGTCTTCGTCGACGACGAGTCGGGTTTCATGGGCGATCCGATGGAAGCGGTCGCGGTCGATCAGGCCCAGGCGCATGGTCGCGTAGACGCGCGGCAACCGATCACGAGCGTCGAACGCGTCCAGGAGCAGGACACGAGCGGCGTACTCGGTACTTTCCAGACTCATCTGCAGCTCCAGCGCGGTCTGGGATTCCAGATCCAGGATCGACTTCTGGGTCGCCACCACATTGGTGCTGGAGGCGCGGACGCGGGAATGCATGGACAACGCGAACTGAAAGAGCTGCCAATCCAGGAAGCAGTGCCCGTTCTTGGTCGCGGCGATCGCGCCGACGACGCACGCGGTGGGCAGGTTCGCGAGGTCGGTGCCGGGACCGGGGAGGCCGCAGCCGGTCAGGTCGGCGTCGGGCCACATCGACGCGGTTCGCTGCGTCATGGCTACTCACCTCCCCAAGCGAGTCATCACACCTTTTCCTAGTTCTGGTGTTCTAGAAACATGGTATGCCCAGCCTCCGACAGATTCGGCGCCTGAACTCGACCTGTTCACAAGCCCGATGCACGTCGCCTACGGCGCGGACACCGACACACCCGCTTCGTCCTCGGCGCGCTCCTCACCGCGGGGTCGGCGCGCGGCGATCGGATCGGGAATCACCACTTCCTCGATCACCGTGCTCGGCGGCTTGAGCCGGTCGATGAGCACCACCAGGAGCAAGGCGATCAGACCCCAGATCCCGAGGACCAGGAGATTGCCACCCACCGTGTCGCCGTGGAAATACAACACCGATCGCACGGCCTCGACCGCTGCGGACATCGGCAGCACGCCGTAAAGCGACTGGAAAGCCTGCGGCACCATGTAGATCGAGATCGCACCGTTGGACGCCGGCATTCCCAGGAACATCAGGATTCCGACGATGGGGATGATCGAGAACATGCCCAACAGTCGCTCGAACACGGCGGCGACCATGGCCACGCAGGCGATCGCCACCATGCCGATTCCGAAGAGCGGCCAGAACCGGCCCTCGACCGCGCCGGTGATCGGTGCCGCGATCAGCCAGACGAGCAGGGACATGAAGGCCGAGTAGACCACGGTGAGCGGGAGCAGGACCCGCAGCGGTCGGGTGGTCGGGGCAGAGTTCGCGCCGACCACGATCATCATGAACCCGGCGAGGATCCAGCCCATCGCGATGTACATGCTGGCGATGCCGTTGCTGTCGCGGTCGGGCAAGGGGGCAACGTCGTCGACGGCCAATGGGACACCCATTTGGTCGGCCACCTTGGCGAAGACGCTGGACAGCAGCGTCTGCGCCGAAGACCCGGCGGCCTCGTTGGTGATCAGCGTCGCCGTCTGCCGTTCGGCGGAGGGAAGCAGGAATGCTGCGGCGACGTCGCGGTCCTCGACCTGGCTCCGGGCCTGCTCCTCGGCGTCCACGATGGTCAGGTCGAAGGAGCCGCCCATCTGCCGACCCAGTTGCTGCACCGTCTGCGCCGCGCCCTGACCGACGACGGCCACCGGCATGTCCTTGGGCGACGGGCTGCCCATGGCGCCGAGCATCGCCGAGATCATCATCGCGACCATCAGCAGGGGGAAGACGACGAGCGACACGTATCGCCAGACCGGGTTCTTGGGGCGGGGTCCGCCGTGGAGTGACGGCATGTTGATGGTGATGGGCTTGGGATTCGGGTTGCGATGACGCTTGATGGCGTCGACCCCGAGGGTCAGCAGCAGGCCCGCGGCGGCGCCGATCGCGAGCACCAGGATGTGGGGCCAGACCCCGGCACCGTTGAAGTAGAGCACCGAGCGCATGGCCTCGCCGACGGCGGGCACCGGTAAGAACTCGTGGAGATACCGATAGAAGGTGGGCATCGAATACACCGATACGCCCATGTTGGAAGCGGGCACTCCCAAGACCATGATGAACAGCAGGCCCACCACCACGGCCATCGCGCCGAAGATCCGGGTGAAGAACAGTTGCACCGCGCCGATGGCGAAGACCACCAGCCACGCGATCGCGAGCACCGATCCGGCGTGGCCGGACGGCAAGACACCCAGAATCGGGCCGGAGACCAACCAGACGAGCCCAGCCATGACGGCCGCCCAGCCCGCCAGGAGCGGGACGATGCGCCGGAAGCGGAGCAGTTCCGGCGAATTGCTGACCAGGAAGCTGAACGGTAGGTACCCGGCCATGGCGAGGGCCGTCGCCAAGAACATCGCCCCCATGCCCGCCATATCGCTGTCCGGCAGCGGCATCAGGTCTTCCGTCGTGACGTCGAGGCCGAGACCCACCGCGGTGGGCGTCACCAGCTGGGTCACCACCGACGACTGGGAGCTTCCGGCCGCCGTGGCGGAATACACCACTGCGGACCCGGCGTCGGCGTCGACGTCGACGGCCGCCGCGACGTCACGGTCGACGACGAGTCGAGTCGCCTCGCCTGCGTCGGCGACGACGCGCACGTCGGTACTGTCGGGCTGCTCGTTCCCCAGGGCTTCGGCGAAGGCGGCCGCCCCCGAGCCGGCCACGGCGATGGGCATGTCCCGCGGCTGCGGTGAGGTCATCGCACCGAGGTAGCCGGTGATCATCATGCCGACGAAAATGAGCGGCATGATGAAGATCGCCGCGACACGACCGATCTTCTCGGCCTTCGCACGCTTGGCCGCGGCAGCCGCCGACGCCTCGGCGTCGACGACGGCCGCGTCCGCGGAACCCGGGCCGTCGGCCACGGATTCCTCTGCGGCGTCTCGTTCGGCATCAATCATGGGTCGAGTGCTCCTTTGGTAGCTCTGAACCTTGGCTAATTTACGCCATGTGTCTTAAAATAGTCTGAGTAGGAGGTTGTGATGACGAGTCGAAGCGAAAAGGCCAGGCAGGCGTTGATGGATGCGGCCGAGGAACTCTATGCGCTACACGGCGTCGAGGCGGTCTCCAATCGCGCGATCACCGAGCGCGCGGGGTCGGCCAATCATTCCGCCGTCGCGTACCACTTCGGGACGAGAGACGGGCTGATCAGCGCCCTGTTGCGCCGCCACATGGACGAGGTGGGGCCGCTGCGCACGGCCCGGATCGAGCGCCTCGACGATGCCACCGACCTCCGGGCACTGATCGCCTGCTGGGTGCTTCCGCACGTCCACGTACTGCGCAGCACGCCGGCGCCCGCGTGGCGCGCACGGTTCTTGTTTCAGCTGCGGACGCTGCCGTCGGCCGACACCCTGACCCGAGAGGCCATGGCCGACGCCGACGACCCCGAGGCCCTCACCGCACGCATGTCCGCGACCCTCGGCGACCTGCCGCGCGGGATCCTGCACGCGCGAGCGCAGATCGCGGCCGGGGTGCTCCTGGGCGTGTGCGCCGAGTTCGAGCGCCTCGTCGCGCTCGGCGACCAGGAGGGATCCTGGGAGGAGGTCGGCGTCTTCCTGATCGACGCGATCGCCGGCATGATCGCGGCGCCGGTGTCACCGGGCGGGCATTACGATCCCCCGCGGTCTCCCCTGGGCATCTGATCCGCCGCCGGGTGCGCGAACGCCGCGGGTTCGGNGCGGGCAATATGCCCGCGGACCCCCCGATTCTCGACACTTTCTAGCCGAACCGCGTCGAACCGACCTCGGAATGCCGCTCGATGCGGCCATCACGCCGCCGCCACCGACCTGGTGGCCGGGTGTGACTAGCGCCAGCCCAGCGCCGGTGCCACGTGGGTCAGGATCGACTCGATCACGTGGGCGTTGTACTCCACACCCAACTGGTTCGGCACCGTCAGCAGCAGCGTGTCGGCCGCGGCGATCGCCTCGTCCGCGCGCAACTGCTCGATCAGCACGTCGGGTTCGGCCGCATACGACTTGCCGAAGCGGGCCACGTCGCCCTCGATGCGTCCCACCTGGTCCCGGTCGTCGCCGCGACCACCGAAGTAGGCACGATCCCTGTCGTCGACCAGCGCGAAGATGCTGCGACTGACCGACACCCGCGGCTCGAACCCGTGGTCGTGCTTGGCCCACTCGTCCCGGAAGAGCTGGATCTGCTCGGCCTGCAGCTGGTGGAAGGGCACGCCGGTGTCCTCAGTCAGCAGGGTCGACGACATCATGTTCATCCCCTGCTCCGCGGTCCACACCGCCGTCGCGCGCGAACCCGATCCCCACCAGATCCGCTCCCGCAGACCCTCCGAATACGGCTCGACGCGGAGCAGCCCGGGCGGATTGGGGAACATCGGCCGGGGGTTGGGCTGGGCGAACTGACGCCCGGACACCACATCCAGGAAGACGGCGGTGTGCTGGCGCGCCAGGTCCGCGTCGGTCTCCCCCTCACCCGGAACGTACCCGAAGTACTTGTAGCCCTCGATCACCTGCTCGGGCGATCCCCGCGAGATGCCCAGCTGCAGCCGCCCGCCGGAGATCAGGTCCGTCGCGCCCGCATCCTCGGCCATGTACAGCGGGTTCTCGTAACGCATGTCGATCACGCCGGTGCCGATCTCGATCCGAGAGGTCTTGGCGCCGATCGCCGCCAGCAGCGGGAACGGCGAGCCCAGCTGCCGGGCGAAGTGATGCACGCGGAAGTAGGCGCCGTCTGCGCCCAGCTCCTCGGCGGCCACCGCCAGGTCGATCGACTGCAACAGCGTGTCCGCGGCAGTGCGCGTGTGCGAACCCGGCGACTGCGACCAGTGCCCGAACGACAGAAAGCCAATCTTCTTCATGCCTTCACCAACCGAACCGCAGTCCGCTTATATTCCCGGGCGGTCCACACGGGCGGAACTATTCAGCCACCGCTGTATATTCAGTGAATGCTGACCATTTCTTCGCGGCTCGACGTGATGAACCGCCTGGGGCGGGCGATGGCCGATCCGACGCGTTCGCGGATCCTGATGACACTGCTCGACGGTCCGAGCTACCCGGCGATCCTGTCTCGAGACCTGGGGCTGACCCGCTCGAACGTGTCCAACCATCTGACCTGCCTGCGCGACTGCGGGATCGTGCTTGCCGAGCCCGAAGGACGCCAGACCCGGTATGAGATCGCCGACCCGCACCTCGCGGCGGCGCTCCTCGCCCTGGTCGACGTGACGCTGGCGGTGGATGAGCAGGCGCCGTGCCTCGACGTTTCCTGCACCGTGCCCGGCTGCTGTCCCACCGGAGCCGTCGAGTGAGCACGGCATGCGGATGCGAGCCCGCCGCTGCGGTCGAGACCGCGGGAGCGGCCCGCCCGTGGTGGCGAGACCCCGGGATCATGCTCCCGGTGCTCTCCGGTGCCGCCTTCCTCACCGGACTGATCCTGACCTGGACCGGTGCCGCTACTCCGGCACTGGTGCTGTTCTGGATCGGCCTGCTCGTCGGGGCCTCGACGTTCACCCCGGGCGCGATCGGCAGGCTGCTGCAGGGCAAGCTCGGCATCGGGCTGCTGATGACGATCAGTGCGATCGGCGCGGTGATCCTCGGCTATGTCGAAGAGGCCGCGGCACTGGCGTTCCTGTACTCGATCGCCGAGGCACTGGAAGACCGGGCGATGGATCGCGCCCGCGGCGGGCTGCGCGCGCTGCTCAAGCTGGTCCCGGAGACCGCGACCATCCGCCGCGACCACGGTTCGGCCGAGGTCGCGGTGAAGGATCTCGGCGTCGGCCAACGCCTGCTGGTCCGGCCCGGTGAGCGGATAGCCACCGACGGAATCGTGCGAGCCGGCCGTTCCAGCCTGGACACCTCCGCGATCACCGGCGAGTCGATCCCGGTCGAGGTGGAGCCGGGCACCGCGGTCTCGGCCGGCGCGATCAACACCACGGGCGCGCTGGAGGTGGAGACGACGGCGGCCGGGATCGACAATTCGCTGACCACCATCGTCGAACTGGTGGAGCGAGCCCAGAACGAGAAGGGCGAGCGCGCTCGCCTCGCGGACCGTATCGCCCGCCCGTTGGTCCCCGGCGTACTGATCCTCGCCCTCCTCGTCGCGGTCATCGGCTCGTGGTTCGGAGACCCGGACCTGTGGATCACTCGTGCCCTCGTCGTCCTGGTCGCGGCGTCGCCGTGCGCGTTGGCGATCTCGGTGCCGCTGACCGTGGTGGCCGCGATCGGATCGGCCAGCGAGTTCGGCGTGATCATCAAGTCCGGTGCGGCATTCGAGCGATTCGGCCTGGTGCGCCACGTCGCCGTCGACAAGACCGGCACCCTCACTCGCAACAGGCCCGCCGTGGCCGCCGTCCTGACCGCCGGAGACGTCTCCCGGGCGCAGGCGCTGGAGTGGGCGGCCGCACTGGAGCAGCACAGCTCCCACCCCCTCGCCGCAGCGATCCTCGACGCGGCCCCGTCCACCCCCGCTGCCGAGCAGGTCACCGAGCTTCCGGGACACGGCCTCGAGGGCGTCGTCGACGGCGCGCGGATCACCGTCGGCAGTCCCCGCTGGTTCGATCCGGGGACACTCGGGAACCGCGTGGCCGACCTGGAGCACGAGGGCATGACCGTCGTGATCGTCCATCGCCACGGCCTGCCGGTGGCCGCGATCGGCGTCCGCGACGAACTGCGACCGGAAGTCCCCGACGTGGTCCGCACGCTCGCCGAGCGGGGCATCGGGATGACGATGCTGACCGGCGACAACGCGCGGACGGCCCGCACCCTCGCTTCCCAGGCCGGGATCGGCGACGTCCGCTCCCAGCTGCGCCCCGAAGACAAGGCCGCTGCCATCGGAGAACTCGCCGCGCACGGATCGGTGGCGATGATCGGCGACGGCATCAACGATGCGCCGGCCCTGGCCGCGGCGGACGTCGGCATAGCGATGGGGGCGACCGGTTCGGACGCCGCCATCGAGTCCGCCGACATCGCCTTCACCGGACACGACCTGCGTCTACTCCCCCGAGCGTTCGACCACGCCCGTCGCGCACGACGCATCATTCACCAGAACATCGTCCTGTCGTTGCTGATCATCACGATCTTGCTGCCGCTCGCACTGTTCGGCGTCCTGGGCCTGGCCGCCGTGGTGCTGGTGCACGAGGTCGCCGAGGTGATCGTCATCCTCAACGCCCTCCGCGCCGCCCGCACGAGCTGACAAGGCGGGTCGCCCGGCCGCACCGATCCGCTATCTGCCCAGGTAGAGCGCCGCCGCGTTGTTCCAGAAGACGTCCTCGAGCACCTCGGCCGGAACCGACCGGGCCACGAGCGCAAGATCGTCGTCGCGGAACGGCCGGCGCGCCCGGGTCGACGGCAGGTCGGTGCCCACCATCAGTGCGGTCGGGTCCACCGCCACCACCGCCGCGATCACCGAGGCGGGGTCGAGGTCGACGCGGCCGAAGCCGGTGGCCTTGACCTTGACGCCCCGCTCCACCAGGGACAGCAGCCGGGGCACCCCGTCGGCGTGCATGCCGAGGTGATCGACGACGGCCGCGGGCAGCGCCGCGATGCGGGCGGCCAGCGCGTCGTCGACGGTGGATGCGTCGACGTAGAACTCGGTGTGCCAACCGGCGAGGTGGTGGACGCGGCGGGCCAGCAGCTCCAGGTCGTCGAGGTCCGCCGATCCCCCGCGCACCAGGTTGAATCGCACCGCGCGCACCCCGGCCTCGTGCAGTTCCCGGATTCGCGCATCGTCGGTGTCCGCGGGCAACTGGGTGACCCCGACGTAGTTCGGCCCGAGTTCGCCGAGGGCATCGACGAGATAGCCCTGGTCGAAAGCCTGGAACGATCCGGAGACGACCGCACCGCCGACCACTCCCAGCCCGTCTACACGCGCCCGATAGTCGGCGATCGTGAACTCGTCGGGCAGGTACCCGTGGTTCGCCACCAGCGGATACGCCGAATCGATGATGTGCAGGTGCGCGTCGAACAGCCGCGGCGCCGGGTTCACTCCGGCCCCGCCCCGGAGACCGCCACGCGCCCCTGGTTCACCACCTCGTCCGCGCCGAGCGGGCGCACGTGCGACCACTGCTCGGTGAAACGGCACACCGACATCAGCCACCGCCCGTCCACGCGCACGTACTCGTCGTCGTACTCGCCGACGGCCAGGGTCTCGGTCCGCGCCTGCACGTTGAGCTGGCGGAACTGCAGCGACCATCGGCCCCGCGCGGAGTCCGGGCCGGTGATCTCGATGACCGGATGCGTGCCGTGGTGCATGTCGAGGACTACGTAGCGGCCGCCGACCTGCGCACACGCGAACCGGCGGAAGATCTCCACCATCGGGGCCGCATCGTCGAAGGAACCCATCCGGCCGTAATCGATCACCGCCCCATCTGACACGAAGCAGGCGGAGAATCCATCGGGATCCTTGCCGTCACAGGCCCGCCAGTACCGGTACTTCAGGGCCTTGATCTGCTCGGCGGCCTCAAGATCGGCGACACGCCGCACGATGGATTCGGTCACGACCGCAGGGTATCGCCCGGGCCAACGGCCCCGGGGAGATACCGACGAACGACCCACGCATCTGACTAGAACGTGTTCTAGTATGTTCATGCGTATGGATGAATCTCGGGGACCGAACCGACTCATACGCACGCTCATCGTAGCCGTGATCGGCGTGCTGGCCGTCGCGTTCGCATCGCCGACGCTCCCGCCGGCGGCCCAGGCGGCCCCCACCGGCGCACCGGCCTACGCCCTGGCCGGCAACTGCTACCAGCTGACCGGCGCCAAGGTGCCCGTCGGCCGGTACTACGCCAAGGCCGCGGCCCTGGGACAGTTCCTGTTCTACGACACCGCCGGGCGGGCGCTCACCGCCGACGGCAAGAACGTGACCGCGCACCGCGACCTGTCCAATGATGCGATCTGGTCGGTCCGCGAAGCGCGCGACAAGTTCCGTCTCACCTCCACCACGCAGCGCGGGACCGCTCGCACCGTCGCCCTGACGCCGGCGCAGGGATGCCGCGCCTTCCCCGAGGCCCAGCTGAACGTCGAAGGCGGACCCTCGTCCGGGCTGGGCTCGCAGGGCGAGCTGACCGGATTCGTCGACGGTCACGCGCACCTGATGGCCGAACAGTTCCTCGGCGGCGGCATCCACTGCGGCAAGCCGTGGAGCCCCCTGGGCATCACCGTGGCCCTGACCGACTGCCCCGACCACGGCACCGACGGCTGGCCCGCCGTCCTCGAGCACGTCCTGTCCAAGCCCGGCCCACACAGCAGCGACGGCTGGCCGTCGTTCCAGGGCTGGCCCACCTGGTACTCGCTGACCCACGAACAGACCTATTACCGCTGGGTCGAGCGCGCCTGGCGCGGCGGCGTGCGGCTGATCAACAACTACTACGTCCAGAACCGGGTGCTCTGCGAGCTGTACCCGCTCGGCGACGAGACCTGCGACGAGATGGAATCGGTGCGCGTGCAGCATCGGCGCCTGCTCAAGCTGGTCGACTACATCGACGCCCAGGCCGGCGGCCCGGGCAAGGGCTTCATGAAGATCGTGCGCAGCTCCGCCGAGGCCCGCGCGGTGATCGCCTCCGGAAAGCTCGCCGTGTCCCTGGGCATCGAGATCTCCGAGCCCTTCGGCTGCCGCATCATCAACGAGGTACCGCAGTGCGACCGCGGCGACATCGACCGCGGCATGGACGAGCTCAAGGCGATGGGCGTGCGGCAGATGATCCTGACGCACAAGTTCGACAACGCCCTCGGCGGCTCCCGGATCGACAGCGACCTCACCGGTGCCGCCGTCGGCATCGGCCAGGTTCTGGCCACCGCCCTGCCGTGGCAGACCGAGCCCTGCCGCACCCCGCTGCGCGACAATCCGGCGCCCCTGGACGGACCGGATCGCTGCAATGCGCGCGGGCTGAGCGACCTGGGCGCCTACGCGGTCAACGCCGCCATCAAGCGCAACATGATGATCGACGTCGACCACCTGTCGGTCAAGTCGTTGAACCGCGTGCTCAAGATCGCCGAGGCCCACAAGTACCCGGGGATCACCAGTACCCATTCGTGGACCGACGAAGGGGTCTACGGCCGCATCCTCGCGCTCGGCGGCACCATCGGCCTCTACGGCGGCATCCCGGAGAACTTCGTCGGCGAATGGCGCGAGGTGCACGCCCGCCACGCCAAGGACGGCGCTCCGCTGGCCCTGTCGTTCGGTGCCGACACCAACGGTCTGGGCACGCAGGGCTCACCACGTGAGAACGCCGAGGCCGATCCCGTGCGCTACCCGTTCCGCTCGGAGAACGGCGCGCTGCTGCACCGCCAGGTCACGGGCACCAAGGCCTTCGACGTCAACGTCGACGGCAACGCCCACTACGGCCTGATCCCGGACTGGATCCACAGCATGCGCCTGGAAGCCGGCGCGGAGGGCGACGCCCTGGTGGCCGACATGTACCGGGCCGCCGACAGCAAGGTGGAACAGTGGGCGGCCGTGGAGGCCCACCGACGATGACCGCCCCGGCACTCTCGCGCAGCATCTCCCTCGGTTACGCCGCCGGGAGTGTCGGTACCGGTGCGTTCGGGGTGCTGCCGGGTCTGGTGCTGTCGTACTACCTCACCGACACCCTCGGGGTGGGCGCCGTCCTCGCGGCGTTCGTGGTGGTCCTGCCCAAGATCATCGACGTGGCGATCAACCCGATGATCGGGGCGCGCAGCGACCGCGACTTCGCCGACACCGGTCGGCGGACCCGGCTGATGTGGCTGGGCGCTGTCGCGATCGTGCCGCTGTTCATCGCCACCTTCGCCGTGCCGGAGAGCCTGTCCTCCGGCACGGCGGCCCTGTGGGTGCTGGTGTTCTTCTCACTCACCGCGGTGGCCTACGCGCTCTTCCAAGTGCCCTACATCGCGTTGCCCGCGGATCTGACCCCCGACTACGACGCGCGGACCAAGCTGATCTCCGACCGCATCGTGGTGCTGGCCCTCACCATCCTGGTGGTCGGCGCCGGTGCGCCCGCCATTCGCGACACTTTCCACGGCGGCTTCGGCGGCTACCTCGCGATGGCCGTGGCCACCACCGCGCTGATGGCGCTGGGCATGGCCGTCGCCACGCACTGGGCCGGACGCGCGGGCGCCGGCGCCCCCAAGCGGTCGGCGGGGCCGAACGCGCATCGCACCCGGGACGGCTTCGAGGCGCTCAAGCACAACCACCACTACCGCATCCTGTTGCTGGTGTACGTGACCCAGGCGCTCGCGACCGCCGTGATGCTCGCCGGCGCGCAGTATCTGGCCACCTACATCCTCGAGGACAAGAACGCCCTCACCCCGCTGTTCGTCGCGCTGGTGGCGCCGGCCATTCTCGTGATGCCGCTGTGGGTGCGCATCGGCGTCCGGTTCGGCAAGCAACGCGCGCTGGCCGCCGCCTCGGTCCTGTTCCTGCTGGCCGCCCTCTCCCTCGGCGTGGCCATCCTCGCCCCCGGCGTCTGGGTGTACGCCCCGATCGCGATGGCCGGGGTGGGCTACGCGGGCATGCAGACCTTCCCGCTGGCCATGCTCCCGGACGTGATCGACGAGCGGTCCGCGGGCGTCGGCCGCGACCAGGGCGGGGCCATGTCCGGGCTGTGGACGGCCGCCGAGACGATGGGTCTGGCGATCGGCCCCGGCCTGTACCTGCTGGTCCTGGCCGCGACCGGCTTCGTGTCGTCGACCGCCGACGAGGTCGCGGTGCAGCCGGACAGCGCACTCACCGGTATCACCGCCGGTTTCGCCCTGCTGCCCGCGGCCCTGATCGCGGTGAGCTTGCTGATCCTGTCCCGCTACCGCCGACGAGAGCAGTCCGCATGACACCGGAGAGTCCCGTCCATTCCGAGCGATACCGGCGCACCCTCGCCGAACTGGCCCGACGACGCGCCACCGACGCCCCCACGCACGGCGGCCGCATCCTGTCGTACGTGTACGACTCCGGGCTGGCCGAACTCGACGAGCTCGCCGGGGCCGCCGCGGCCCTGGTGCAGCCGGTCAACGGCCTCGACCCGACCGTCTTCGGGTCCGTGGCGAGCATGGAACGCGACCTGATCGCCTTCGCACGCACCGCCTTCCACGGGCCCGACGCGGTCGGGTCGGTCACCTCCGGCGGCACCGAGAGCTGTGTGCTGGCGGTGAAGGCGGCGCGCGACCATGCCGGCCTCGCGCCCGGCACCGGCTCCCTCGTGCTGCCCGCGACCGCGCACGCCGCCTTCGACAAGGCCGCACGACTCCTCGGCGTCCGCGCCGTGCGCGTCCCCGTGGACCCGGCGACCACCCGGGTGAGTGCGGCGGCGATGGCCGCGGCGATCGAGGACGACACGTTCCTGCTGGTCGCCTCCGCACCGAACTACCCCACCGGCGCGCTCGACCCGATCGGCGAGATCGCCGAGGTGGCGACGGCCCGCGCACTCCCGCTGCACGTGGACGCATGTCTCGGCGGTTTCGCGCTCGCGTGGTGGCCGCAGCCGTTGCCCGCCTGGGACTTCCGGGTTCCGGGCGTCACGAGCATCTCGGCCGACTTCCACAAGTACGGGTACGCACCCAAGGGCGCGTCGGTGATTCTGCACGCCGACCGCGACCGGCACCGGGCCGGGTTCTTCGCCACCACCGACTGGCCGGGCTATCCGATCGTCAATCCCACGCTTCTCGGTTCCCGGTCGGCCGCCGGTCTGGCGTCGGCGTGGGCCATCACCGACTACCTGGGCCCGGACGGATTCGCCGCGCTCGTGGCTCCCGTCGCCGAGGCCGCCGCCGCGCTGCGCGTCGCCGTCGAAGGCATCGACGGTCTCGCGGTGGCCGGCGCCCCCGACGGTCCGGTCTTCGCCGTGGTGGCCGACCCCGCATCGTCGGCGCCGATCGATCCGCACCGGTGGTCGGCGGCCGTCGCCGCGGCCGGGTTCACCCTGCAGGAGCAGCCGAGCTATCGCCAGCCCGACGGCACCGTGCTGCCCGCCAGCACCCACCTGACGGTGACCCCGGTGACCGCGTCGGTGCTCGACGACCTGATCGGGGCCATGACCGTCGGCGCCGAGCGGGCGCGCGGGCAGGCCCCCGCCGCCGCTCCGGACGCGCTGACCGCGCTGGCGCAGGCCTTCGTCGACGGCGCGCTCACCGTCGACGACGCCCTCGCCCTGGATTCGGCGTCCACCGCGGCCGCACTGGTGGCTGCCGGCATCGACCCGCACACCGACCCGTCCGACGCGGCGAACGCCCTGGATCTGCCGGCGATCATCGCGGCCATCGAGGCCCTGCCCCGCGAGGTCACCGCGAAGATGCTCGCCGAGTTCCTCGCGTCCTACGCCAACCCCTGACTCAGATCACCCGGGTCATCCGGGGCAGCGGCGCCGCCTCGGGATCGTCCGGGTCGCGCGCCAGGTCGATCACCTCGTTGAAGCCCTCCACCAGGCATTCGGCGAACAGTTCCGGCTCGACGATGGCCGCCGCATCGGAGTTCAGCCCGAGGCAGGCGATGCCGTTGTGGGTGATCATCGTGGCCATCACCGCGCAACCGGGCAGCGGCCCGAACGGGAACATCCGTTCCACCCGCGCCCCGGCCACGAACGTCTCCCACGGGATGCCGGGCACATTGCTGGCCTGCAGATCGTTCTGGGCGGTGGTGCCGCTGAACTGAGCCAACACCGGACCGGGCAGCCAGGCCAGCAGCGGTCCGGCGGTGTTGAACAGATCCACTGCCGGTTCGGTGCGGGCGGCGCGCACCTGCTCGCGCATGGTCAGCACCCGCTCGAACGGATCGTCGATGCCCACCGGACCGGCCAGCCGCCCCACCGCGATCCTGTTGCCGCCGGCCGGGTCGTCGGGTTGGCGCACCGAGATCGGGATGGCCATCGGGATGGCATCGACCATGGTCCCCATGCGCTCGTGATAGCGCCGGAAGCCACCGATCAGACCGGCCAGGTACACGTCGTTGATGGACGCGCGCGTCACCTCCGCGGCGGCCTTGAGCCCGCTGAACGGCACCTCGAAGGCACTGAAGCGGCGGGCCACGCCGCGCTCGGCCAACAGCGGCGAACCCGGCGGGCTGATCAGACCGGCCACGCGCGGCACGGACCGGCCGTACCGCAGCACCTTGCTCAGCGCGCGTCGCGGCGAGCGGAGCGCGAACGCACCCTCCACGGCCATGCCGGCCAGCCGCGGGACGCGCCGGGTCTCCTCGCCCAGCTGGCGCCACAGCACCTCCAGCGCCGAGGGCTCCACGGGCTCAGGTGCGGGCGGCTGCGGCTTGCCCGGAATCGGATCGCGGCTGGTCGAATGCAGCTGCGCGAGCGCCAGGATGGCGCCCAAGCCGTCGGTCAGGGCGTGATGAGCCTTGAGGAAGTAGGCCGCCTTGCCGTCGGGCAGGCCCTCGATCAGGTAGCCCTCCCACGGGGGACGCGCCGGATCCAGCGGCGTCATGCCGAGCTGCTCGCAGGTGCTGAGCAGCTCGCGCATGCTGCTGTCACCGCCCAGCCGAATCCGCCGGACGTGGTAGTGCAGGTCGAAGTCGGGGTCGACGCCCCAGCTGGGGGTGCCGGTGTGCAGCGGTGATTCGATCACCCGCTCCCGGAACCGCGGGGCCATCCGGCTGCCCCATTCGTGGGCGGCCAGCAGCCGGTCCCAGTCGGGCGTGGTGTCGTAGATCTCGAGCATGCAGATGGTCGAGCGCAGCCGCCGGTCGGCGTCGCCGCGCCACATCACCGTGTCGACCGGGCTCATCTCGGTCGCCTCGCCCCATGCGATCGGCTTGTCGCCGGTCTCGGTCATTGCTGCGTCCTCACTGGTCATCGGCATTGTCCCGCCACTCGAAGATCCCCATCGTTCTGGTCATCCGCCCGTCGTCGAAGGCCCGGACCGGCCACTCGGTGAGCGTGGTGATGAACTGCTGCCGCACCTGTTCGGCGTGTTCGTCGACGGTCTCCGGTCGCCACTGCGAGGTGTCGATCGGCGGCAGCACCTGCACTTCGACGGTGCCCGGTTTGATCAGCTGCGCACCGCGCCACATCAGCTCGCCGGCGTTGCGCAGCACCACCGGCACCACGGGCACGCCGGCCTGCATGGCGATGTGGAACGGCCCCTTCTTGAACGACCCGATGCGCGGGGTGGCCGACCGGGTGCCCTCGGGGGCGACGACCAGCGAGAACCGTTCCTCGCGGATCTTGCGGACCACCGGCTCCAACTGCTCGATCGCCTTGCCCACGTCGGCGCGGTCGATGAAGACCACCCCGCCCGCGTGCAGGATCGGCCCGAACAGCGGCAGGTCGCCGATCTCCTTCTTCGCCACCCCGGTGGCCTGCCCGCGCACCAGGTGGATCAGCACCGGCAGATCGAGCTTGGACTGATGGTTGAAGACGAACACGCACGGACGGTCCGAGGTCAGGTACTGCTGGCCGTCGAGCACTTCGACGTCGACGCCGGCCAGCGCCAGCCCCGCATCCAGCCCGGTGGACACCGCCTCCTGCATGGCCTCGGTGCGGTCGCGCCCCAGCAGGCCGCTCGCGAACCCGACGGCCGCCGAACCCAGGAACGTGCCGTAGAAGGCGCCGGTCCGCACCGCCATCGCCAGTTTGTTGGCCGACGGATTGCGCAGGTCCAGGATCGGCCAGCCGCGCGACTCGGCCACCCCGCGCAGGGCCCGCTGCGGCGACACCGCAGCCGGATGCCCCACCGCCTCCAAGTAGGGCACGTCCTCGTTGCCGTCGCTGTAGGCGAACGACGCGTCCAGGTCCAAATCCCATTCGCGGGCCAGGCGACGGACCGCGGCGGCCTTGCCCGGCCCCCACAGCGGCCGACCCTTGACCTCGCCCGTGACGATCCCGTCGACCACCTCCACATCGGTGGCCAGAGCGCGGTCGGCGCCGATCTCCTTGGCGATCGGCTCGATCTGGAACCGGGTAGCCGAGGAGGCGATCACGATGCGGTGGCCGCGCTCGCGGTGCGCGCGAATGATCTGCCACATCTGCGGCCGCAGCTTGGCCGCGGTCTCGGTCTTGAACAGCTTCTCGCCGAAGGCGAGCAGCTCGTCGTAGGTCTTGCCCGCGAAGGCCGGTTTGGTGGCCGCCAGCACCTCGGCGTAATCCTGCTCGGAGGTGCAGCCGCGCAGCCCGATCATCAGCGCATCGGTCACCTCTTCCGGGGTGAACTCGAGGCTGCGCAGGCGTGCCCGCAGGATCGCGGTGGCCGAGAAGCCGTCGATGAGCGTGCCGTCGTAGTCGAAGAAGGCGCAGATCCGATCGCCCTCGGGTGCCTGTTTGATCTCGAGCAATCGGTCCGCGAGCGCGCTCATCGGTTCTCCTCCAGTTCTGCCGCGGCCGCCTGTTCGGCCTCGATCGCGGCGATGCGCGACAACCGTTCGCGTATTTCGTGCACTTCCCGCAGCCATTCACCGCGGGCCCGGCGCTCGTCGTCCTCGGAGTCGCCGCCGACGGCGCCCCGGTTCTCGGCCAGCCGGTAGGCGCCGTCGTACAGCTCCCGGGACACCGAATCCTTGCTCTGCACCTCACCCTGCAGCGACAGCTGCCGCCCCAGCCCGAGACATTCCATGAGGAACTCGTCCTTGGGCACCGCGCCCGCGTCACGGGACGACAACAACGTCGCCACCACCAGCTGCGCGTCGAAGAAGGTCTGCAGAGTCCGGCGGGCGAACAGCTTGCCCGCATTGGCCAGCAGCGCCTCGTACACCCACTGCTGGGTGGGCACCGTGGTCCGCCATTCGGCGGCGATCAGATCCAGCTCGGCACCCAACCGGTGCAGGAACTCCTTCTTCGGCGGGAAGAAGAACTCGAACTTGAGCAGGTCGCGGATGCGCAGCGCCTCCTGCTGGGAGACGCCGAGCATCCCCTCGGGATGATCGGTGTGCACGGTGCCGTCGGCCACCGCCAGCATCGCCACCTCGACGATGGCGCGATCGACGAAGTGGTGCAACGCGCCGTTGCGGTAGTAGGCGGCGATCGCGTGATTGCCCGGCGCGATGCCCCACACCTGTTCGGTCCCGCCGTCGTAGGTCGACAGCACGCCGGCTTCGGTCAGCTCCCCCAACGTCGACAGCAGGCCCAGGCCCCGGCAGGTGGACGGATCGGGTCCGGGCAGACCGCGGTCGTCGATGTAGGTCAGCAGCGGCGCCAGGATCACTTCGATCTCGGTGGCCGTGTACGCGCGGTCGGCGGCGCCGAGCAGCGCGAAACCGGCCAGCGACGTCGAGGAGATCGGGGTGGCCGCGTTGATCTCGTCCATCACCCGGAAAGCGACCTTCTCCAGCCGGGCCCGGCCGTCGCCGGATTGGTCGAGCGCCCCGCGCAGCGAGAAGGGCTCGCCGAAGCGCACCCGCGCCTGCCCGCGGTGCACGCGCTGACCCCGCGCATAGCGCAGCAGCCATTTCAGGTCCTCGGGCCGCTTGGTTCCGCCCGCGGCCTCCTGCGCCATCGCGGTGATCTCCGGCAGTTGGTCGTAGACGATCGAGGTGGGCACCACCGTCACGTCGGCGCCGTCGACCGACTCGACGGCCTCGGCCACGTACGACAGCAGGCCCAGCATCGGGGGACGCAGCTTCCCGGTCCGGCTGCGGCCGCCCTCGATGTACCACTCCAGGTTGAAGCGCTTCTCCACGATGAACGACAGGTACGACCGCATCGCGAGCTTGTAGACCGGGTCGGAGCCGAACTGGCGGCGGATGAAGATGGTGCCGGCCCGCTGCGCGATCGGCCCCATCGGCCAGAACGCCAGGTTGTTGCCGCCGAGCACCAGGTTGGGCGGGAAGTCGTGCTCGTCGAGCACCCCGCTGAGCACCAGCGGATCCACGTAGGAGCGGTGCGAGGGCAGGAACACCAGCGACGTGGACTTGTTGAGTTCGCGGAGGCGGCCGAGCGTGTCCAGGTCCGCCGACACCGTCCAGGCCCGCTCGTAGAGGCCGCGGAAGGTGGTGTTGAAGATGTCGCGCATCAGTCGGCTCTGGGTGGCGACGAACGAACTCATCTTGTCCGTGGTCTCCTGGGCGACCGACGACACCGGGCGGCCGAGTTCGGCGGCCAGGTCGGCGATGGCCGCTTGGAACCGGGCCGACGAACTGATCTGTTCGGCCACCAGCCGCGGCACCTTGTACCGGTCGCCCACCAGCGCCAGCTCGGACCGTTCGGCCGAGAGCGCCGCGCGCATGCCGACGAACGCCGCGAACGACTCCCCCGCCGCCTGCTGCTGCTGGTAGGCCTCGTCGAGTTCGGCGATCGACGCCGACGCGCCCTCGACCACCCGCACCCGGTCGGGGTAGCGCCGACGGATGCTCGGCTGCCGCCAGGCCGGCGGCTTGCGCGGATTGGACAGGGCCACCGCGTCGGCGAGCGAGACCCGTCGCTCACCCCGTCGCACCTGCGGCAGCCACACCACACGCACCGGAACAAGCACGGTGGTGGCGGGCAGCGCGGCGAAATCGATCCGGTCCAGGGTCAGCACCTTCGCACCCGGATGGTTGGCGGCCGCCCAATCGGCGATCACTTCCCGTTCGGAGTCCGTTCGGACATCCGCCAACACGATCGATTCCACCACGCGTCCTCCGCCTTCGCTGGGTCATCCGGGCGCCGTCGGCGCCCCGGTTACCCATTGTGTCCCATGGGGACTCACAGCGAGCGCGAGATGATCTCCTTCATGATCTCGTTGGTGCCGCCGTAGATCAGCTGGACCCGGTTGTCGGCCCACATGCGCGCGATCGGGTACTCGTTCATGTAGCCGTATCCGCCGAACAGCTGCAGGCAGGTGTCGGCCACTTCCATCGCGCGGTCGGTGGTCCACCACTTGGCCATCGCGACGGTCGGGATGTCCAGTTCGCCGCGCAGATGCTTGTCCATGCAGTCGTCGAGGAAGACGCGGGCGACGTGCGCCTCGGTGGCCACCTCGGCGAGTTTGAACTTGGTGTTCTGGAACGCGAAGACCGGCTTGCCGAAGGCCGTGCGGTCCTTGGTGTACTCGACGGTCTTCTCCAGCGCCACCTCCATGCCGGCCACCGCGGCCACGGCGATGATCAGCCGTTCCTGCGGGAGCTGCGACATGAGCTGGATGAAGCCCAGACCCTCCTGGTCGCCGAGCAGGTTGGACTGGGGCACGCGCACGCCGCTGAAGTTCAGCTCCGCGGTGTCCTGGCCCTTCATGCCGACCTTGTCCAGGATCCGGCCGCGGCTGAAGCCCTCGCGGTCGGTCTCCACCAGCACCAGCGAGATGCCCTTGGCGCCTTCGGTGGAGTCGGTCTTGACCACGGTGATCACCAGGTCGGCCTGGCCGCCGTTGGTGATGAAGGTCTTGTTGCCGTCGATGACGTAGTCGTCGCCGTCCTTGACCGCCTTGGTCTTGACGTTCTGCAGGTCCGACCCGGTGCCCGGTTCGGTCATCGCGATGGCGCCGACCACCTCACCGGAGGCCAGCTTGGGCAGCCAGTGCCGCTTCTGCTCCTCAGACCCGTAGGCGAGGAGGTAGTGGGCGACGATGCCGTTGTGCAGGCTCTGGCCCCACGAGGAGTCGACCACGCGGGCCTGTTCCTCGATGAGCACCGCTTCGTGCGCGAACGTGCCGCCCCCGCCGCCGTACTCCTCCGGGATCGACATGCACAGCAGGCCCAGCTCGCCGGCCTTGGTCCACAGCTCGCGATCGACGTGGTGCTGCTCGATGTAGCGCTCGGTGTTCGGAGCGATCTCCTTCTCGCAGAAGGCGCGCGCCATCTCACGAAGCGCGGTCAGTTCCTCGGTCTCCCAGGAGGGCTTGCCCATGATGTGTTGCCTGCCTAACTAGAACTCGGTGGATGTACTTCGGAGAAATACTGCCGGGAATCCTAATCAATGGCCATTGTCAACGTTTCGGCCGACCCCCTTGGACAAGGAGGTCGGCCGAAGAGCCGTGTGCCGCGCGGTGGCGCGCGCCGATCAGCTGTTGTCGGTCGCGTTGCCCTTGAGCCACGTGGACCAGGGGATATTCCAGTCGCCCAGGCCGTCGTAACCCGACAGCGTCTCGCCGCCGGTGTAGCGGACGGTGACCGGGTCGCCGCGCAGAGTGTTACGGACCAGCCACTGCGCATCCTCCGGGCTCAGGTTCAGACAGCCGTGACTGGTGTTGGTGTTGCCCTGGGCCCACACCGACCACGGTGCGCCGTGCAGGTAGATACCGCTGTAGGACATCTGCACCGCCCAGTCGACCGGGGTGCGGTAGCCCTCGGCGGCCGAGGTCGGGACGCCGTAGGTCGACGAGTCCATGATGATGTGGTCGACGCGGTCGCCGATCATGTAGATGCCGTTGGGGGTGTCGTGCCCGGGCTTACCGAAGGAGGTGGGCATGGTGCGGATGACCTTGCCGTCCTCCTTGATCACGACGGTCTTGGTGCGGTCGTCGGCGAACAGCTCCATCGCGCGCTTGACCGTGAAGTTCGACTTGACGTTCTCCTGGCCGAACATGCCGTTACCCAGGTCGATGCCGTAGGTGTTCACGGCGATGTCCACCTTGGTGCCCGGCTTGAAGAAGTGCTCCGGACGCCAGCGGACCTCGCTGTCGCTGATCCAGTAGAACGCGCCCTTGACCTCGGGGTTCGTGGTGATCTTGATGGCGTCCTGGGCGGCCTTGCGGTTCGGGATCGGCTCGTCGAAGCGCACGCCGACGGTCTGCGCGATACCGACGTCCTCGCCCTTACCCGGCAGGATGTAGGCCTGCGTCAGGTTGTTCGGGGCCTGCGTGGTGAAGCCCTGCTTGGTGGTGGTCTGCCCGCCCACACCGACCGCCTCGGCGGTCACCGTGTAGCTGCGGCCGTAGCCGAACGGCTCGGTGCTGGTCCAGGTGGCGTTGTCGTCGCTGAAGGTGCCCTTGAGTGGCTTGCCGTCGGCCTTGGGGATGGTCACCTTCGACAGCGCGCCCTCGGAGGCCTTGACCACGATGGGCTTACCCGGCTGCACGCCGACGGCGTCCTTGTCCAGCGGGGTACCTGCTTCGTTGGTGACGGAGATGGCCGGCTTGACCATGTCGGTGAACTCACCCGAGGCGTGGACCACGTCGCTGTAGCTGGCGCCGCAGGCGCTCAGTGCGACGGCCGCGGCCGCAAGTGTGCTGACTGCCATCGTTGCGCGAAACCCGCGACGATTCCGCAGACGAGTGAACCCCATGATGCTCCAAACTGCACTAGCCGACCGCTGCTGCCGGGGCCCGCTTGCGCGGACCGGCTACCCGGTGATGTGTGTGTAGGGAGGCGTCGCCGCTGACGGACTCCCGGCCGCCGCACTTTCGCGACGACTCTCCGCGGACCAGACTACACTTTTCGCCGCCGTCGCCGCCACGCGCGAGCGTCGCGAATCACAATGGTGTAAGCCACCCCCATCCGCCCCGCCCACAACCGTCGCCCGGGCCCCGTTCGCGCCACTCGCGCACGTCCGCGACCCTCGGACACGTTCACCCCCTCCCCGTCCGACGCGAACGTGCCTGACCGACGCGAACGGGTCTGACCGATGCGGAGAGACCGGGGCCAGCAACCGGGGCCGGGCCGAGAACGGGAACGAAAAAGCCCCTCACCTGCGTTTTCCGCTGGTGAGGGGCTTTGCTGTGCGCCATCAGGGACTCGAACCCCGAACCCGCTGATTAAGAGTCAGCTGCTCTGCCAATTGAGCTAATGGCGCTTGGCCTTGCGAGAAGAAACATTAACAGGACATCCGCCGGAATATGAAATCGCCTGGTCAGAGCGGTATGGAGCAGACAATCACAGGGTCGGGGATTGCGGGCACCGTCCGGCGAGAGTGCGACGCATGGCCAGCGGAGACCGCCCGAACCAGCGGCGACAACTGCGCGTGAGAGAGCTCTGCTCGCTGTAGCCGAGTTGGGCCGAGACCGCTGAGAGCGGGAGATCTTCCACCGCCAGCAGTTCACGAGCAAGGAGCTCCCGACATTCGTCGAGAAGTCCCTCAAATGTGGTGTCTTCAGCAGCTAGACGACGCTGAAGGACCCGCGGATGGACCATCAGGATCCGAGCCACCTCTACGACGCTCGCCTGCCCCAGAGGTAACAGCTTTCCGATGAGCTCCACGACGTGTTCGTCGAGACTGAGGTAGCGATGCCGCTCACCCAAGTAGCGGGACGCCAGCGCGTAGGCCTGCGTATCCGCGCCCGCAACGTGTCGACTCAGCAATCCCGTCGGGAAGACGACCGCATTGTGTGCCGCGTTGAACTCCACCGGACACTGGAAGTAGTCGACGTAGACATCGATCGGCGAGATCCTGGCGTGCCGGAAGGTGATCCGATTCGCCCGGAAGCCCGAGTCCGTCAGCATGCCGAACATCCCGTTGATCACCCCGAGGGACAGCTCCACCATCTGCTCGCGGTGCGCCAGGCGCGTGAGGTTCACGTCAAATCCGAATCGAGACTCCCGGCCCCCGGTCACCAATTCGGCCCGGATCGCCGACGAATAGGTGTGCAAATACTTGACGACGCCAAGCAAAGCAGCCTCCACGCTGCCGGCGTTGCGAGCGAGTACCGCGATCGGCCCGAGCATCTCCAAATCCTGGAGCATCGACAACCGCAGTCCCATATCTGGCACCGCCAGCTCTTCAGCAGCTTCGCCAATAGTGAGCGCGAGTGCGGTGTAGCTGATGAACCGGTTGTAGTTCCCCACCGCCGCCGGATCGATCCCTGCACTGCGCAGAAACTCCGCTGAATCACCGCCATGGGCGGCGATCATGTCCGGCACGTGCGTCAGCGATGAGCCCCGAATCACATCCATAGTCGCGAAATGTAAAAAACTGGTCGCGAAATGTCAAGAACAAACGGTAGCCACCTGTGAATCTAGACACAGTCCCGCAGACGCGAGGACCCGACCACCACCAACAACAAGGAGTCCCCATGACCGCCATCACCGACCTGCCTCTCGCCTTGACCATGCAAACCGAGGACTTTCCCTGGGCCCACGGGATCCTGGCTCCAGGTCTTTCCATTCAGTTGCTCGTCGCCGACGTGGAAGGCGGATTCTTGGTTGCCCGCACTCGTTTCGCTCCCGGCACCATCATCCCGACCCACCTGCACACCGGCGCCGTCCACGGCTACACCACTAAGGGCAGCTGGTTCTACCAGGAGTACGGCGAGGAGAGCATGAATATCCCCGGCTCATACATCTACGAGCCCGCCGGTTCCACACACACCCTGCAGTCCAGCGACACCGAGGTGACCGAAGCGTTGTTCATCATCCACGGTGCCTTCCTCAACTACGACGAAGCAGGAAACTTCGTGGGCCACATCGACGCGGCCAACACTTTGGAGGCGTACGTCTCGATTCTGCGGGATCAGGGCGACGCGATTCCCAAGGTCGTCGTCGGTGGCAACAGCAACTACCTGCGCTGAATTGCCCTCGAGGAAGTCGGAGAACACCATGCAAGAGAACATCGGCTCGGCCCTAACCCGGGCTGCCCGATTCTTCGGGGACCACACGGCACTCGTCGACGGGAGCCATCGCTGGACGTACCGGGACCTCTCGGCCCGCGTCGAGTCGTTCAACGCTGCCCTCGACGAACTCGGGCTGACACCCGGCGACGTGGTCGGAGTCCTTACGAAGAACAGCCGCGCCCACCTGGTGGCCTGGCTGGGCGTACCCCGCTACGGTCGCGTGCTCAACGAGATCAATACACGCCTGTCACCCGCGGAGATCGCCTACATCGTTGACGATTCGCAAACCCGGGTTCTCCTGGTGGGCGACGACTTCCTCGAGATGGGACGGCAGATTCGCGAGGACTGTCCCTCGGTCACCGCCCTGGTCTACACGGGCGACGGTTCGTGCCCCCCAGACTGCCACGATTTCGAGGCGCTCCTCACCGGCGACCGCACCCCAGTGATCGTCGCGGCCGGCGGTGACGACACCGCCGGAATCTTCTACACCGGCGGCACCACCGGCCGACCGAAGGGAGTGGAGCTGACCCATGCCAATCTGGTGGCCAACGCCAAGCATGCTCTGATCAGCCTCGGCTACACCGAGCACGACGTCTATCTGCATGCTGGACCGATGTTTCATCTCGCCGACGGCGCATCCACCATCGCGCTTACGTGGGTCGGCGGCACTCACGTGATAATCGGCGGCTTTGAGCGCACGCTCTGGCTTGCGACGGTGGAGCACGAACGCGTCACGCAGGCCATGCTGGTGCCGACCATGGTCACCATGCTCTTGGCGGAGCCGCTTGGAGACTACGACATCAGCTCCCTGAAGTCGGTGCTCTACGGCGCGTCCCCCATGCCGGTATCGCTGCTGCGCACCGCAATCGACACACTCGGCTGCGACTGGTGTCAGGTGTACGGAATGACCGAGGCAGCGCCGATCGTCACCTTCCTGACCCACCGCGATCACCGCGACGGCGTCACCGACGCCACCCCGCAGGCCCAGGCCCGTCTCCGCTCAGCCGGTCGCCCGGTGGTCGGAGTCGACGTCGAAACCCGCGCCCACGACGGCACCGTACTGCCAGCCGGGCAGGTCGGCGAGATCACCGTTCGAGGAATGAATGTGATGAAGGGATACCTGAACAACGCCGAGGAGACCGCCACCGCATTGGTAGATGGCTGGTTTCATACCGGCGACATGGGCTATCTGGACGACGACGGTTACCTGTTCGTTGTCGACCGCCTAAAGGACATGATCATCACCGGCGGTGAGAACGTGTACTCCACGGAAGTGGAGAACGCGCTGTACCGCCATCCCGATGTCCTCGAGGTCGCCGTCTTCGGTACGCCCGATGCGCAGTGGGGCGAGGTCGTGACTGCCGCCGTAGTCCTCCGGAGATCAGACGCGGTGAGCGCCGACGATCTGCAGGCGCACTGTCGCGAACTCGTGGCCGGCTACAAGGTGCCTCGCCTCGTCCATTTCGTCGAGAACGGCCTGCCCAAGTCAGGCGCCGGAAAGATCCTCAAGCGCAATCTGCGCGACCAGTACTCCCCCGTCTGAGTAAAGGAACTCTCATGACACTGCCCTCCAATACTTTCTCCGGCCGTACGGTGCTCGTCACCGGCGGTACCTCCGGAATCGGTGCCGCGACGGCGCTGCACTTCGCTGGGCTCGGTGCCACTGTGCACGCCGTCGGCCTGGGCGCCGACTGCGTCGACTTTCCCACCGGAATCAACGGCAACGACGGTCTAGACATTCGTGTCACCGAATTAGATGTGACCAACCGAGCAGCGGTGGACGCCTTCTTCGCGACGCTCGACCGACTCGACGTCCTGGTCCCGGCCGCCGGAGTGACTCTCGGGCCTCCCGAACAAGAGCCCGAGGGCTTCGCTCGCGTCATCGAGATCAATCTGCTCGCAGTGCAGTACTTCATCGTGAAGAGTGCACCGCTGCTGGCCAAGAACACGGGAGCCTCGATCGTCAACATCGCCTCAATGCTCAGCATCTTCGGATCGGCCGACGGGCCCGCGTATTCGGCCAGCAAGGGGGCCATCGTGCAGCTGACCAAATCGATGGCGCAGGTGCACGCGCCAGCCGGCATCCGGTGCAATGCCGTGGCGCCCGGCTGGATCGACACCCCACTGCTGGAATCGGTCAAGACCGTCGCCCCAGAGGTCTATGCGGCACTGCTGCAGCGTACCCCGCTGGCACGCTTCGGCGACCCAGTGGAGGTGGCCCGGGCCATCGGGTTCCTAGCCTCCGACGACGCCAGCTTCATCACCGGTGCTGTGCTGCCGGTCGACGGCGGTTTCCACACGGTTTAGTCACCCAGATGCGAGCGGCCCCCGATCAGCAGATCGGGGGCCGCTCGCGCAGGTCGGTCAGTTCTTGACGATCTTGCGCACCACGATCACCACGGTGAGCGCGCCGGCGCCGATCAACGAGAACTTCACCGGCGGACTGGACAGCAGGGCCAGCGCCTTGGTCTTCAGGTCGTCGGCCAGGCGCTGGGGGTTGGCCCGATCGGCCAGCTGGTCCAGAGTCGTCGCCAGCTCTTCGCGCGCCCGCGCGATCTCCTGCTCGATGCGTTCGGTGTCGTCGGCCACGCGGTCCTCCAAAGGGATGGGTCGGATGTCGGCACGGGGTTCTCACCCGCAATACGTCGAGCGTACCCACCCACCGGGCGACAGCCGTTGACATGCTCTCGTTCCACCGCGACGGCCGTCCGGTTAGGGTGATTCCATGGCAGCCAACGGACGACTCGAAGTCGGCGACATCGCTCCCCTGTTCACCTTGCCCGATGCCGACGGCAACCCGGTCTCGCTGTCCGACTACGCCGGACGCAAGGTCCTGGTGTACTTCTACCCCGCCGCGATGACGCCGGGCTGCACGAAGCAGGCCTGCGACTTCCGCGACAATCTGGCCGAGCTGAACGAGTCCGGGGTGGCCGTCGTCGGCATCTCGCCGGACAAGCCGGCCAAGCTCGCCAAGTTCGTCCAACGCGACGAGCTGAACTTCCCGCTGCTGTCGGATCCGGAGAAGGAAGTCCTCACCGCGTACGGCGCCTTCGGCGAGAAGAAGCTGTACGGCAAGGTGGTCACCGGCGTGATCCGCTCCACCTTCCTGGTCGACGAGGACGGTCGCATCGCCGCGGCGATGTACAACGTGCGGGCCACCGGGCACGTCGCGAAGATTCGTCGCGACCTGTCCCTGTAGCCCCGCCATGACCGCCGATGCCGCGGCGCAACCGCTGGTCCCCCGCAAGCGGCCCGCGCAGGAGCGCAGCCGACGAAAGTTCGAGGACATCCTCACCGCCGCCCGCGAGGTGCTGATCGCCGACGGCTTCGACTCCCTCACCTGCGAGCAGATCGCCGCGCGCGCCGACGTGCCGATCGGCACGCTGTACCAGTACTTCGCCAACAAGTACGTGATCGTGTGCGAACTCGACCGCGTCGACACCGCCTCGGTGCGCGACGAACTGAACGCCTTCGCCGGGGAGATCCCGTCGCTGGAATGGCCGGTGCTGCTCGAGAAGTTCCTCGACCACCTGGCGGCGCTGTGGCGCACCGACCCGTCGCGGCGCGCGGTGTGGCTGGCCGTGCAGTCGACCCCGGCCACCCGGCTCACCGCCTCGCTCAACGAGCAGATCCTGGCCGAGCAGGTGGCCCGCATCCTGGCCCCGCTCACCCCGAGCCAGCGCGAGCGCCGCGAGATGATGGCGCAGGTGCTGGTGCACACCGCCTATTCGCTGCTCAGTTTCTCCGTGCAGGACGGTCACGACCACGACCTGACCGTGCAGGAGCTCAAACGCATGCTCGCCGGCTATCTCCTCCTGGAGGAGACGGCCGGCAGATGACGACTCGGCGGACGGGCGCGTGCCCGTCCGCCGAGAATCGGTCTACACCTCCAGGATCGCCACCGCGGCGGCGGTGTCGCCGTCGTGCGTCAACGAGATGTGGATCTGCACGTCGGCCAGATACTTGGCCAGGTCGCCGTGCAGCCGCACCTTGGGTCGGCCCCAGTTGTCGGCGACGATCTCCACGTCGTTGACCGCCGTCTCCGGCAGCACCGGAGTCTGCGCGTAGCGGCTCGACGACCACGCCTTGATGACCGCTTCCCGCGCCGCCCACCGGGCGGCGAGGTGCTGTGCATCCTCACCGCTGCCGGCGGCCGCGTCGCGTCGTTCCCCGACCCGGAAGCTCATCAGCATGGTCGATCCCGGCTGATCCAGCTGCTCGGCGAAGCCGGGCACACTCACCACGTCGATCCCGACGCCCACGATGCTCATCGGTACGACCCGGCCTGGTCGAGGCGGACCTGCGGATCCAGCAGCAGCGCGGCCTCGGCGTCGTGCTCGTCGACGGTCTCGTCGAACCGACGGTTCGGCGGGCGCACGTACGCCGCCTCACCACCGCACATGGCCTCCAGCAGACGCTGCTGACCGGCACGCAGCCGCTCGGCGGCCGCCGCACGGTAGGCCTCGCGCTGCTCGGCGGGCAGGCTCGCCACGAACGCCTCGGGATGGACGACGGCGATCAGACCGGACACGTGCCCGAAGCCGAGGCTGGTGAGCACACCGGCCTTGAGGCCGAACCGCTCGCCCATCGCGATCGGAGACCGCGGCCAGACCAGGTGCGGGTACTCGGCCATCTTCTCGTCGACGCAGTCCAGGCTGCGGTTGGGCGGGATGACGCCGTCGCGCAGCACCTGGCACAGGCCGATCAGCTGGAAGGCGGCGGCGCCGCCCTTGGCGTGACCGGTCAGCGACTTCTGCGAGACCACGAACAGCGGAGCACCCTCGGTGCGGCCGATCGCCGAGGCCAGCCGCTCGTGCAGCTCGGACTCGTTGGGGTCGTTGGCCCGCGTCGAGGTGTCGTGCTTGGAGACGACGGCCACCTCGTCCGGGGTCACGCCCAGCGCGGCCAGCGACGCGGCCAGCGGCGAGTCGACGCCGCCGCGCGCGGCGCCCAGCGCACCCAGGCCCGGAGCCGGGATGGAGGTGTGCACGCCGTCGCCGAAGCTCTGCGCCCACGCGACCACACCGAGCACCGGCAGACCCATCTGCGCCGCGACGTCGCCGCGGGCCAGCAGGACGGTGCCGCCGCCCGCCGACTCGACGAAGCCGCCGCGTCGACGGTCGTTGGCCCGCGAGAAGCGTCGCTCGTCGATACCGCGCGCGGCCATCTTGGCCGAGTCCGCGGTGGCCGACATGTCGCCGAAGCCCACGATCCCTTCGATACCGATGTCGTCGAAGCCGCCGGCGACGGCGAACAGCGCCTTGCCCAGACGGATCTTGTCGACGCCCTCCTCCACCGAGACGGCGGCGGTGGCACACGCGGCGACCGGGTGGATCATCGCACCGTAGGAGCCGATGTACGACTGGACCACGTGCGCGGCCACGACGTTCGGCAGCGCCTCCTGCAGGATGTCGTTGGCCTTGGCCTCACCCAGCAGCGTGTCGATGTACAGCGACCTCATCGAGGTCATGCCGCCCATGCCGGTGCCCTGCGTGTTGGCCACCAGGCTCGGGTGCACCCAGCGCATGAGCTCGGCCGGCGAGAAGCCCGCCGTCACGAAGGCGTCGACGGTGGCGACCAGGTTCCACAGGGCCACGCGGTCGACCGACTCGGCCATGTCCGGCGAGACGCCCCAGCGCACCGGGTCGAAACCGGTGGGGATCTGACCGCCCACGGTGCGGGACAGCTCGAAGCGACGCGGCACGCGGATCTCGGTGCCCGCCAGGCGGGTCACCGTCCAGTCGCCGGTGTCCCCGGCCGGAGCGACCCGGGTGCGCTCGGGATCGGCGGCGGCGAAGGCACGGGCCTGCGCCTCCGACGGCACCGAGAAGCTCAGGTCCTGATCCAGGAAGACCGACTCGAGCAGCGGCGCCGAGTTTTCCACCATCGCGCCCTCGTCGGCGTAGCGGCGAATGCCGCAGCGCTCGAGGACCGCGTCGTGGTAGCGCTCGGCGATGTCGGCCTCGGCGACCGGGTCGCCGGATTCGACGTCGTACCAGCCGGGCTTAGGTGCGGTGTCCCACTGCACCAGCCCGACGCTCCACGCCAGTTCCAGCACACCGGCGGCGGACAGCTTCTCGTCCACCTCCATCTCGAACCGGGTGCGCGCGGAACCGTACGGGCCCACCTCACCGGCACCGACGATGACCACCAGGTCCTCGGGGCGAGCGTCGAGCTCGGCCCAGTCCAGGCGGTGGCCCAGTTCGGCGCGGGCCGGCGCCGACAGCGCCGACACCCGCGTGCCCTCGGTCTCCTCGGAGCTCTCGGCGGCGCGGTCCGCGGCCGCCTGTGCCTGCTCGGCCAGCGCCTTCATGTCCAGCGAGGCACCGTCGAGGCCTGCGGTGAAGTCGGCCAGCAGCGGCTCGGTCTGCGCCGAAGTACGGGCCTGCGGCGAGCACAGCTCGACCAGGTTGGCCGCCATCTCCTCGGTGCTCCACGTGCGCACACCGGCCTTCTCGACCGCGTCGACCATCACGTCGTTGGCACCCATCAGCCCGGTGCCGCGCACCCAGCCGATCAGGGCGTGCGCCAGGCTGGTGCGGCCGTTCCACGAGTCCTCGGCACCCCAGCGGGTCACCAGGGCATCCAGTGCGGCCTTGCTCTCGCCGTACGCGCCGTCGCCGCCGAACATGCCGCGGTTGGGCGAGCCCGGCAGGACCACGTGCAGGCGGCCGGCGATGTCGTGGTCGGCGCCGATGGCCGACAGGCCACCGATCAGCCGCTCCACCGACCACAGCAGCACCTTCATCTCCAGCTCGGCGCGGGCGCCGGCGTCGGTGAGGTCACCGGCCACGCGGGGCGCGGCGAACGGGAACAGCAGGCTCGGCCGCAGCACCGGCTTGACCACCGCGGTGCTGGCACCCAGGTTCTCGGTCTGCTCGGAGCCCAGCCAGTCGATCAGCCCGTCGACGTCGGTGTACGAGGCCATGTTGGCCGGCACCACCCACAGCGCGGCGCCGATGCCGGCGTGCTCGCGATAGAGCTTCTTGTAGAAGTCCAGACGCTCGGTGTTCAGGCGCGAGGTGGTGGCCACCACGGTGGCGCCACCGGCCAGGAGACGACCCACCACGGCCGCGGCGATCGATCCGGCAGAGGCGCCGGTCACCACGGCGATGTCGTCGGCGAACTCGCCCACGACGGTGCGCGCGGCCTCCGCGGCGATGGCCGCGTAGGCCTCGGCGTGCGCGGAGTGTCCCTCGGCGCGTGCCTTCTGCGTCCACCAGTTCGCGTGATCGGCGACGGTCTGCCCGGCGCCGACGAAACGTGCGGCCACGGCCTGCGCGTCCAGTTCGGCGGATTCGGTCAGCCACAGGGTCGCCAGATCCTCGCGCGCGGTGGCCCAGCGGTCGTCGATGAGCACGGCGCGCTCGGCGTCGAAGGCCGGTGCGACGGTGCGCTGCCAGTCCGCGCCCAATTCCGCGCTCACCCGATCGGCCAGCAGACCGGCCTCCGGGTCGGCCGGGGCGGCCGACGCGGTGTCGGTCAGGCCCAGCTTGGCCAGCACGGTCTGTGCGGCCGCGGCCAGCACGCCGTCCGGACCGGTGATCTGCTCGGCGAACTCGCCGAGGGCCGCGGCGTCGACCGCCGCACCCCCGCCGGAGGCCGCCGCCGGGATCTCCACGGCGGTGCCGCGGGCGGCGCCGACGCTGCGGACCGCACGGTCGATCACCGCGTCGAGGGCGTCGACGTTGGACACCGGGCCGTCGAGCAGGTCGCCGAGGTCGCCGCCGCGCACGCTGGCGCCGTCACGGGTGCCCAGGGCGAGGGCGACCAGCGCGTGCTGCGCCCAGCCCGGGCCCAGCTGCCAGGTGCCGGTGATCCGGTCCACGACGTACGACTGCCGCTTGCCGACCGGGCCGGCCACCTTGCGGAACTGGTCGCTGACGGCGTCGGTCAGCACGTCGCCGAGCGGGCGGTAGCCGCGGGCCAGCGAGTTGACGGTGGTCGACAGCGCCGTCATGTCGGCCTCGGCGGCACCGTCGATGGCACCGAGTCCGAGCTCGGCACCGACGTCCAGCAGCAGCTGGTTGCGTCGGGAGGAGACGCCGTCGCACAGCGCCTCGATGGTGTCGGCGGTACCGATCTGATCGGTGCGCATCTTGGTCCACAGGGCGATCACCGCACGCACGGCGTCGGTGGGCCCGAAGGCGATGTCGTCCGGACGCGGGCCGGTCGCGGCCGCGGTGGCCACGGGTGCCGGTGCGGCGGCGGCCGGCGCGGCGGCCTCGGTCGTCGGCGCCGACGGCTCGTCGAGCTCGTCCGTTTCCGGCTCGGCACCGGCGTCCTGCGCGGTGAGCAGGGCGGCGTCGGACTCGACGTTGACCACCTCGGTGGCCGCGGTCGCGTAGTCCGGCAGCTTCAGGGTGTTACGCGCCAGGCCGGTGAGCGTGGGCGCGGTGGCCACCCCCACCTCGACGAAGCGCTGGGTGCCCAGACCGCCCTGTTCCGGGGTGGAGAACAGCAGATCCTGCGTCTCGATCCAGCGCACCGGGCTGGCGAACTGCCAGGCCAGCAGCTCGATCAGCACCACGCGGGTCAGCTCGGCCGGACGCTGCGACCACGAATCCCAGTCCGCGAGCACCGCGTCGAGGGGCTCGGAGGGCACCAGGTCGGCGATCTCCTGAATGAAGGCGCGTTCCAGGTTGAACAGGCGGGGCACCAGGTTCGGGATGTAGCGACCGACGAGGATCGCCGGGTCGATGTGCTCGGGCAGCAGCTCGTCGAGCTTGCCCCGGAACTCGGGCACACCGGCGCGCAGCACGGTGGAGTGGAACGGGACGTCGATCCCGGGCACCAGGATGAAGGCACGCTTGCCGCCATGCTCGGCGACGCGGCGCTCCACCTCCTCCTGCAGCAGCTCCAGGCCGCGGACGGTGCCGGCGATCGCGTACTGCGAGCCGAGCAGGTTGAGGTTGACCACCTCCAGGTACTCGCCCACCTCCTCGCCGAAGCCGGAGACGAAGCCGATGACCTGCGCGTCGTCGAGCCCGAACTGGCTCGGTCGGATGGCCGCCATGCGGTAGTCGCTGCGGCCGTGCGCGTCGCGCGGCACCAGGTGGTGCATGGCCGATCCGCGCTGGAAGACCACCTCGAGGACGGCCTCGAGGGGCAGCACCCCGGCGCATGCGGCGAGCGCGTTGTACTCGCCGACCGAGTGGCCGCACGTGATCGCGCCCTCGACGAAGCCGCCGGACTCGCGGAGCTCGGCCACCTGGGCCACGCCGAGGGTCGCCATGGCGACCTGGGTGAACTGCGTCAGGAACAGCACGCCGTCCGGGTGGTGGTAGGTCTCACCGTTCGCCACCAGCGTGGTGGGGTTGTCGCGGACCACGGCCAGGATCGAGAAGCCGAGCGCCGAGCGGGTGTGCGCGTCGGCCCGGTCCCAGATCTTGCGGGCGGCCTTGCTGCGGGCGCGGGCGGCCAGGCCCATGCCCTTGCTCTGAATGCCCTGCCCGGGGAAGGCGTACACGGTGCGCGGCGCCTCCAACAGCGCGGTCGCGGCCATCACGAGGTCGTCGCCGACCTTGGCGGTCACCTCGATCACGTCGCGGCCTGCGTCCATGCCGACGCGGTCGGTGCGCACGGTGATGGTGTCGCCGAGACGAACCATTCCGAGGAAACGGGAGGTCCAGCCGATGATGGCGCGCGGCGACGGCACCGGATTGTCCAGGTCCGCGGCGGTGACGACCTGCTGGGCGGCGGCCGAGAGCCACATCCCGTGCACGATCGGCTCCCCCAGCCCGGCCAGCTTGGCCGCCAGGAGATCGGTGTGGATCGGGTTGCGGTCGCCGGAGACGACGGCGAAGCCGGTCATGTCGGCGGGCGCGACGATCGTGGTGGTCCGCACGTGCTTGCGGACGGCGGTGACCTCGTCGACGAGGGCGCCACCGGCGCGCTGCGGATCGGTCAGGTCGGCGCTGCCGCTGCGGCCGCGGATGGCGAAGCGCTCGGTGAGGGTGGCGACGGGTGCGCCGGCGTCGGAGAGTTCGACGGTCACCTCCACCACGCGACCGGCGGAGCTGTCGAAGACGTCGCCGAGGCGGGCGAGCACGGTCAGGTCGGTGTCCGCCTCGGGGACGGCCCCGGCCAGCTCGACGGCGTGGTCCAGGTGCACCAGATCCAGCAGACCCTCCACCACGGGCGCACCGGCGTCGGTGGTGGCGGCGCCGATCACGCTGAACACGGCGGGCCAGCAGGCGGTCACCAGGGTGTCGGGCACGGCGAAGCCGAGCGGCACGGCCGGGGTGATCGGGGCGAACCGACGCGGCAGCGTGGCCGCGGTGACACCGCTGTGGTCGGCCACCGAATCGGCGTGCCAGGCGATGGTGGTCGAGGCGACCCCGTCGGCGACGGGGGTCAGCTCGCCGCCGGCGGCGACGGTCAGCAGCTCCCGCATGGCGGTCGCGGCCTCGGTGAGGCCGACGCTCGGAACTGCGCCGTCGAGGCAGCCCGCGTCCACGGTCAGCGGGATGCGCACGACGGTACCGGCCACCGGGACCGACAGCTCGTAGTGGGCCGGGTACACGTCGACGTCGGAGACCTGCGCCAGGCGCGCACCGGTCGGGCCGTGATCGGCCACCTGGCCGTCGTACACCTCCCAGCCGGCGAGATCGCCCAGCAGCGCGATCGGGTTGGCCACGATGCGACCGGCCCACGACACGTCGGTCGACTCCAGCAGCATGGTGATCGGGCCGGCCGAGGGCACCGCGCCGGTCCGACGACGGGCGTCGGCGGGCCACGAGTGCTCGCCGCCGGTGCGCAGCACGTCCACCACGTGCGCTTCGAAACGGTTCAGCAGGTCACCGACGGGCTCGTCCACCTCGGTGATACCGGCGACGGCCACCGGGCCGGGGATGATGCAGACCTCGTCGGCGCGGTAGCGCGGATCGTGGGCCTGCCACAGCGAGTCGCTGCGCCACCAGCGGCGCACATCCTTGTCCACCACCGGCACGAAGTTCACCGGCTTGCCCGGTGTGCGGCACAGCTCCAGGAAGAACGCGACGTCGGCCGGGTGCAGCACGTCGGCGTCGATGGCCGGGTAGGCGCGCGCCAGCTCGACGATCGCGGCGTGCGGGTCGTCCACGGCGCCGTCGAACAGCGACGGGAAGTCGCCCGAATCCAGCTCGTGCATGCGGGCTTCGGCGCGGTGCAGCATCTCGGTGAAACGCTGCGCCCAGGTGACGTCGGCCCACGGCAGGATCTGCTCGGAGTCGGGGCCGACGGCCAGCTCGGCGTAGCGCGCCAGCCACTGCCGGTAGGTCATGGTCGCCACGTCGCCGAAGTACGGCTTGGCGGTGCCGGCCATGGCGGCGATGATCTCCTCACGCCGCTCGGCCACGGCGTCGGCGTCGCCGGCCACCTCGTCGAGCAGGCGGCCGCAGCGCGAGGCGGTGTTGTCGATCTCGTGGATGTCGGCACCGAGCTGGCTGCGCCCGGAGGCCATGCCCGCTTCGCTGTGGCCGGCGCCGATCCAGTCGGCGCAGCCGCGGGTGTCGGCCAGCAACTGCTTCACCTCGGGCGCGGTGGTGGCCTCCAGGGTCGCCATCGCGGCGGTGCCGATCAGGATCCCGTCGAGCGGCATCAGCGGGTAGCCGTGGCGGGTGGCCCATTCGCCGGTCAGGTACTCGGCGGCGCGCTCGGGCGTGCCGATGCCGCCGCCCACGCAGATCACCACGTTCGGACGGTCGCGCAGCTCGCCGTAGGTGGCCAGCAGCAGATCGTCGAGGTCTTCCCACGAGTGGTGACCGCCGGCGCGGCCGCCCTCCACCTGGACGATGATCGGGAAGGCGGGCACCTCGTTGGCGATGCGC
This sequence comes from Gordonia phosphorivorans, assembly GCF_042432625.1. Lineage (NCBI taxonomy): Bacteria > Bacillati > Actinomycetota > Actinomycetes > Mycobacteriales > Gordoniaceae > Gordonia > Gordonia phosphorivorans. The sequence continues at coordinate 43,754 of NZ_JBHLWV010000024.1, read as the reverse complement.
ACCACGGCGCGGATCTGCTCCACGGTGCCCGGCTTGAACGCGACGTAGTGCAGCGAGGCCTCGTTCAGCTCGTGCACCAGGTCGACGGCCTCCTCCAGTTCGGGGATGCCGGCGGTGATGATCACGCCGTCGATCGGGGCGCCGGTGGCGCGGGCCTTCTGCACCAGGCGCTTGCCGCCCAGCTGCAGCTTCCACAGGTACGGATCCAGGAACAGCGAGTTGAACTGCACCTCGCGGCCCGGCTCGAGCAGGTCGGTCAGCCGCGCGACGTTGTCGGCGAAGATGTCCTCCGTCACCTGACCGCCGCCGGCCAGCTCGGCCCAGTGGCCGGCGTTGGCGGCCGCCGCGACGATCGCGGGGTCGACGGTGGTGGGGGTCATGCCAGCCAGCAGCATCGGCGAGCGACCGGTGAGGCGGGTGAACGGGGTGTCGACCACGGTGCGGCCGTCGGGCAGCTGCGCCAGACGCGGGGCGAACAGGGCCCACGGCGCAGAGATCTCCGGGACGTTGCCCGGGACGAACAGGTTGCGCTGGCCGCCGCGGGTGGCGACCGGCACCGCGCCCAGGCCCTGGCCGCGTACCAGCGACGACGCCAGGCGGGTCGCGATGTCGGCGGGACCGAAGTCCAGCAGCCAGCGCGCACCGCTGGCCACGACCTCACCGATCTGGGCCACCCAGTCCACGTGCTCCACCAGCACCGCGTCGGCGTAGCGGTGGGCCAGGGCCGGGTCGATGCCGCAGCGCTGGGCCCACTCGGTCACCAGGGACAGGCCGTCGGCCATGTCGGGATGGTGGAAGGGCACCGTGGTCATGACGTTCTCGAAGACCGGCGCGAACGGCGAACCGCCGGTCAGCTTGCGCTTGTGCTCGTCGGCCGAGCGTGCGGCCTCCTCCTCGCACAGCGCCTGGAAGGCGGCCAGGTGCCGCGGGGCGCCGGAGAGCACCAGCGCGCGACGACTGTTCTTCACGGCGATCGCGGGGGCGCCGATGCGCTGATCGGCGGGCAGGTCGGCGACGTAGCGCGCCAGCAGCACCTCTACATCCTTGGGGCGCGCCTGCGAGACCGACAGCATCGGCGAGGCGTCGGCGTTGCCTGCGAGGCCGCGACGCCGGGCGGTGAGGGCAGCGGCGGCGCCGATCAGCTGGGCCAGCGCCAGCAGCTGGGCGTCGTCGGTGTCGCGGGCGGCGCCGTCGACGCTCAGCGCCTCGGTGGCCAGCACGCCCTGGGAATGGCCGACGACGGCGATCGGCGGCACCGCGCCGGTGTCGAGCCCCTGCTTGGCGAGGGAGGCGATGGTGGCCAGCTGGCTCAGCAGCACGCCGGGCAGCGAGACGCTGGCCTCGGCCAGGTCGGCGTCGTCGAACGCCTGCGCGTCCTCGTCGATCGCGCGCATCCACGCGATCGGGGTGAACGAGCGGGTGCCGGCGCGGGCCAGGTCCTCGGCGACCGGCGCCAGGAGACGGGCCGCGTCGTCGACCACGGCCGTCATCGCCGCTTCCAGATCGGCGTCGATCACCACCTCGGCGAACGACGGCAGCCACGCGCCGCCCTGGCCCCCGAAACTCACGGCATAGGCCTCACCCGCGGTGAGACGGTCGAGCAGACTCGGTTCCGGTGCGGAGCTTCGGTCGTTACGCGAACGGGAACGGAACTGATCGAGGGTCACAGGCTCTCCTGAAAGGGTGCGCGGGCAAGACAGCGAGGGCTCGCTGACCGCGTTCCATGATGACAGCCAAATATGAGGCTTCCCTCATGTTTGGACCCGACCCGGGCGTATACCCACTGGTAGAACGGCGAGTAAGTGCCATCACCAGGGTTTTCGGCTTCCAAAAATCGTTATGCTTTCGTTATACAGCACGGGTGGTGCGGCAAAACGCGCCAAAACACGCGCAACCGGCCGATCGAGCGCTTGCGATTGCTACATTAATTAGCTACCACCTGCTGAAAAGGAGCACTTCATGCATCGCCGCCGCCTCCTCGGAGCAGTCATGGCACTCGGCGCAGCCGCCGCCCTGACTCTCACCGCATGCAGTTCGGATTCGGGGGACAACGGGTCCACCCCCGCCTCCTCGGACCCCGCCGCCACGGAGTTGCTGAACTCCGCCGCCGACGCCACCGCCGCGCTCACCGGAGCCCACGTCCAACTCAAGGTCGACGGCACGTTCCAGTCGATGAACGCCACCGCCGTGGAGGCCGACGTCAACACCAAGCCTCTCGCCGGCAAGGGCACCGCCACCCTGAACATGGGCGGCACCTCCGTGCAGGCGCCGTTCGTCTACCTGGGCGACCGCTTCTACGCCAACGTCAACGACAAGGGCTGGATCAACTACGGCGACGGCCGGTCGATCTACGACGTGTCGCTGCTGCTGAACACCGACACCGGTATCCCGCACGTGCTGCGCTCGATGGAAGGCGCCGCCACCGCCGGAAACGAGCAGGTCGACGGCGTGTCCACCACCAAGGTGACCGGCACCGTTCCGGCCAAGGCCGTCGCCGGACTGACCGGCGCCACCGGTGAGGGGGCCAAGGACTCCACCGATGCGGTCGACACCACCGTGTGGATCACCGAGGACAACCAGGTCGCGCGCGTCGTGGTCTCCCCGGCCGACGACCTGAAGCTCACCGTCGACGTCTCCAAGTGGAACACCACCACCGAGGTCGCCGCGCCGCGCACCGTCAGCACCCCGAGTTCCAAGCCGGCTACTCCCCCGGCCTCCGACCAGCCCACCACCGACAAGGTCGACGGCTGATTCAGCCGCCTCATCCAAGGAGAACGACATGACTATTCGTGCACGACTCACCGGGGCCGGCCTCGCGGTGCTCGGCGCGGCCTCGGTGCTGGCCGTCTCGTCCGCCATCGAACCCGCGCCCGCGCAGGCGGCCAACTATTACGGCGCTCTCGCGCTGTCTCCGTCGACCGGAGCCACCGGCCGCGCCTGGGACTACAGCGACACCACCAGCGCCCAGAACGCCGCGCGCACGGCCTGCGGCTACTCCGACTGCAAGGTGGTGGTCGCGATGGTCAACGGCTGCGGCGCCATCGCTCGCGGCGACGCGTACTGGGGTTACGGTGCCGCCGACGACCTGTACACCGCACAGTCCTACGCCCTGTACTACTCGCAGGGCGGCTACGTCTACGACTGGCTGTGCACGTCCGGCCACTCAGCCTGAGTCGCACCGCCCCACGATCGCACGCGGTACCCGGAGGACCTGATCTTTCGGGTACCGCGCGTCTTCGACCGTCACCCGAAAGCACCATGCCCACAGACCAAACGATCGATTGTCCCTTCTGCCGGATCGTGGCCGGCACCGCCCCCGCGCATCTCGTCTACGCCGATGAGCACGTTCTCGGCTTCCTGGACATCGCCCCCGTCCGCCCCGGCCACACCCTGCTGATTCCGCGGGCCCACGTCGGAGCCCTGGCCGAGCTGCCCCCGGAGACCGGCGGGCATCTGTTTCAGGCCGGCCAGCGCGTAGCCGCGGCCATGCGTTCGTCGGAGCTGGCCGCCGACGGGGTGAACCTGGCACTCAACGACGGTGCCGCGGCCTTCCAGACGGTCTTCCACACGCACCTGCACGTGGTGCCCCGCCGGCACGGCGACAAGGCGCGCCTGGTGACCGGTTTCCTGACCCGCCGCGCCGGCGATCTGGCCGGGACCGCCGAGGTGCTCCGGGGCGAACTCGGCACCGTCGGTCCCAGCGAGGCACCCCCGTGGTGACGATGACGTCCGTCGACATCGGTCGCCGGCTGGTTCAACGCGCCCGCCACATCGTGGTGTTCACCGGCGCCGGGATGTCCGCCGAGAGCGGCGTTCCCACCTTCCGCGACGCCGCCACCGGATTGTGGGCCACCTTCGACGTCGACCAGCTGGCGGCGCCGGAGGCCTGGGAGCGCGACAGCGCGCTGGTGTGGCGGTGGTACGCCGAACGGGCCGCAGGGGTGCGGGCCGTGGGACCCAATCGCGGGCATGGCGCGATCGCCGCGCTGGCCCACCAGCGGCGCGCCAGCGGCGGATCGGTCCGCGTGGTGACCCAGAACGTCGACGACCTGCACGAACGCTCCGGACTCGACGACGTCTGCCACCTGCACGGCAGCCTGTTCGCCCCCCCGCTGTGACCGGTGCGCTCGACCGGCCTCGGCCGAGACGGCGCTGCCTGCCCGGGTCGGGTGCGCCCGGGCGTCGTCCGGTTCGGCGAACCCCTCCCCGGCAACGCGTGGGAGCACGCCGAGGCGGTCTTCGACACCGCCGATCTGGTGATCGTGGTCGGCACCAGCGGCGTGGTGTATCCGGCGGCCTCCCTGCCGGAGACCGCTGCGCTGCGCGGCATCCCGGTCATCGAGGTGAACCCGGAGCCCTCCGAGCTCACGCGGGTGAACCTGCGGGTGCGGTCCACCGCGGGCCACGGCCTGCCCCTGCTGTTCGCCTGAGGCACCTGGAGAAACGACGCGGGCCCGGGTCGTCGTCACCGATGTGACGACGACCCGCGCCCGACGATCGGGAAGAGCCGTCAGCTGCGGCCGCGGCCCGCGACACGCTGCGGGCGCTTGCCCCAGTTGTCCTTCTTGCCGCCCTTGCCGTAGCCGCCCTTGTTGCCACCGCGCTGGCGCGGCGCGCCCAGATCCTTGCGGATGTCGATCGGGTGCTTGCCGATCCGCGTGTGCTTGAGGTTCGACAGCGTCTCGTTGTCGAGATCCTCCGGCAGCTCCACGAGGCTGAAATCGTCGCGGATGCTGATGTTGCCGAAGTCTCCGCGGGTCAGGCCGCCCTCGTTGGCGATCGCGCCCACGATAGCTCCCGGCGACACCTTGTGCTTGCGCCCCACGGCGATCCGGTAGGTTGCGAAGTTCCCGCCGCCCTTGGTCGAACGCTCGCGACGCTCGCCGCGGTCACGACGATCACCGCCGGGCGGATCCGGCGACATCAGGAAGCCGCCGTCGCGCGTCTCGAGCGCCAGCGCGGCGGCGATGTCACCCAGCGCCACGTCGTTCTCCCGCGCGTAGGTCTCGACGAGCCCGCGGAACATGTCCAGGTCGGTCGATTCCAGATTGCGGGTGATCGATTCACCGAACTTGACCACGCGCTGGGCGTTGACGTCCTCCACCGAGGGCAGATCGATCTCGGTGAGCTCCTGCCGGGTGGCGCGCTCGATGGCGCGCAGCAGGTGCCGCTCGCGCGGCGAGACGAACAGCAGCGCGTTGCCCGAGCGGCCGGCGCGTCCGGTGCGTCCGATGCGGTGCACGTACGACTCGGTGTCGTGCGGAATGTCGTAGTTGACCACGTGCGAGATCCGGTCCACGTCGAGGCCGCGCGCGGCGACGTCGGTCGCGACCAGGATGTCAAGGCTGCCGTCCTTGAGCTGGTTGATGGTGCGTTCGCGCTGCGCCTGCACCATGTCGCCGTTGATCGCCTGGGCCGACAGGCCGCGCGCACGCAGCTTCTCGGCGAGTTCTTCGGTGGCCGACTTGGTGCGGACGAAGACGATCATCCCGTCGAAGTCCTCGACCTCGAGCACGCGGGTGAGGGCGTCGAGCTTGCGCTGGTGACTGACCTGCAGATACCGCTGGGTGATGTTCGAGGCGGTACTGGTCTGCGCCTTGACCTTCACCTCCTGCGGATCGTTGAGGTACTTGCGGGCCAACCGACCGATGGTCGGCGGCATGGTGGCCGAGAACAGGGCCACCTGCTTGCGATCGGGGGTGTCGGCCAGGATCCGCTCGATGTCCTCGGCGAAGCCCATGCTGAGCATCTCGTCGGCCTCGTCGAGCACCAGGTAGGCCAGCTCCGACAGGTCGAGGGTGCCCTTGTCGAGGTGATCGATCACGCGACCGGGGGTGCCCACGATCACCTGCGCACCGCGGCGCAGGCCGGAGAGCTGGATTCCGTAGCTCTGGCCGCCGTAGATCGGCAGCACCTTCACCTCAGGCATTCTCGACGAATACCGGCCGAAGGCCTCGGCCACCTGCAGCGCCAATTCGCGCGTGGGCGCCAGCACCAGTGCCTGCGGCTTGCGCGCGGAGGTGTCGAGGCGAGACAGGACCGGGATGGCGAACGCTGCGGTCTTACCGGTGCCCGTCTGTGCGAGGCCGACGACGTCGCGTCCGGCCAGCAGCGGTGGGATGGTGGCCGCCTGGATGGGCGACGGGGTTTCATAACCGACCTCGTCGAGGGCGGCCCGTACCCGGTCGTCGATGTCGAAGTCGTCGAACGAGCCGGTCGCTGAACTGGTGGTGTCGGCGCCGCTCATGCGCGCTCATAAATAGTCATCGTTGGAAGATTCTACCCCGCGAGGGCCTTGTGACATGCACCACTTGACTCACTGGTAGGGTTCCGTTCACGAGGTTCACCCGAACCGAGCACTGCGAAAGCAAGACCACATCTCTCTGAGGGGATCGCACGCTATGCAGGAGTACACCACTCCCTCCACGTTGACCGTCGGCGACGACGTCACCACCATCACTCGGATTCAGGACCTGCGCCGCAACAATCCGACGTTGCCGGTGTTCCGGCGGCTCGGGGATTCCGGACACTGGCTGACCGTCACGGCGCAGCAGTTCGCCGAAGAGGTCGACGCGGTCGCCAAAGGCCTGATCGCCTCCGGTATCGAACCCGGCGACCGGGTCGCGCTGCTCAGCTCGACGCGCTACGAGTGGAGCCTCATCGACTACGCCATCTGGCGGGCCGGTGCGACCACCGTCGCCATCTATGAGACGTCCGCCCCGGACCAGGTCGAGTGGATCCTCACCGACTCCGGCACCAAACTGCTGATCGTCGAGAACGCCGACCAGCGCACCAAGCACGGCGACGTGATCGCCGCGGCGACCGCACTGAACGAGACGCTGGTGATCGACGGCGGCGCCATCGCCGAGCTGTATCGCCGCGGCGCCGACGTCGCCGACGCGGTCCTCGACGAGCGGGAGGCCGCCGGCAAGTCCAGCGACGCCGCCACCCTGATCTACACCTCGGGCACCACCGGCCGACCCAAGGGCGTGGTGCTGACGCACGCCAACTTCATCTCCGAGTCGGCCGCGGTGCGCGACTCGGTGGGCCCCGGCCTGAGCGAGGGCAAGACCACGCTGCTGTTCCTGCCGCTGGCACACGTCTTCGCCCGCGTCATCGCGGTGGGCTGCATGGAGAACGGCGTGATCCTGGGCCACACCAGCGACCTGCCCAACCTCGTCGATCACCTCGGCGTCTTCAAGCCGCACTACGTCCTGTCGGTGCCGCGCGTATTCGAGAAGGTCTACAACTCGGCACGCCAGAAGGCGGTCGACGGCGGCAAGGGCAACATCTTCGACAAGGCCACCGACACGGCCATCGCCTACAGCCGTTCGCTCGACTCGGGCGGTCCGGGTCTGGTCCTGCGCCTGAAGCACATGCTCTTCGACAAGCTGGTCTACGGCAAGCTGCGCGCAGCCCTGGGCGGTCAGTGCGAGGCAGCGGTCTCCGGCGGCGCGCCCATGGGCGAGCGTCTGGGCCACTACTTCCGCGGCGTCGGCATCCCGGTCTTCGAGGGCTACGGCCTCACCGAGACCACCGCGGCGGTCACCGCCAACAACGTCGACCACAGCCGGATCGGCTCGGTCGGCCGCCCGGTTCCGGGCGTCTCGGCCGCCATCGCCGACGACGGCGAGGTGCTGCTGCGCGGTCCGATGATCTTCACCGGCTACTGGCAGAACGACGCGGCCTCGGCCGATGCGATCCGCGACGGCTGGTTCCACACCGGCGACATCGGGCGGCTGGAAGACGGCTACCTGTACATCACCGGTCGCAAGAAGGAACTCATCGTCACCGCGGGCGGCAAGAACGTCTCGCCGGCACAGCTGGAAGACACCATCCGCGCCCATCCGATGGTGAGCCAGTGCCTGGTGGTCGGCGACCAGAAGCCGTTCATCGGCGCCCTGCTCACGATCGACGCCGAGGCGGCCCCGGGCTGGCTCGAGCGCAACGGCCTGCCGGCCGACACCTCGATGGAGGAGCTGGCCAAGAACGCCAACCTGCGCGCCGAGTTCGAGGCCGCGGTCGCCGAGGCCAACTCCAAGGTCTCCGCCGCCGAGCAGATCAAGAAGTTCGACGTCCTCGCCACCGATTTCACCATCGACACCGGTGAGCTGACGCCGACCATGAAGCTCAAGCGCAACGTGATTCACGACAGCTACAAGACCGCCATCGCGGGTCTGTACACGTAGCAACCGGTGACCACATAGGTCACAGGAGAAACACAAGTCACATCAGTAACGGCGCGTCGTCCCGACCACGGGGCGACGCGCCGTTACCGTCGGGCCACCATGAGTCGAGATCTGGCCATCGATGCCACCCGCGGCCTGGCGATCTGGAGCATGATCAGCCTCCACTTCGCCAACGGCATGCTCATCGCCCTTCCGACCCACGCCTTCCCGCTGGTCGACGGCATGAGTGCCTTCGTCCTGCTGTCCGGCTTGGTGCTGGGCCTGGTCTACCGCGGCTGGACCGAGCGGCACGGTCTGCGCTTCGCCTACCAGCGGCTGGCGCAGCGCCTCCTGGTCCTCTACTTCGCGCAGGTGGTCATCTCGCTGGTGGCGGTGGCCGTGGCCACCGTGCTGTCCGGACGCGAGTACTTCCTCATCGCCCGCCTACCCGGCGACGAGCCGTTCCTCCAGCAACTGTGGTGGGCCCTGACCCTGCGCTTCCTCCCCGGCGGCGGCAACATCCTGGTGGTCTATCTGGTCCTGATGACCTTCGCCTTCGCCGTGGTCCCGCTGCTGATGCGCGAGCACTGGCGGTGGGTGCTCGCCGCCTCGGGCGCGCTGTACCTGGTCAGCCAGGTCTCCCCCGCGTGGTGGATGTACCTCAACGCGGCCCCCGACGGCGGCCCGATTCAGAATTGGGCGGCCTGGCAGGTCCTGTTCATCCCGGCGATGGTGGTCGGGTGGCAGTGGAGCCGGTGGCAGGTGCGCGACCGCCTGGACGCCCTGCTGCCCCGGCTGGCCGCGGTCACCGTGCTGGTCGGTGTCGTCCTCGCGCACGGCCTGTGGATCGAGCGGTGGCTGTGGCGCGCGCCGGAGCTGCTGGGCAAGGTGGAGCTGGGCCCGCTGCGCGTGCTGGCCTCGTGGCTGGTGGTGGCGTGCGTCTACGCCGTCTTCGGCCGCCTTCTACAGTGGATGCGTCGCGACTGGTTGCGTCCGTTGGTCATGGTCGGGGCGCGGAGTCTGGACGCCTACGTGATCCAGGCCGTCGCGCTCCTGGCCATCCCGACCCTGCTGGCACCCCGCCCCTGGGGCGGCGGCCTGTCGACGGCCCTGGTGCTGACGATCTTCGCCGGCTGCTGGGGCTGGGCCGAATTCCGCCGGCGGTGGGGCGTGGACAAACTGCATCGTCTGCCCACGATCTTGGCCGAGGCCGCCGCGACCCCGAAACGGGAGGCGACTCTCGCACGGGCCTGACACGCACCGAGAAGGAGTTCGCCATGCACGCACCCCGGCCGGACCGGAACGATCCCGCCACCCTCGCCGACGACACGCTGAGCGTGCACGGCGGCAACGAGGCGCACGGCGAGGGCACGGCCATCCGCGTTCCGATCACCATGGCCAACTCGTATCGACTGCCGTACGACCCGTCGACGATGGACTGGTCCGACCCGAACCACCTGGTCTACACCCGCAACACCGGGGTCAATCAGGTGGCGCTGCAACGGAAGCTGGCCGCGTGGGAGCACGGCGAGGATGCGCTCGCATTGGCTTCCGGGGTGGCCGCCCTGCACGCGGTGTTCTTCACGCACCTGCGCACCGGCGACCACGTGGTGGTCTCGGACACCACGTATGAGGCCACCTACAAACTGTGGACCACGCTGCTGCCCCGCAAGTACGGCATCGAGGCGACCTTCGTCGACATCACCGATCTCGCCGCGGTGGCCGCGGCCATCCGCCCCAACACCCGGCTGATCTCGTGCGAGGTGATCGCCAATCCCACCACGAAGGTCGCCGACATCCCGGCGCTGGCCGAGCTGGCGCACGCGCACGACGTGCTGCTGATGGTCGACTCCACCTTCACCCCGCCGCCGCTGTACCGCCCGCTCGAGCACGGCGCCGATCTGGTGGTGCACTCGCTCACCAAGTACATCAACGGCCACGGCGACGCGATGGGCGGTGCGGTGATCGGGCGCGCCGAGCTCATCGAGCCGATCCGCGCCGAGGCGATGGTCGACGTCGGCGGCGTGCTCTCGCCGTTCAACGCCTGGCTGATCGTGCGCGGGTCGGTGACGCTGCCGCTGCGGCTGGCCCGCCACCAGGCGTCGGCGCTGGAGCTGGCGCGCTTCCTCGACGCCGACGACCGGATCGCCTACGTCGCCTACCCCGGACTGCCCGGCCACCCGCAGCACCGCGTGGCGCAGCGCCTGTTCGGCGATCGCGGATTCGGCGGGATCATGGCCTTCGCCCTCGACGGCGACCCCGCCCTGCAGAACCGGTTCGTCGACGAGTTGCGCGTGATCACCTCGGCGGTCTCGGTGGGGCACGACGAATCGCTGATCGTCCACGTCGGCACGAGCGGACCCCGCGTGGCCGCCTACCCCGAGGGCTTTCGCACCTTCGGGCATCTGCGCTTCTCGGTCGGCCTGGAGGACGTCACCGATCTGCGCGCGGATCTCGCCGCCGCACTCGATGCCGCCACCGCTTGACCGACGGGCCCGCTCGGGGCCTGGCGACTAGGTCGCGCGGTACAGGATCCCGCGGGTGATCGCCTCGCGGACCACCGGCATCGTGACTTCGGCGAGGGCATCGGCGTCGACGCCGTGGAAGTCCGCGAGCAGGTCGATCAGCCCGCCCAGCGGCACTTCGCCGCGGCAGCCGGCCAGCAGCGCCGTCATCACTTCGTCCACCGGCAGCACCGCTCCGGGACCGCCCGGGCGCGTCACCGCCGCCGAGATCTCCTGCCACCCGTCGGCTCCCGGCAGCGACTGCGCTTCGAGGAAGACCGGCGCGGTGCTGAGCGGGGCCGCCAGCAGTTCCTCATCGGAGACGCTGCGGAGGAAGTCGCGGCGCGCCCACCAGGCCTGCACCTCGAAGCCGCTCACCTCCTGCCCGGCCGCGGTGATCTCCTCGATCACCACGTCCGGCGCACGCTCGGTCTCCGGCTTGCGCAAGGTCACCAGGCCCATGCCGATCCCCACGATCTGTTCGCGCTCGAACCAGTCCAGCCAGTGCGCGCCGCGCTCGGCCGCGGACTCGGGGGTCTCCCCCGCGTCGGCGATCCACAGCGAGATGTAGCTGATCGGGTCGGCCAGCTCCCGCTGCACCACCCAGGCGTCCAGGCCGCTGGCCCGCACCCACTCGCCGATACGCGCCTGCCAGTCGTCGACGTCGTGCACCACCCAGTTGGCCAGCAACTGGGCCACCCCGCCGGGCTCCAGGTAGTCGGCCACCTGCTCGATCAGGCGACGGCTGATCCCGTCGCCGGCGATACCGGAGTCCCGGTAGATGTAGTCCTGGCTGCCGGTGCCCACCACGAACGGCGGGTTGGCGACGATCAGGTCGAAGCGTTCACCGGCCACCGGCTCGAACAGGCTGCCTTCGCGCAGGTCCCACGACATGCCGTTCAGCTGGGCGGTGACCCGGGCCAGCGCCAGGGCGCGCGGATTGGTGTCGGTGGCGACGATGCTCTCGGCGTGCGAGTCCAGGTGCAGCGCCTGAATCCCGCAGCCGGTACCCAGGTCGAGGGCCCGGGTGGCGGACGTCCGCACCACGGCCTGCGCCAGGGAGATCGACGCTCCTCCGATGCCCAGGACATGATCGTGCGCCAGGGTGGCCGCGCTCAGCAGCGCGTCCTGGTCGCTGACCACGAGGTACTCGTGCTGGTCGCTGCCGTGCGGCCGGATGTCGAGCACCGCGCGATAACCCGTGCCGGTGCGGACCAGCACCCCCTGCTCGACCAGCGTCGTCGGCGCGAGGGGCGCGAACGCCGCGGTCACGTCGGCCTCCGGCTCGACGGCGCCGAGCAGGAACAGTCGGATCAATGTGGCGAGGGGCCGCCGGTCGACCTCGGCCCGTTCGGTGGCCCGCAGCGCCGGCCACCACGTCCCGACGGTCAGCGCCGCACCGGCCTGCTCGCCGAGAAGGTCGGCGATGCCCGCGTCGGTGTAGTCCCGCTCCCGCAGGACCTCTCCCAGTGCGTGCACGACGGTCTCATCACGAAGCGGAAGTGAGTTCACCGGGACGAGCCTACCGGGCACCGAACGTCCATCGAGGTTTCGCTCCAAACAGACCGAAACGGACACTCAGCCTGGGTTAAGGTACTCGTGTCCATGCACGTCGGGGGAGCTGGAGTGTTGTGAAATCGACCGTCAGAGTGCGCGGTAAGCGCTGGTTGTTCGAGTCGGTGGCGGTGCTGGTCGTCGCCACGTTCGGGGTCAACGCGGCCGTCCCGGATGCCCGAGCCGCCACCATCGCCGACCACACCACCCTGTCGACGCCGGCGGCGAAGGCGAAACCCTCCCCCAAGCCCAAGGCTGCGCCCAAGGCCGAAAGCTACCAGGAGCGCCAGGACCGCATCGCGTTGTCGACGACACCGCTCTTTCCGACGCCCGCGACGCCGTGGCCCGGTACCGCCGAGCGCACGCCGGGACAGTCGCCGAAGCCGCACGATGAGCCCGAAACCCAGTGTGTGAGCGGAGAGTTCGCCACCCTCGGGGTGATCTACGAGTCGATCGTGCAGTCGGCCCTGCCCGGCTTGCCGCCGCAGGTGCGCGACGCCGTCCTCGCCCAGCATCCGCGGATCAAGGCGGAGATGGAGCGGATCACCGTCTCCACGCTCGCCCTGTCGGAGCATCCGCGAACCCTCGGCGCCAGTGACGACGATCCGTCGACCAAGTACCGCTCACCGCAGTCGCAGGCCATCGTCTCCGGACTTCTGAAGATCCGCGACGGCAAGCAGAACGAGGCCATTCCGGTCGCCAACATCACGCTGTCGCAGGCGGTGGAGTCGGCGTGGCTGTACTTCTTCCTCGGGGTGCTGGCACCGGCCCGCCTCGTCGTGGAGACCGCACCCAGCGTCGTCGACCTGCGCGGCGCGGTGATCCCGGAGCTCGGCTTCCCGTCGTACAGCATGTTGCTGTCCGTCGGCTTCGCCGTGTTCCGCATGGGAGTGACCCAGCTGTACTCGACCATCAGCGAGTCGATCCTGGACAACTGCATGGCCCGGGTGACGCCCGAGCAGAAGGCCCTCGCGGGCAAGGCCAGCGAGGACGTGGTCTACGACATCCCGATCCATCCGATCATCGCCGGCATCGCCGACCAGTTGGCGCTCGCCGATTCGGAGACCTGCACGCCCATCGGTGACCTGACGCTGGCCCGCATCGTGAACCGCGTCAGCGACTCGGCCCAGCAGCAGGCGCCCAACGCCGCGGCCAAGCGCAACATTCAGGCGCAGACCAAGCAGGTGCTGCGGCACATGAAGTCGGTACGGATTCCGCACCACCTGATCCCCGCCGACCCGGCCGACTGGAGCACGGTCGGCACCATGGCCTCCTACATCGGTGGGGCCATCCCGTACGTGGGCGGCGCACCGCTGGACATCCTGATCGGCCTCGGCCACAACCTCGGCGAGGGCGCCGACCTCGCCGAGACGGTGCCGCTGACCGAGTTGACGGTCACCAAATCCCTCACCGCCGCGTACTTCGCGTACCACCTGTCGGTGCACCTGTTCACCGAGATCGGCTCGGCTCTGGTCGAACCGATCCCGGTGGGCGACACCTTGCTGATCTCCCCGTTCCGGATCGTCGGCAACGCGTTACGACTGCCGTTGACCTACGGGCTGGTGACCTACCACGACGTGGTGCGCTCGATGTGCCTGCGCGAGGACGACACCACCGGCACCGGTCTGGGCGCGGAGAAGGACAAGCGTTCGCCTGCTCCTTCTTCCTCGACCGCCCCGCCGTCGTCGACCGCCCGCTCATCCTCGATCAGACCGTCGACGCCGCGCAGGCAGACCGTGGGCCGCTGAGCGGTACGACGGCACGCTCGAGTCGTCCGGCTAGGCTGCACGACGTGAATCAGCATGAGCTCAACGGTCTGGTCGGCGCGCGCCTGCAGGAGGCCCGCTCGGCCCGCAACCTCTCGCTGAGCGCCCTCACCACGGCGGAGGACGCGGACGCGGCACCGGAAGCGGCCGACGCCGGGCCTCGCCCCGGCGGACTCGGTGCGCTGCCCGGGCTGGTGCGGTCGTTGGCCGGGTCGGTCACCGGGCTGCTGGTGGAGCGTTTGACCGGCGCTGCGGCCGGCGGCGACGCCGACGTCCGCCGCCTGGACCGGAGCGTGGTCGACGAGGCCACCGTGGACGTGCTCGCCCTGACGCTGTCACCGGGCCGGGACTACCTCGGCGAGCACACCGCTGCGGGCACCGAGCACCTGGTGGTCACCTCCGGTCGCGTCCGCGTGTCCGGGCCATCCGGGGACGTGCTGCTGTCGGCCGGAGACAGCCACACCTGGCCCGCCGGCGCCGCCCACCGCTGCGCCGTCGACGACGGAGCGGCGACGGCCGTCCTCGTCCGCCGTCTGGCACACCCTTCCCGATAGTGGATTCCGTTCCCGCGCGGGATGAGAAGGCGCGCGGGAACGGAATCGTCTATCGGGAACCGGCCGCGGCCAGCCCGCGGGCACGACCGCGGGTGCGGTAGTAGCGCTTGGCGCACGCGTTCTGCTGGTGCCAGTACAGCCGCAGCGCCAGCGGCAGCCGCGGCATCCAGAAGCTCTCGTCGATCGGCTCGGCCGGTGCCCGCGCCCCCAGCTCCACGTCGGCCACCACCACCCCGGGCCCCTCGGAGGTGTTCCGTGCGGCCAGGACGGTGCCGTCGGCGGCGACGATCTGGGTGGCGCCCACGTAGCGCGTCAGATAGGGCGCGGTGGCGCTGAGCCCGGGCGCCAGCAGGAAGTCGGTGGCGAACTCGCCGCAGTGCGAGGCCTGCAGCACCGGTGCGCCCACGCGACGAGCGAACTCGGCCGGCGCGTTCTCCGACAGGTAGCGGTTGTACTGCCCCAGCGGGCCGAAGAGACGCTCTACCACCGGGCCCCAGTTCTCCGGCAGCGTCCACCAGTGGGTGCCGGTCATCACCAGGTCGACTCCGCGCAGGCGCCGCGCGGTCTGGTTGCGGATCAGTTCCCAACACACTGCCGCGCCCACCGCACCGTCGCCGGTGTCGAAGCGGCCGTCGTCGTCCCCGGGCCCGTAGAAGGCGTTCTCCCACATCGTCGGCAGATCCTTGTCGTGCCGGTGCACCGTGCCGTCGGGCTCGACGAAGTGATAGCGGTTGTAGATCTCACCGCCGTCGGCAATAAGCATGGAGCCGCCGATCCGCACCCGGTGGCGGGTCGCGGTGGACACCAGCAGGTCGACGGCCGGGTTGTCCGGCGGCAGCACCGCGCGGTGTGCCTGTGTCAGGAACGGCAGCGGCGAGGTCGCGAACTCCGGGACGGCGATCCACTGTGCGCCGCGTTCGACGGCCTCACCGATGAGCTTGTCGAGGCGGGACAGATTCTCCGGGACGTCACCGACGACGCCCTCGAATTGGACGGCGGCTGCGCGCACCCGACGGCCGGGGCGAAGGTATTGGTTCTCCACGCCCTGCATCATCGCTCAATCGCGATGGCTCGGGATCTCTGTGCGCGAGAAGGGACTTGAACCCTCACGTCCGAAGACACTGGAACCTAAATCCAGCGCGTCTGCCAATTCCGCCACTCACGCTTGCGCAACCAGCGTACGCGGCGAGCTACAGCTGCCAGTTCTCGGCCTGTTCCCAGCGACCCACGAGATCGCTTAGGATTCCGCCGCGGGACGTCAGCTCCGCGCACGCGCCCTGCTCCACCACTCGCCCGTCCTCGAGCACCACCACCCGATCGACCAGGGCCAGCACCTCGGGGCGCCGCGTCACCAGCACGACGGTGCGGGTGCCCCGCAGCCGCTCGAGCGTTGCGGCGACGTCGACGCCGGTCTCGGTGTCGATCAGCACCAGCCCGGCGGGCTTGTCCAGCAGCGCACCCGGCGCGTGCTCCCCGAAGGCGACCGCGGCGCGAGCCCGACGGACGGCCGTGGGCGCCGCCTGACCGTCGAGCAGAATGCTGCCGCTGCTCTGCCGCCGCAGACCCGCCAGCACGTGCAGCAGCGTCGACTTGCCCGAGCCGGAGCCGCCGACCACCGCGGTGACGCTGCCCGCGGGCAGGTCGAGGTCGATCCCCCGGAGCACCGGCGCCCGGCCCGGGTAGGCGTAACCGACGCCCGCCACGGTCACCGCGCACGGGCGGTCGGGCACCACGATCGGCGCGGCCCCGGCCTCGGCCCGTTCGGCCTCCACCAGCGCCCGCAGCTGCGCCAGCATGCTCGCGGCCGACGACAGCGGCGCACTGAGCAGCGACAGCGCGCCGGTCACCTCGACGATCCGTAGCAGCACCACCGCCATCGCCGCCGCCGTGACACCGCTGAGCTGCCCGGACAGGTACAGATGACTCACCACGGCCCCGAAGGCCAGCAGGACCGCGATCAGCACCGCCGACAGCAGCAGGTGGCCGGGAACCTGCCAGGCCAACAGGTGCAGGCTGCGCCGCCGCGAGGCCTTCACCACCGCCGCCGTCGCCCGCCGGTCGGCGCGCTCGCCCCGGCGTTCGGGCCGGGTCCAGGCGAAGTCGAGCACCGGGTCGTCGACGTCGGCGAAGGCCGTCTCCGCCGCGGCCAGCGCCCGCCGGCTGGCGGCCACCGCGGCGCACATGGCCAGGCCGCCGCCGAGCGCGACCACCGACAGCTGCCACGCCACCGGGAGCAGGAGCAGCGCCAGCAGCGGCGTCAACGCCACCGCATGGATCAGCGGTGAGCCCAACAGCACCACCGCCGACACCGATTCCGGGACCGCGGTGGCCAGCAGGTCCCGAAGTCGCGACGCACGTCGCGATTCCAGCTCGTCGAGCCCGAGGCGACGAATCGCCGCCGGGCCCGCCGTGGCGATCGCGTCGAGCAGACCGAAGCCGATCCGCAGCCCGGCACCGGCTGCCCATCCGTCGGCCAACCAGGTCAGGGCCAGCTGCAGCACCAACAGGCCCACCCACGGCCACGCCTGCGCGGGTGCGTCCCCGAACAGCGCATGCAACACCGGGATCAGGGTCATCACGGAGGACGCCTGCAGCAGCGTGGACAGGCCGGTCAGCCCGACGAAGACGAGCCGATCGCGGCGCCCGGCCGCACCGGTGACGGCGGCGATGTCGGAATAGATCACGAGCGCTCCCCCGTTTCGTCCCGATACCGCTGCGCATACCGGCCGCCGGCGGCGAGCAACTGCGCGTGCGTGCCCTGCTCGACGACCCGCCCCGCGGCGAGCACCACGATGAGGTCGGCGGCCGCCACCGTGCGCAGCCGCTCGGCGACCACCAGAACGGTCCGCCCGGCGGTGAGCCGGGACAGGCCTTGGCGCACCTCCCAGGCCGCGTCCGGGTCCGCGGCCGTGACGGCCTCGTGGAGCACCAGCACCCGCGGATCGGTGAGCAACGCCCGCGCCAACGACAACCGCTGCAGCGCCCCGGCGGAGAGCCGGTCGGCGTCGACGACGGTGTCGTAGCCGTCGGGCTGCCGCTCGATCAGCGCATCCAGGTGCGCGGCACGGGCCACCGCGACGATCTCCTCGCGCGTGGCGCCGGGACGGCCCGCGGCGATGTTCTCGGCGACGGTGCCGGGCACCACGCGCACCCACGGGTGCACCACCGCGACCTGGGTGCGCAGCTGCCGCTCGTCGTAGCGTCGCAGGTCGTGCCCGTCGAGGGTCACCGTGCCCGCGGCCGGATCCCACCATCGCGCGGCCAGGGCCGCGAGCGCCTCGCGCCCGCCCTCGGCCGCGCCCACCAGCGCGGTGATCCCGCCCGGCGGGCAGGTGAACGACACGCCGTCGAGGCGGCCGAAGCCGTCGGTCGAGGCGAACTCGACCGCGTCGAAGGCCAGCGCCGCCGGCTGCGACGACGCAGCGGCCTCCACCGGCGCGGCCGGCGGGACCAACTCGTCGGTGTCCAGGAAACGGTCCAGGGCCGCGGCCGCCGCGCGCCCCTCGCGCACACCGTTGGGCGCGTACGCCGCGGCCAGGATCCGGTCGCCCACCGAGGTGCCCAGCACCAGGAAGGCGACGAGGGCGCCGGCCGGCATCCAACCGGCGACGATCAGCGCCGTCCCCGCCACGGTCACCAGCACCATCGCGGTCATCGGCCGATTGAGCTGCAGGAGCACGGCCTTGCTGCCGAGGGTGTCGCGCTGCCAGTCCTTGAGGAAGCCGCTCATCTGTGCCAGCTCGCCCGGCAGATCCACCACGGCGTCGTCACCGTAGATCCGACTCACCGGCTGGGCGTGGATGTAGCGCTCGCAGACCTCGGGCAGCATCTCGTCCCACGCCAGCATCTCGCGCAGCCGCGGCTGATCCCGGGCGGCCAGCACCACCATCACCACCAGATAGCCGACCACCGGGACCAGCAGCACCAGGGTCAGAGTCCAGTTGACGGTGAACAGATAGCCCAGGATCGCCAGCGGCGTCACCACGGTGACCACCACGTCGACCACCGCGTGCGTCACCAGATAGTGCAGCGCGTTCACGTCGTCGTGCACCAGGGTGCGCAGGCCGGTCCGTCGCCGGGGCATGAACCACCCCAGCGGCAGCCGCACCAGTTTGTCGAGCACCGTGCGCCGCAGCGCCGAAGCGAAGTACTGGTCGTAGAAATGCAGCAGGGTGAGCAAGATCGCACCCGCGCCGAGGCCGATCACCGCCGCCCCGCCGCCGACCGCCGCCAACAGTGCCAGGCGATCACCGTCGGCGCCGTCGATCAGGTCCCGGGCGAGCTCGGCGAAGAGGATCAGCGGCAGCACCGTCAGGGCCGCGAGCACCAGCGCGAGCAGTGCGGACAGGACGAAGGCCGGTCGTGCTCGGCGCAGCACCGTCCGCCCGGATCCGCTCGCCACCGCCCGCTCCCCTTCGCCGTATCCTGCCGTGAGCGCCACCCTACCGACCCCGGCCGAGCTCCGCGGCCGACCGCCGCGGCACAGGTCACACCCGCTGAACAGGTACCGTCGAGGGTGTGGAGAACACCCCCCAGAAGGCTAAGAAGCGACACCGCCCGGCGCTGATCGCTCTCGTCGCGGTGGCCGCGCTGGTGTGCGTGGGGATGGGTTGGTGGCAGCTCGACCGGTTCGAGTCCGCCTCGGGAACCGCGCAGAACCTCGGTTACGCGCTGCAGTGGCCCGTCTTCGGGATCGCCTTCGTCTGGGCGTACCGCCGCTTCGTGATGCTCGAAGCCGATCCCGACGCGGTGGAACACGAGCGCGCCCGCAGCGGCCCCACCGAAATCCCCGCCGGCATCCTGCCGGAACGGCCGACCGCCGCCGATCCGTCGATCGCGGCCGTGGCCGACGCCGACGATCCGGCCCATGCCGACTACAACCGTTACCTCGCGGGGATCGGCGACCAGCCCGCGCCCCGCCCCTCGGAAAAGGATCAAGAGTGACCGACACGCCCGAAACCACCACCGCGTCCGAGACCGCCGAGACGCAGCAGCCCCGGGTGACCGCGTCGGCGGCCTCCATCCGGACGTCCCTGCAGCGCTTCCGCGTGCTGGCCTGGATCACCGGCGTCTGGCTGCTGGTGCTGGTGGCCGAGATGATCGCCAAGTACGGCTTCGGCGTGGAGGGCCTGGAGTGGATCGGCCCCGTGCACGGCGCGATCTACTTCCTGTACTTCCTGATGACCCTGGACCTGGCGATGAAGGTGCGCTGGTCGATCTGGAAGACGTTCCTCACCGTGCTCGCGGGCACCATTCCCCTGCTGTCGTTCTGGGTGGAGCACATCCGCAACATCGAGGTGCGCGAGCGTTTCCAGCTCTGACCTGGGATAACAAGACTACCCTCGGGTAGCACTTCCGATTACTTGGATGTCCTAGTATATTTCCGGGCATGGCTGATCTTCGTTCCATTCCCCACTTCCTCAACGGCACCCGCGTCGACGCCCCCGACGCCCGACAGGCCGACGTCTACGACCCCAACTCCGGCGCCGTCGTCGCCACCGTGCCCCTGGCCTCGACCGCCGACGTCGCCGCCGCCATCGACTCGGCGTCGAAGGCGCAGCGCGAATGGGCGAGCTGGAATCCGCAGCGCCGGGCCCGCGTGCTGATGCGTTTCGTGGACCTGGTCAACGCCGAGATCGACGAACTGGCCACCACCCTGTCGCTGGAGCACGGCAAGACCCTGGCCGACGCCCGCGGCGACATCCAGCGCGGCCTCGAGGTGATCGAGTTCGCCATCGGTATCCCGCACCTGATCAAGGGCGAGTACACCGAGGGTGCAGGCACCGGTATCGACGTGCATTCGGTGCGCCAGCCGCTCGGCGTGGTCGCCGGCATCACCCCGTTCAACTTCCCCGCCATGATCCCGCTGTGGAAGGCCGGCCCGGCGCTGGCCTGCGGCAACGCCTTCATCCTCAAGCCCAGCGAACGCGATCCGTCGGTGCCGGTGCGCCTGGCCGAGCTGTTCACCGAGGCCGGTCTGCCCGACGGCGTCTTCCAGGTGATCCACGGCGACAAGGAGTCAGTGGACGCCCTCATCGAGCACCCCGACGTCAAGGCCCTCGGCTTCGTCGGCAGCTCGGACATCGCCCAGTACATCTACACCGGCGCGGCCGCGCAGGGTAAGCGCTCGCAGTGCTTCGGCGGCGCCAAGAACCACGCCATCGTGCTGCCCGACGCCGACCTGGACATGGTGGCCGACGCCCTCCTCGGCGCCGCCTACGGCAGCGCCGGCGAACGCTGCATGGCCCTGTCGGTGGCCGTGCCGGTCGGCGCCGACACCGCCGACCGCCTGCGCGAGAAGATGGTCGAGCGCATCGCCGGCCTGCACGTGGGCCACAGCCTCGATCCCCGTTCGGACTACGGCCCGCTGGTGGCCCAGTCGGCACTGGACCGGGTCAACCACTACCTCGACCTGGGTGTGCAGGAAGGGGCCGAGCTGGTCATCGACGGCCGCGGCTCGGGCGCCGCCGAGGCCGAGTTCGAGGGCACCGACCTGACCAAGGGCTTCTTCGTCGGCCCCAGCCTGTTCGACCACGTGACCCGCGACATGTCCGTCTACACCGACGAGATCTTCGGACCGGTGCTGGTGATCGCTCGCGCCGCCGACTACGAGGAGGCGCTGGCCCTGGCCAACGACCATCAGTACGGCAACGGCGTCGCGATCTTCACCAATGACGGTGAAGCCGCCCGCGACTTCGCCGCCCGCGTCGAGGTCGGCATGGTCGGCGTCAACGTGCCGATCCCGGTCCCGGTGGCCTACCACACCTTCGGCGGCTGGAAGCGCTCCGGTTTCGGCGACCTCAACCAGCACGGTCCCACGTCGATCCAGTTCTACACCAAGACCAAGACCATCACCTCGCGCTTCCCGTCGACGGCGGTGCGCACCGGTCAGGTCAGCAGCTCCGAGGGTGCCGAGTTCGTCATCCCGACGATGAAGTAGTCGGCGATGCACGGATACACCGACGCCGACCTCTGCGCCGACGATCGGGAGATCGTTGCTGCCGCCGCCGACTTCGCGGACCGCAAGATCGCTCCCCACGCCCTGGAGTGGGATGCCAAGGCCCACTTCCCCGTCGAAGAGCTGCGCCAGGCCGGGCAGCTGGGCATGGGGGCGATCTACTGCGACGTCGAGCACGGCGGCTCCGGCCTGCGCCGGCTCGACGGCGTGCGGATCTTCGAGCAGCTCGCCTACGCCGATCCGGCGGTCGCGGCCTTCCTCTCGATCCACAACATGTGCGCCTGGATGATCGACGCCTACGGCACCGATGCGCAACGCGCGCACTGGGTTCCGCGGCTGGCCACGCTCGACACCATCGCGAGCTACTGCCTCACCGAACCCGGCGCGGGCTCGGACGCGGCCGCGCTGAGCACCCGTGCCCGGCGCGACGGCGACAGCTACGTGCTCGACGGGGTCAAGCAGTTCATCTCCGGCGGCGGCCGCTCGGACCTGTACGTGGTGATGGCCCGTACCGGCGAGGCCGGCCCCAAGGGCATCTCCACCTTCCTGGTGGAGGCCGACAGCCCGGGTCTGAGCTTCGGTCCGCCCGAGCAGAAGATGGGTTGGCACGCCCAGCCCACCGCGCAGGTGATCATGGAGCAGGTGCGCGTGCCCGCGGCGAACCTGCTCGGGGACGAGGAGGGTCGCGGCTTCGGCATCGCGATGAACGGCCTCAACGGCGGACGCCTGAACATCGCCGCCTGCTCGCTGGGCGGCGCGGAGGCGGCCTTCGACAAGGCGGCCTCCTACGTGGCCGACCGCAAGGCCTTCGGCGGCTCGCTGCTCGACGAACCCACCATCCGGTTCACGCTCGCCGAGATGGCGACCGCGCAGGCTGCGGCGCGTCTGCTGTTGGCGCGGGCCGCGCAGTCGCTCGACGACGGCGAGCCGGACAAGGTGGAGCGTTGCGCCATGGCCAAGCTCCACGTGACCGAGAACTGCCACCGGGTGGCCGATCAGGCACTGCAGCTGCACGGCGGGTACGGATATCTCCAGGAGTACGGCGTGGAGAAAATCGTGCGGGATCTGCGCGTACACCGCATCCTGGAAGG
The DNA here is from genome assembly GCF_042432625.1 of Gordonia phosphorivorans. NCBI lineage: Bacteria > Bacillati > Actinomycetota > Actinomycetes > Mycobacteriales > Gordoniaceae > Gordonia > Gordonia phosphorivorans. Next base: position 21,159 of record NZ_JBHLWV010000024.1, on the reverse strand, counting down.
CACCAACGAAATCATGAAGGTGGTGATCGGGCGGGCGATCGCCGATCGTCACCACACCACAGGACGATGACGGAGTAGCACATGACCATTGCATTTCTCGGGCTCGGCAACATGGGCGGCCCGATGGCGGCCAACCTGGTGAAGGCCGGACACGACGTGATCGGCTTCGACGTGTCCCCGCAGGCCCGCGCCACCGCGGCCCAGCAGGGCGTGACCGCCGTCGACCGCATCCCCGATGCGGTGTCCACGGCCGACACCATCATCACCATGCTGCCCAACGGCGCCATCGTGCGCGGCTGCTACGAGGAGCTGCTGCCCTTCGTGCAGACCGGTGCGCTGCTGATCGACTCGTCCACCATCTCGGTCGACGATGCGCGTGCCCTGCACACGCTCGCGGCCGAACGCGGCCTCGAGCAGATCGACGCACCGGTCTCCGGCGGGGTCAAGGGCGCGACGGCGGGCACGCTCGCCTTCATGATCGGCGGCACCGACGAAGCGGTCGGTGCGGCCCGGTCGGTGCTCGATCCCATGGCGGGCAAGATCATCCACTGCGGCGGCTCCGGCGCCGGTCAGGCCGCCAAGCTGTGCAACAACATGTTGCTGGCGGTGCAGCAGATCGCCGTCGCCGAGGCCTTCACGCTGGCCGAGAAGCTCGGTCTGCAGGATCAGGCGCTCTACGACGTGATCACCGGCGCCACCGGAAACTGCTGGGCCATCGAGAGCAACTGCCCGGTCCCCGGCCCGGCACCGGCGTCGCCGGCGAACAACGATTTCGCCCCCGGCTTCGCCGCCGCCCTGATGAACAAGGATCTGGGGCTGGCGATGGACGCGGTGGTCTCCACCGGAGCGCGGGCTCCGCTCGGCGAGCACGCGGCGCAGATCTACCGCGTCTTCTCCGACCGCTTCCCGAATCTGGACTTCAGCGCGGTCATCAACACACTGCGCTGACCCACCGGGCACCGCACCACCGGCGACGCCGGCGACTACCGATTCAGTAGTCGCCGGCGTCGCGGCGTAGGGAGTCGATCGCGCCGATCAACGCGTGCACTTCGTCGGCGGCCATGCCGGGGCGATCGAAGACTTCCTCGTTCAGCACCACCGACGCACGCTCGACCAGCTCGCGTCCGCTGTCGGTGATCTCCACCAGCGTCACCCGGCCGTCGCTCGGGTGGGGCTCCCGCCGGACCAAGCCGGCATCCTCGAGCCGCCGGATCCCGTGCGTCACGCTGCTCACGTGCACCTGCAGCCGATCGCTGGCCTTGGTGATCGGCAACGAACCCGAGCGCGAGAAGGCAAGCAGCCGAAGCAGTTCGAACCGCGAGAAGCTCAGGTCGAAGGGGCGCAGCGCCGCCTCCACTCGAGCCAGCAAGATCTGGTGCGCACGCATCACCGAGGTCACCGCGGTCATGCCGACCGCCGAATCGGTCCACCCCGCGCGTTCCCAGTTGGCCCGCGCGGCGGCGATCGGATCGTCGGTCATCACGCGCCTCGGGCTCCGGGATCGGGGGCCAGCGACCGCAGTGCCGGCACCAGCTTCGCCAGCGCCCGGCCCCGATGGCTGAGCGAATCCTTCTCCGCCGCAGTCAATTCCGCGGAGGTGCGGCCGGCGGCCACCTCGTCGTCGGACACGAACAGCGGGTCGTAGCCGAAGCCGTTGGCACCCCGGGGTGCGGTGAGCAGACGTCCCCGCCACTCCCCGCGCGCCACCGCGTCCTCCCCGCCGGGCTGCACCAGCGCGCACACGGAGACGAAGGCCGCCCCGCGTCGCGCCGTCGGCACGTCGCGCAGCTGCGCCAGCAGCAGTTCGTTGTTGGCCTCGTCGCCCTTGCCCCCGCTCCAACGCGCCGAGAGCACCCCGGGCATCCCGTTGAGGGCGTCGACGGCGAGACCGGAATCATCGGCCAGCGTGGGCAGACCCGTCGCCGCCACCCCGGCCCGCGCCTTGATCAGCGCGTTCTCCTCGAAGCTCGCGCCGTCCTCCACCGGCTCCGGATAGGCGGGCACGTCGCCCAGACCCACCACCTGGAGACCGACGATGCCGGCCGACTCCACCACGCGGCGCAGTTCGGCCAGCTTCTTGGCGTTGTTGCTGGCCAGCAGGACCTTGGTCATCGACGGATCACTCGGCGGACGGAAGCTCGCCGGGGTACGGCAGCGCCAGCGCCTCGCGCTGGGCCACCACCAGCCGGTCCACGCCCTCCATGGCGACGTCGAGCAGCTTGTCGAGGGTGGCCCGCGGGAAGGTGGCGCCCTCGCCGGTCCCCTGGATCTCCACGAAGGTGCCGGCGTCGGTGGCCACCACGTTCATGTCGACCTCGGCGCGCGAATCCTCCTCGTAGGGCAGGTCCAGGCGCACGCGCCCGTCCACCACGCCCACGCTGACGGCGGCGATGACGCAGCTCAACGGCTGCGGGTCGGTGAGCTTACCGGCCGCACCCAGCCAGGTGACGGCGTCGGCCAGCGCCACGTAGGCACCGGTGATGGCCGCGGTGCGGGTACCGCCGTCGGCCTGCAGCACGTCACAGTCGATCGCGATCGTGTTCTCCCCGAGCGCGGCCAGGTCGATGCAGGCGCGCAAGGACCGGCCGATCAGGCGGCTGATCTCGTGGGTGCGTCCACCGACCTTGCCGCGCACCGACTCTCGGCTCGACCGCTCATGCGTGGCGCCGGGCAGCATGGCGTACTCGGCGGTGAGCCAGCCCTCCCCGGAGCCCTTGCGCCAGCGCGGGACGCCCTCGGTCACCGAGGCGGTGCACAGCACCCGGGTGTTGCCGAAGGCGACGAGAACCGAACCCGCCGGATTGCTGGTGAAACCTCGGGTGAAACTGATGGGCCGCAGCTCGTTGTCGGCGCGGCCGTCTGCTCGTGTGGTCACGCCGTCGATCCTATCCCGACGCCCGTCGATACCACCGGCCGCCGCTCATCCACCGCGTCAGCCCGGGAACGGCGGACGCACCTCGATGACCTGTCCCTGGTGCACCACCTGCAGCGGGCCCTGATAGTGCGCGCCGGCCTCGTCGAGGATGGCGTCCACGTCGCACCACGGCACGATGTGGGTCAGCGCCAGCGAACGCGCCTGCGCCCGGGTCGCGAGCATCCCGGCCTCCACCCCCGACAGGTGCAGGTCCGGCGGACGCACCGCCGGGTCATGGGTCCAGGAGGCTTCGCACAGGAACAGATCCGCGTCCCGGGCCAGCTCCACCACCACGTCGGAGTAGCCGGTGTCGCCGCTGTAGACGAGGACCTCCCCGTCGGGCCCGGTCACGCGCAGGCCGAAGGTGCACGGCGGGTGACTGACCTTGAACGGTTCGATGTGCAGCCCGTTCAAGGTGATCGGCGAGCGGTCCACCCACTCGTGCACGTCGTAGGTGTCGGTGATGTCGTCGATCTCTCCCGGATACTCCGAGGAGGCCGCGCCGATCCGCAGGGCCGTATCCGGCGGACCGTAGAGCGGGGAACGCTCGACGGCCGGGGTCGGGGCCCAGCGCCGCCACACCAGCATCGCGGGCAGGTCCAGGCAGTGATCGGCGTGCAGGTGCGAGAGCAGTACCGCCACCTTGTTCGGGTCGGCGTGTTCGAGCAGTTCGCCGAACACGCCGTGCCCGCAATCGATCAGGACCGGATCGTGCCCTTCGGCCTGCAACAAATACCCCGAGCACGCCGCTCCGGGTCCATTCACACTGCCGGAGCAACCGAGGACCGTCAACCGCATGGCCCCACTCTGCCACGCCGCCCGAATCAGGCCGCGCGAAACCCCGGCCTTGATCGAAAGTCGGTGCACCGGCGTGCGAGGGCACCGCGCACCCGACGACGCGCGGACGTCCGCGGCCCATAGCCGATGTTCTTGGGACACACTGCAATACGCTGACGACATGCATCATCGGCAGAGACGCCGAGGCCGAGTTCATTCGAGACCTGCAGACCAGCTTCGCCGGCGACCCGAACATCGGCGAGTTGTGGAAGAAGATCCTCCTCAAGCAGGAGATCGGACCGCAGGACCGCTACGCGATGAGCAGTTACCTCACCTTCTTCGAGACGCTGCACCTGCTGCACATGCGCGGGGCACTGGACTTCGAACTCACCGATGAGCTGTTCCGCAATCGCTTCTTCAGCGCCGTCGGTCACCCCGCCGTCGCCGGGGCCACCCTGTTGAAGGACCCGAACTCGTTCACCAACATCACCGCCCTGATGCACGACTGGACGCGCTACATCATGGCCAACGACATCCCGACGCCGGTGGGCTACCCGAACTATCTGACCCTCACCGCGACCAGCCGCGGCTTCGAACCGGTCGACCTGGGCCCCGACGATCTGGCCGACTTGCTCGAACTACAGGCGGCCACGCTCACCATGCTGCAGGGTTCGCCGGTGCTGCGCGAGAACAGCGCGGCGATGTTCACCGCCTGCCTGACCGATCCCGACCATCACGTGCTCGGGTGGCGCAAGGACGGTCGTCTGGTCGCCGCAGCCATCCTGTACGACGGCGGGACCAGCGCGGAGAGTATCCGCCGGTACACCACCTCCGACCCGGAGGCACTGGCCGCCTCGATCAACCTGAAGCTGGTCATCACCCGGGACGGCTTCACCCGCGCCAACCTGAGCCGCAGCTTGATTCTGCAGCTGGAGCAGATCGCCGTCGGCCGCGGCAAGGACGAGATCCTCGCCACCATCCACCCGCAGAACGCGGCCAGCCGCGCCCTCTTCGGGTCGCTCGGCTACCGCCAGATCGGCAAGGCGTCCACCGGTTACGGCACCCGCCTGATCTATCGGCGCGCGCTCACGGCGGCTACAGCCGATCGACAGCGGTCACAAACGCCGTGGCCTTCGCTTCGAAGTTGACGTATTCGTCGTAGCTGGGCGCGCCCGGGGACAGCAGCACCGCGTCGACGTCCAGCCCCGACGCCAGGCGCACCGCGTCCTCCAGGTCGGCGGCCCGGTGCACGCGAGCCGGGCGCGCGGCCGCGTAACCCTGGCCGATCTTGGCCCCGTTGGAGGGGATCTGAATCAGGTCCACCGACCGCGAGCCGGCGAGCAGGAAGTCGTCGAGGTCGCGATAGGAGATGCCGCGGTCCATTCCGCCGACGATCACCGCGACCGGCCGATCGGCAGGCATCGCCGTCAGGGCCACCACCACGCTGTCCGCGGTGGTCGCCAGGGTGTCGTCGATCCACCGCTTCCCGGCAGCCCGCCGCACCACCTCCAGCCGGTGCGGCAGCGCCGTGAACGAGTCCAGGGCGTCGAGGATCTCCGCCGCGGTGAGTTCGCGCCCGAGCGACGCCTCGACGGCGAGCACCGCCAGCTGGCCGTTCGGCTGGTTGTGCGGATACCGCATCGTCGAGGCCGGATCGATCGTCTCGATCGACGGCCACCGGTCGGTGATCGCCTCTTCGGTGACCACGGTCGGCGGGAAGTCCACGGCGGGCCCGGCCAACTCGCGCAGCTGGCGCAGTGCCTGGTGCTCGCAGATCAAGATCTGCGCGCCGCGATCGAAGATGCGCGCCTTGGCCCGCACGTACTCCTCGACGCCGCCGTGCCAGTCCAGGTGGTCCTGCCCGAGGTTGGTGAGCACGGCGATCCGCGGCGACCGCGCGATCGCGGCGCACTGCTGGCTGGAGATCTCGGCCACCACGGTGAGGCCCGCATCGTCGGGCACGTCCAGCAGCGGCAGCCCGATGTTGCCGGCGGCGACCGCGGCGACACCGAGTCGGCTCAGCACGTGCGCGGCGAACGAGGCCGTGGTGCTCTTACCCTTGGTCCCGGTGACGCCGATGACCGCATCGGCGGCCGCGGACAGGAACAGATCGGTGGCCGAGGAAATCGGCACCCCGCTCGCCCGCAGGTCGACGGCGGCCGGATGGAACCAGGGCACCCCGGGACTGACGAACACCCGGTCGCAGGTGGAGAACTCCGTCAGGTACTCGTCGCCGGAGAGCAGACGGACCGTCGGACCGAGGTCGGCGGCCTCGGCGGCGACGGCCGCGTCGACGACGACCACCTCCCGCGCCCCGCTGGCCACCGCCGTCTGCGCTACCGCGCGACCTTCCCGGCCGAACCCCCAGACGCCGATGCGGGCGTTCCCGAGCTCACCTCGATACGAGCGCATCGAACACCTTCGCGTAGTGGGCGGGGACGTTGCCCGCTCCGACGATCGGCGCCTTGTCGGCGGCGATCTCGTGCAGGCGCGGGCGCTGCCCGGCCAGCTCGGCGACCACCTCGTCGTCGCACCAGGCGTCGTCGTCCATGAGGTCGACCAGGGCCTCGGCGACCTCCGCGTAGTCGCCGACGCACTCGAACGGCTTGTGCTTGGCCAGCCCGGCCAGCTCGCGGTAGAGCGCGAGATTGGCCGGCCGGTCGAGCGGGTCGACGGCGAAGATCTCCGTCAGGCGCGCCTTCTCGATCCGCGGCGCCAGGATCACGAACACGAACAGGCACTTGGCGCATTCGCCGCACCACCGGGCACGCCGGCGGGTCGGGTCCAGCGCGAAGGACCGGTTGCAGCTGATGAACACGTCGAAGTACTCGGGGTGGTCCTTGAAGCGCTCGGCGATCTCCGACTCCGGCAGCGCCCGCAGCAGCGAGAAGTACCGGTCCGACGACATCCCGTAGGCGGCGAGCGTCGCGCGCAGCAGGGTCTCGTAGACGATGCTCTTGGACCACTGGTGGTTGATGTCGAAGCCGTGCCACACCAGGTTCTCGATATCGGCGGACTGTTCGTTGGAGAAGATCACCGAGCCCAGACCCATCAGGTCGGCGGCGAGCAGGCCCACCACGCTGTTGATGGCGGTCACCGGGATGTGTCCGTTGTACGCGCCCGCGCTGTTGAGTTCGCCGATCTTGGGGTCCAGGCGCCGACGCACGCGCACCGAGGCCATCCCGCTGACCGCGATGGTGTCGTCGATGGGCTGATACTGGTTGACGCTGAACAGCACCGGCGCGAAGCCGCCGGCCTTGAGCGCCTCGATGGTGACGATGGAGTCCTTGCCGCCGCCGACCGCCACCAGGGGCGGCGCGGCGATGTCCCAGTCCCGGGGCCGCTCGTCGGCGGCGTCGTCGGCGCGCAGCCGGTCGGCGACGATGGTCGGGACGAGCGCGTCCGGCAGATCGTTCTCGTAGGCGAATTCACCGAGCCCGCCGCGGATCACCGCGGCCAGATAATCCACCTCGAACTGCGCCACCGGGAAACGGATCTCCACCGTCGACGGCGCGGCCATCTTGTAGTAGCTCACGCACGCCGACAGTGCGAGCAGTCGCATCAGCGACGGATTCGGGACGCCGGCGGCACCGGTCTCGGTGAAGTCGAAGACCTCGGTGAAGGCGATCGGCTCGGCGTCCGGACCCTCCAACGCGTAGTGGGTCTCGATCCGTCCGTCGACGGCGTCGTAGCCGGTCAAGGCGAAAACGGTGAAGGCTTCGGGAGCAAATGCCCGGGGCGAACTCATGCGTTCCAGCCTACCCGGTGCCGCCCCCGCGACCGCTTGTCACCTGGGCCCGGCCGTCACCTGCGCGGTCCGGCCACCCGAGACCCGCTTGTCCACCCCGGACAGCATCCAGGCCGCCAGCACGCCCCCCAGCGCGCCGCACAGGTGGCCCTGCCAACTGACGGTCCCGCCCTGCGGCAGCACGCCCCACAGCATCCCGCCGTAGACCGCCAGGAGCACCAGCCCGCCGAGCACCTGCCAGATGTGCCGATTGAACAGCCCGCGCACCAGCAGATAGGTGAGCCAGCCGAAGACGATGCCCGAGGCGCCGACGGTCACCGTGCCGGCCGGCGCGAGCAACCACACCCCGAAACCGGAGACCACCCAGACCACCGCGGTGACCGCCAGGAAGCGGCCCGCCAGCAACAGCAGGAATCCCAGGATCGCACCGGGAATCGCGTTCGCGATCAGGTGGGCGAAATCCACGTGCAGAAACGGCGCCCACAGGATTCCGGTCAGGCCGGACACCGAGCGCGGCGCGATCCCCTCCTGATCCAGGGCGTAGTCGCCTGCGGCATCGATCGCCTCGACCACGAACAGCCCGGCGATGATCACCGCCATGATGAGCGCGCTGCGCTGCCAGGCGGGTCGGGGCCGGCGGTCCGCCGCGCGCGCGGGCGCCGTCATCGCCGCCCGGCCAGCGCCGAGCCGAGCACGTCCCGGTAGGCCGGGATCGCACCCACGCCGGTGGCCGCGAGCACCGCGGACACCACCGCGCGCTGGGTCACCGTCGCCGCCGCCGCGCACAGCGCCGCCACGACCGGCGCGGCCGCACTCATCCCCGGCGGCATCGGCACCGCCGTCTCCGCGTCGGCGGTCGCGGTGCCGGTGGCCACCGCGAACAGCGTGTCACCGTCCATCGGCGAATGCGCGGGACGGATCGCCCGGGCCAGGCCGTCGTGCCCGGCCATCGCCAGGCGCCGGGTATCGGCCACCGACAGCTCCGCGTCGGTGGCGATCACGCCGATCGTCGTATTGAGCACCGTGCCCTTGGCGAGCAGGTCCGCGTGCGCGGCCACCTCGGCCGGATCGGGCTCGCGGAGTCCGTGATGGTCCAGGTCGTCGCGCCCCCAGGGCAGGCCGGTCGCCGGGTCGATCACGGCGCCGACCGGGTTGGCCACCACCAGCGCACCGACGGTCATGCCGCGCGCGGGCCCGTCGGGCAGCGTCAGCGAGGCCGTCCCCACCCCGCCCTTGAGCGCCCCGGCGCGGGCACCGGTGCCCGCGCCCACACTGCCGATCGCGAAGTCCTCCGCCGTCGCCGCCAGGGCCCGCGCGCCGAAGTCCGCATCCGGGCGGCACTCCCAGGCGCCGACCGGCAGATCGAAGATCACCGCGGCCGGCACGATGGGCACCACGTGACCGAGCAGATCCATGGGCAGTCCGCGGCCCGCGCCCTCCAGCCCGGCCATCACCCCGTCGGCGGCGGCCAGCCCGTAGGCGCTGCCGCCGGTCAGCACGATCGCGTGCGCGCCGAGCACGGTGTTCACCGGGTCGAGCAGGTCCGTCTCCCGGGTGCCGGGTCCGCCGCCCCGCACATCCACCGCGGTCTTCGCGCCGTCGGGCACCCAGACCACGGTGGTGCCGGTGGCCCATCCGACGCCGGGCTCGGTGAGGCCGCCCACCGTCACCTCGTCGTCGAGCCGCTGCGCATGGCCCACCCGCATCCCGGCCACCTGGGTGAGGCGATCGCCCGCGCGCGCGGGCACCCCCGCCGTCACGGCGCCATCAACGCTTCGACGAGCAGTTCCTGGACCACGGTCAGCCACTGATAGACGTCGAAATGCCCGGCATGGGGATCCTCCGGGTCGGGGCACTGGTAGTCGTCGCTGATCCCGAGCATCGCCCCCAGCGCCAGCCGCACGTCGTTGAGCGCGGTCAGCCATTCGTGGGCCTGGTCGGCGGTGAGCGCCACGTCGCCGCCGCCGTCGGGCAGCGTCTCCAGCACCACGCGGCCGGCCGCCAGCTTGGTCTCGATGATCTGCGGTTCGTTCAGGCTGCGCAGGGCGCCGTTGAGGTCGGCCACCACGGTGCCGACCGCCCACAGCTCGTCCTGGTCGGGCCGGTGGAAGTCGGGCAGGAGCCGGCCCAGGGTCAGATCCCGCGGCGCGGTGGTGTGGCCGGTGCGGATGCCGGTGAGTTCGGCCAGCGCGTCCTGCGGCGCCGAACCGTCCCGTTCGGTGAGGAGCTCGGTGGTCGACAGCACCATCGAGGCGATCAGCTGACACTCGTAGCTCTCCAGATTGGAGCAGATCCGCAGCTGCGCGCCACTGCCCCGGCGAGTCCAGGTCCGCATCAGGAATCGTGCTGCATCGTCGCCCACAGGCCGGCCGCATGCAGCTTGCTGACGTCGGCTTCCATTTGCGCCCGGTCACCGGCCGACACCACGGCCTTGCCCTCGTGGTGCACCTGCAGCATCAGTTCGTTCGCCTTCGGCTCGGGATAGCCGAAGACTCTCTGAAAGACGTAGGAGACGTAGTTCATCAGGTTCACGGGGTCGTCCCAGACGATGGTCACCCAGGGCCTGTCCACCACCGCTACGGGTTCGGCGACCGCCGTACCGGTGCCGGTACCGGGTGCCGCTTCTTCAAGCGCCATGAGTTATAGGGTAGCGAACGTGACCAGTACCGCGCTGCTGACCGATCAGTACGAGCTCACCATGGTCTCCGCGGCGCTGGCCGCCGGGACCGCGGACCGACGGTGTGTGTTCGAGGTCTTCGCCCGACGATTGCCCGACGGCCGCCGCTACGGCGTGGTGGCCGGCACCGAGCGCCTCCTCGACGCGCTGACGGACTTCCGGTTCGGCCCGGCCGAACTCGACGCGGTGCGCGACGTGGTCGACGCGCCCACCCTGGACTGGCTGGCCGACTACCGCTTCACCGGCGACATCGAGGGCTACGCCGAGGGCGAACTGTACTTCCCCGGCTCCCCCGTTCTGACGGTGCGCAGCGGCTTCGCCGAGGGCGTAGTCCTGGAGACCCTCGCCCTGTCGATCCTCAACCACGACAGCGCGGTCGCCTCGGCCGCCGCGCGCATGGTCACCGCCGCCGCCGGACGGCCGATCATCGAGATGGGCTCGCGGCGCACCCACGAGCGCGCGGCGGTCTCCGCTTCGCGCGCCGCGTACCTCGCCGGGCTCACCGCCACCAGCAACCTGGAAGCCGCCCGGACCTACGGCGTGCCGAGCGCGGGCACCGCCGCGCACGCGTGGACCCTGCTGTTCACCGGGGCCGAGGGCAACGACGAGCGTGCCGCTTTCGCCGCGCAGATCGCCGGTCACGGCGTCGGCACCACCCTGCTGGTGGACACCTACGACATCACCGCCGGCGTGCGCAACGCCATCGACGTCGCGGGCACCGACCTGTACGCGGTGCGCATCGATTCCGGCGACCTCGGTGTGCTGGCCCGACAGGTCCGCCAGCAGCTCGACGACCTGGGCGCCACCGAGACCAAGATCGTGGTCTCCGGCGACCTCGACGAGTACGCGATCGCCTCGCTGCGCGCCGAGCCGGTGGACGTCTACGGCGTCGGCACCTCGCTGGTGACCGGCAGCGGCGCCCCCACCGCGGGCATGGTCTACAAGCTCGTGGAGGTCGACGGCATCCCGGTGGCCAAGCGTTCGAGCAACAAGCAGAGCCAAGGCGGCGCCAAGCGCGCCGTGCGCACCGCCCGCGACACCGGCACCGTCGTGGAGGAGATCCTGTACCGCGACGGCACCGCCCTGCCCGCGTCGGCCACGGGTACGCTGAACACCCGTGAACTGCAGATCCCGCTGGTCCGCGGCGGCGAGCGAGTAGCCGACGTGCCCTCGCTCACCGATTCGCGCAGCCACCTGGCCCGCGGCCTGGTGAGCCTGCCCTGGGAGGGCCTGGGCCTCAGTCACGGCGATCCGGCCATCGGAACGCGCTACCTCAACCCACCGGAGGCCCCATGAGTCGCGACGCGCATCGCGCACTGATCGTCGTCGACGTCCAGAACGACTTCTGCGAGGGCGGCGCCCTCGCGGTGCTCGGCGGCGGCGCCGTCGCCGGGGCCTGCACGCAGCTGATGCGGGAGTACACCACCGTCGTGGCCACCCGCGACTACCACATCGACCCGGGCGACCACTTCTCCGAGACGCCCGACTACGTCGACTCCTGGCCCCCGCACTGCGTGGTCCACACCGACGGCGTCGGCTTCCACCCGGAACTGGACACCACCCGCTTCGACGCGGTCTTCGACAAGGGCGCCTACACCGCGGCCTACTCCGGCTTCGAGGGCACCACCGGCGAGGGCATCTCGCTGGCGGACTGGCTGCGCGCCCACCGCATCACCGAGGTCGACGTGGTGGGTCTGGCCGCCGACCACTGCGTGCGCGCCACCGCGCTCGACGCCGCCCGGGAGGGCCTGACCACGCGGGTGCTGTTGAACTTCACCGCCGCCATCGCGACCGCCACCTGGGCGCGCGCCGGCGACGAGATGCTCGCCGCGGGCATCGACCTGGTCGGCGATCTGCTGTACACGGGTGCCGACAGCGAGTGAGCGACCTGCCCGACGTTCCCAGCCTCCTGGCCTCCGCGGTGACCGCTCTCGGCGGTTCCCGACGCGACGGCCAGGTTCAGATGGCCACCGCGGTGGCCGAGGCCATCGACGACGGCCACCACCTGGCCGTGCAGGCCGGCACCGGCACCGGCAAGTCGCTGGCCTACCTGGTGCCGGCGCTCCGGCACGCCGTCGACTCCGGTGAGACCGTGGTGGTCTCCACCGCGACCATCGCGCTGCAACGCCAGCTGACCGATCGCGATCTGCCGCGTCTGCGCGATGCGGTGACCGATCCGCTGGGCCGCGCGCCAGCCTTCGCCATCTTGAAGGGGCGGGCCAACTACCTGTGCCTGAACAAGATTCACTCCGGCGCCGCGGAGGAGCCGGAGACCGAGCTGTTCGACGCCTTCGAGCTCTCCCGGATGGGCCGCGACATCACCCGCCTGCGCGAGTGGTCCTCGGACACCGAGACCGGCGACCGCGACGATCTGAGCCCCGGTGTGGACAACCGGTCGTGGCGGCAGGTCAGTGTCAGTTCCCGCGAGTGCATCGGCGCCGTCGCCTGCCCGTACGGGGAGGACTGCTTCGCCGAGGCCGCGCGCCGTCGTGCCGCCGAAGCCGACGTGGTGGTGACCAACCACGCCATGCTCGCCATCGACGCGATGAGCCCGGCCACCATCCTGCCCGAGCACCGGGTGGTGGTGATCGACGAGGCGCACGAATTGGTCGACCGCATCACGTCGGTCTCCACCGAGGAGATCTCCGGCGTCGGCCTCACCTACGTGACGCGGCGGGCCGGAAAACTGATCTCCACCGAGACCGCCGAGACCCTCGCCGGGGTCTCCGAGCAGCTCGAGGCGCTGCTCGATGAGGCGCGGGTGGGTGAATGGACCCGGCTGCCCGGCGGCGCCGCCGAACTCCTCGCCGGTCTGCGCGACCGACTGTGGGAGGCGCGCACCGAGATCGAGCCCAGCTCCGGCGGGGCCGCGGCCGGTGACCCCGATGCCGCGGCGGCGCGCCAGATGGCGGTCAGCGCCCTGGAGAACCTGCACGACACCGCCGTGCGCATCCTCGGAGTGTTCGCCGAGCCCGACGTGACCAAGCGCCGCGACGTGGTGTGGGTGGCCGAGGAACGCCTCCGCGGCGGCGACACGCGCCGCGCGCTGTACATCGCTCCGCTGTCGGTGGCCGGGCTGCTGCGGACGTCGCTGTTCACCGATGCCACCGTCATCCTGACCTCCGCGACGCTCACCATCGGCGGCAATTTCAACGCACTCGCCCGAACCTGGGGGCTGCCCCCGCAGGAGAACCCCGACGAGACCGCAGCCGGCAAGACCGCAGCCGGCAAGACGGCAGCCGGCAAGACCGACGGGGCCAAGCCGGTGCTGGCCGACGTCGCCGGCGGCGCGCGCACGCAGTGGCGCGGCCTGGACGTCGGTTCCCCCTTCGACTACCCGCGGTCGGCGATCCTCTACGTGGCCCGCCGCCTGGCCCCGCCCGGACGGGACGGCCCGGCGCCGGCCACCCTGGACGAGATGGTCGAGCTCATCACCGCGGCCGGCGGCCGCACCCTGGGCTTGTTCTCCTCCATGCGCGCGGCCACCCAGGCGGCCGAGGCGTTGCGCGAGCGCGTGTCGTTCCCGATCCTCTGCCAGGGCGACGACACCACCTCCACCCTGATCGAGCGGTTCGCCGCCGACGAGGGGACCTGCCTGTTCGGCACCCTCTCGCTGTGGCAGGGCGTCGACGTCCCCGGACCGTCGCTGCGTTTGGTACTGATCGACCGGATTCCGTTCCCGCGGCCCGACGACCCGCTGCTGGCCGCGCGCCAGCGTGACATCGATGCGCACGGCGGCAACGGTTTCCTCGCCGTCTCGGCCAACCACGCGGCGCTGCTGTTGGCGCAGGGCGCGGGGCGGCTGCTGCGCGCCGACGGCGATCGCGGCGTAGTGGCCGTTCTCGACTCGCGGCTGGCCACCGCGCGGTACGGCGGCTACCTCATCGCCGGCCTGCCGCCGTTCTGGCGCACCACCGATCCCGCGCCGGTACGCGCCGCGTTGCGCCGACTCGACACCGGCGCCGCCCCGTCGTGACCGCCGAACTCCCCCTCTGGGAGCGCCAGGGCGCCTTTCCCCGGCCCGGCGCCGACGGCACCGACTTTCACCTCTGGGCCCCCAACGCCCGCGCGGTGACCGTCTTCGGCGACTTCGACCAGTGGCACGGGCAGGCGCACCCGATGACCCGGGGCGCCGACGGCATCTGGTCGGCCACCGTCGCGGACGCCGGCCCCGGCACGCACTACAAGTACCGCGTCACCGGCGCCGACGGCGTGGTCCGCGACAAGGCCGATCCGCTGGCCCGGGCCGCGCAGTGTCCGCCGGAGACCGCATCGGTGGTGACCGCCCCGTCGTCGTACGTCTGGACCGACGACGAGTGGCTCGCCCGGCGGGCCGAGACCGACCACACCGCCGCGCCGATGGCCATCTACGAGGTGCACCTGCCGTCGTGGCGTCCCGGACTCGGGTATCGCGACGTCGCCCGCGAGCTGGCCGACCATGCGGTGGCGCACGGCTTCACGCACGTGCAGCTGCTGCCCATCACCGAGCATCCCTACGGGGGTTCGTGGGGCTATCAGGTGGGCTCGTTCTTCGCGCCCACCGCCCGTCTGGGGACGCCGGACGACTTCCGCGCGCTCGTCGATCATCTGCACGGCCGCGGCCTGGGCGTGCTCCTGGACTGGGTGCCCGCCCACTTCCCCAAGGATCCGTTCGCGCTCGGCCGGTTCGACGGCACCCCGCTCTACGAGCACGCCGATCCGCTGCGCCGCGAGCAGCCCGACTGGGGCACCTACGCCTTCAACCTCGGGCGTCCGGAGATCCGGGAGTTCCTGATCGCCAGCGCCGTCTACTGGTGCCGGCAGTTCCACCTCGACGGTCTGCGGGTGGATGCCGTCGCCGCGATGCTCTACCTGGACTATTCGCGCGAGCCCGGCCAGTGGCGACCCAATGCGCGCGGCACCCACGAGAACGACGAGGCCGTCGCCTTTCTCCGCGACCTGAACGACGCCGTGCACCGGGCCGTCCCCGGCGCGGTGATGATCGCCGAGGAGTCGACGGCCTGGCCGGGGGTCACCGCCCCCACCGCCCGCGGCGGCCTCGGCTTCGACTACAAGTGGAATCTCGGCTGGATGAACGACGTCCTGGCCTTCGTCGCCCACCCGCACGCCGAGCGCCGCCGGGCCCACGAACGCCTGGTCTTCTCGCTCACCTACGCCACCGCCGAACGCTTCATCCTGCCGTTGAGCCACGACGAGGTGGTGCACGGCAAGGGCACCCTCTGGACGCGGCTGCCCGAGGGTTCGCAGCGCGCGGCCGGCGTCCGGGCCCTGCTGGCCTACCAGTGGAGTCATCCGGGAGCGAAGCTGCTATTCATGGGGCAGGAGTTCGGCCAACGCGACGAATGGTCCGACGTCCGCGGCCCCGACTGGGACCTGCTCGACGATCCGCAGCACGCCGGGATCGCGCGGGTCGTCGCCGACCTCAACCGGCTGTACCGCACCTACCCGGCGCTGCACGCGCTGGACGGCCACGTCGACGGCTTCTCGTGGCTCGACGCCACCGACACCACCAACAGTGTGATCGGTTTCCTGCGTCTGGGGCCCGCACCGAGCGCGCCGGGCCACACGGTGGCGTGCGTGTTCAACTTCTCCACGCGCGACCTGTACGACTATCGGCTCGGCCTGCCGTACCCCGGCAGGTGGCGGGAGATCTGCAATACCGGTGCCGCCGATTACGCCGGCCTCGGCGTGGGGAACCTCGGCGGCGTCCACACCGAGCCGGTACCCAGCCACGGACGACCGGTGAGCGCCCGACTGACACTGCCGGCCGAGTCCGCGGTGTTCTTCACCCCGGACCCGACCGGCAGTCGGTGATCAGAACCGACGGGCAGTCGGTGATCAGTTCAGTCAGTACAGCGCGACGGCGAGCTTGCGCCGTGCGGCCACCACCAGCGGGTCGGCCGGATCGAAGAGCTCGAACAGCTCCAGCAGACGCGCGCGGGCGCGATCCTTGTCGTCGCCGAAGGTGCTGCGCACCACCGCGAGGATCCGGTCGAAGGCCGCCTCGTTCTGCTGGCTGAGCAGCAGCACATCGGCGGCGGCGAACTGCGCGTCGATGTCTCCGGGCGCCGCCAGCTCCACGATGCTCGGATCGTGCGCCTGCGCCCGCATGATGAAGTCGAGATTGCGCACCGTGGCGCGCGCCTCCGGATGGTTCGGCTCCGACTCGAGGATGGTCCGGTACACCGCGAGCGCCCCGTCGACGTCGCCGTCGTTCATCAGCTGCTCGGCGGCCACCATCCGCGGATCCTCCGGCTCGGCCGCGGGCGCCGGAGCCCCGCCGCCGACCTTGCTGACGATCTCGTCGATCCAGCCCTGGATCTGTGCCTCCGGCTGCAGGCCGTTGAAGGCCGAGACCGGCTGTCCACCGGCCAGCGCCACCACCATCGGCACCGACTGCGCACCGAAGGCCTGCGCGATGCCCGGGCTGGCGTCCACGTCGACCCGCGCGAGGGTCCACTGCCCGCCCGCACGCTGGGCCATCGCGGCCAGCATGGGCGACAGCTGCGCCGACTCCGGTGCCCAGTCGGCCCAGAGCTCGACGATCACCAGTCCGCGGGTCGAGCGCTCGATGACCTCGGTCTCGAACGTCGCGTCGACCACGTCGACGACGGCGCCGCCGCCGCTCGCCGGGGCACTCGCCCCGCTGGCGGCCCGGCTGGTCTCGGCCTTCGCGGCCAACGTCGACAGGTCGACGGCACCGGCCATCGCACCGGGAGACTGCATGCCGGCCGCGGGCCGACGATTCCTCGGATTAGTCACACCGACAGTCTTTCATGCCCGTCCTCCGACTCGTCGGCCTCCGGTGCCGCGGCGGGCTCGTGCAGGAGGCCTTCCCGCTGGGCCCACCACTCGAAGAGCAGCGAGCAGAACGGCGGAATGGACGACAGCAGCGCCAGCGCGGTGACCTTCCGGTTCCACTCCAGCTCCCCCGCGGCCCGGAAGACGATCGCCACGAAGGCCACGAAGGCGATGCCGTGCAGCGTGCCGGGCACCATCGTGGCCGAACCGATGCCTCCGGCCCGCTTGACGATCATGCCGATGATCAGCAGGCCCCAGGTGATCGCCTCGATGAGGGCGATCAGGCGGAACCGCGAGGCCGGGTGCTTCATGTCCAGCCAACGCTCCGACCAGCTCCCGGTGGTCTCGGTCGTGGGGTTGTCGGTCTGGCTATCGGTACTCATCTGCGCGTCATCCATCGTCAAGGGTTCGTCGTTCGTCGGTTACGTATGTGTTCTCGGTCGGGACCGGATTAGGCCTTGGGCACACGCACGATCAGGGCATCGCCCTGGCCGCCGGCACCGCACAGTGCCGCCGCGCCCACGCCGCCACCGCGACGCTTGAGCTCGTTGGCCAGGTGCAGCACGATCCGCGCACCGGAGACGCCGATCGGGTGACCCAGCGCGATCGCGCCGCCGTTGACGTTCACGATCTCCGCATCCAGGCCCAGCTTGCGGGTGGACGCCAGGCCCACCGCGGCGAAGGCCTCGTTGATCTCGACCAGGTCCAGGTCGGTCGCCGCGATGCCCTCGCGCTCACAGGCCTTGGCGATGGCGTTAGCCGGCTGTTCCTGCAGCGACGAGTCCGGGCCCGCGACGACGCCGTGCGCGCCGATCTCGGCCAGCCACTCCAGCCCCAGCTCCTGCGCCTTGGCCTTGCTCATCACCACGACGGCGCAGGCGCCGTCGGAGATCTGCGAGGCGTTGCCGGCGGTGATGGTGCCGCCCTTGCGGAAGGCCGGACGCAGGCCGCCGAGCGACTCGGTGGTGGTCGCCGCGCGCACGCCCTCGTCGGCGGAGAAGACGATCGGGTCGCCGCCGCGCTGCGGGATCTCCACGGGCACGATCTCGGCGTCGAACGCGCCGCTGGAGGCGCCGGCCGCGGCCAGCCGGTGGCTACGCGCGGCCACCTCGTCCTGCTGCTCCCGGGTGAAGCCGTCGGTGTCGTTGAAATCCTCGGTCAGTCCGCCCATCGGCTGATCGGTGAAGGCATCGTGCAGGCCGTCGAAGGCCATGTGGTCCACGAGCTCGGTGTTGCCGTACTTGAAGCCGCCGCGGCTGCCGGGCAGCAGGTGCGGAGCCTGGGTCATCGACTCCTGGCCGCCGGCCACCACGCACTCGAACTCGCCGGCCCGGATCAGCTGATCGGCCAGGGCGATGGCGTCGATGCCCGACAGGCACATCTTGTTGATGCTCAGCGCCGGGACGTCCCAGCCGATACCGGCCTTGACGGCGGTCTGGCGCGCCGGCATCTGGCCCGCGCCCGCGGTGAGCACCTGGCCCATGATCACGTAGTCGACCTCGGAGGCCGGCACCCCGGAACGCTCGAGCGCGCCCTTGATGGCGATGGCGCCCAGGTCGACGGCCGAGAAGTTCTTGAGCGAACCCATCAGACGACCGAACGGCGTGCGAGCGCCCGAGACGATGACGGTGGTGTTTTCGGACATCTGAACTCCTGAAGAATGAGGGACCATACAGCGCCCGCAACAAGGACCTCGCAGCAGGGCACTTTTGGGTCAACGCTACCGTGGTTACATGAGCAATTCAGCATCGGAAGACGTGAACCGCACCACTGGCGCACTGCAGAATGTGGCCGACCTCGTGGTCGGCATCGACCACGTCGGCATCGCGGTGCCCGACCTGGATGCCGCCCTCGAGTGGTACCGGACCAACCTGGGCTTCGAGAACCTCCACGAGGAAGTCAACGAGGAGCAGGGCGTCCGCGAGGCCATGGTCGGACCGGCCGGCTCCACGGGCGCTCTCATTCAGCTGCTCGCCCCGTTGAACGAGCAGTCGACGATCGCCAAGTTCCTCGACCGCAGCGGCCCGGGCCTGCAGCAGATGGCCGTCCGCGTGACCGACCTCGACGCGGTCGCCGCCGTCCTCACCGCCAACGGCGTCCGACTGCTGTACCCGGCGCCCAAGCGCGGCACCGCCGACTCGCGGATCAACTTCGTCCATCCCAAGGACGCCGGCGGGGTGCTCCTGGAACTGGTCGAACCCTCCACCGCCCACTGACGCCGAGGGGCGTCGGGGCCCCCGATCGTCGAGTCACACCAGTCCCATCGTTACCAAACCGCAGCACAACACGCCGCGTGTGCTACGGCAGATCACTGTGCGGCGGGCCTAATGTTGCCTTCATGTCAGCTCCCGGTCAGCGTCAAAGCCCCTTCCCCATCGTCATGCGCGGCTACGACCGCGATCAGGTCACCGACCACATCCGTCAGCTCGAAGCCGATCTGGCGATGATGGCCTCCGACCGCGACTCGGCGCACGCCCACGCCGACGACCTGCTCGGGCACCTCGAGCAGGCGCGCGGACGTATCCGCGGCCTGCAGGACGACGTCGACGCCTTGTCGGCACCGCCGACCACGGTCACCGGCATGAGCGAGCGACTGTCCCGCATGCTCACCCTGGCCACCGAGGAGGCCGCGGAGATCCGCACCACCGCCCGCGACGAGGCCGACGAGCTGGTCTCGGTGGCCCGGCAGCAAGCGGCAGACCTCCGCAGCGATGCGAGCAGCGATGCCGCGCGCACGGTCGAACTGGCCGCCCAGCAGGCCGACAAGACGATCACCGACGCCGAGGCACGGGCCGCGGAGATCGACGCCGACGCCGAAGAGGTCCGCCAGTTCTCCCTGCGCGACCGCGCCGAGGCCGAACGCCAGATCGCCGAGATGCTGGCGACGGCCAAGGCTCGGGCCGAGGCCCTCGTCGCCGCCGCCGAGGACGACGCCGCCGGTCTGCGCGGCGCCGCCCACCACATCGCGGCCGCCCGCCTGGCCCGCTCGCGGGATCTGGCGCAGGCCGCCAATGAGGCGCACACCCAGATCCTCGACCACCTCGACGCGCTCGGCGCCCACCTCGCCGCCCTGCCCGGCGCACTGGCCCTCTCCGACGACGAGCAGGCCCTGGTGCAGACCACCGAGACCGACGACCTGGAACTGCTCAACCGCACCCTGGTGGGCCGCGATCGCTTCGAGGCCGACGCCTGGGCGCCCGGCCTGGAGAGCACCGACGTCCTCGACGCGGTCGACAGCGAGTACGACGAGGACGATCTCCTCACCGACTTCGGCGGCACCACCGACGGCCCCGCTCGGGCTTCCGCCTGAGCCCACCCCGAACACTCGGGAAAGGACTGTTCCCGCGAACCGACCTCTCGGCTCGCGGGAACAGTGCATCGGGGGTCGTTCGCGCGCAACCCGCTCAGAAGAGGCGGAACTCGGTGCTCTCCGTGCCGCGCAGACGGTCGTAATCGAGGGTCACGCACCGGATACCGCGGTCGGTCGCCAGCGTCTTGGCCTGCGGCTTGATCTGCTGAGCGGCGAAGATCCCGGCCACCGGGGCGAGCGTCGCATCTCGATTCAGCAGCTCCAGGTAGCGGGTCAGCTGCTCCACGCCGTCGATCTCCCCGCGGCGCTTGATCTCCACCGCCACCGTCTGTCCGTCGGCGTCTCGACAGAGCAGGTCCACCGGGCCGATCGCGGTCATGTATTCGCGACGGATCAGCGTGTACCCGTCCCCCAGGGTCTGCACGTGCTCGGCGAGCAGTTCCTGCAGGTGCGCCTCCACGCCGTCCTTGACCAGGCCCGGATCCACGCCCAGCTCGTGTGAGGAGTCGTGCTCGATGTCGTTCACGGTGATGCGCAGCTGCTCGCCGGCCTTGTTCTCCACCACCCACACCGCCTGCGCCTCGCTACCCTCCGGCGCCGGCTCCTCGGTGAGCCAGCACGGCGGGCTCATCCAGTTCAAGGGCTTGTAGGCACGATCGTCCGCGTGCACGCTGACCGAGCCGTCGGACTTGATCAGCAGCAGCCGGCGGGCCATCGGGAGATGAGCGGTCAATCGGCCGACATAATCGACCTGACATTCAGCAATCACGAGTCGCACGCCCGCCAGCGTAACGGTGCGCGCTCGCAGCTCGCCGACGGGGGGTGCAGATGCGAAAAGCCCCCGAACCACGAGGGTTCGGGGGCTTTTCAAGTTGTGTTCGGCGGTGTCCTACTCTCCCACACTGATTAGGGTGCAGTACCATCGGCGCTGG